>JANYIJ010000145.1 GCA_025362095.1 Gemmatimonadota bacterium | reverse complement strand
CGATCCGCACGAACCGCAGCGTGCGTGCGCCGCGCGCAAACGCGATTCGATACTGACCGCGCTCATCCGTGATGTTGCGACGCAGCACCGCGCCGGCGGAATCGAGCAGCATCACCACCGCGCCGGCGATGGGGGCGCGGCTGGAGCTGTCGAGCACCAGCCCACGCAGCGTCTGAGCTTCGAGAGGGCGCGCGAGCGCGGCGAATACGCAGACGGAAATTGCGACGATTCGCATGTGCGATGTTATCCTCCGTACGATCTATCACGCCAGCCACAGAGGTTTCGAATGCTCCACCGTGCCAGCCTCGCCGCCGCGTTCGCATTGTTGGTCGCCGCCTGTGCAAGCGGCGGCGGAGCAACCGCCGCGCCCTACTCGCGGACGACCGAGTCGATTCCATTCGCGGCGTCGCTCGATGTGCAGCTCGACAAGATGACCAAGACGGCGAGCGGCCTCTATTGGCGCGACATCGAAGTCGGCACCGGCGCGGTGATTCGCGAGCACATGGACATTCGGGTCTTTTACAACGGCTGGCTCACCAACGGCGTGAAGTTCGACTCCACGCGAGTCGATCAGCCGCCGCTTACGATTCCGATCGGACGCGGGCGCGTGATCAAGGGATGGGACGAGGGAATCATCGGAATGCGCGTGGGCGGCAGGCGCATGCTCGTCATCCCGCCGGAGCTCGGCTACGGTTCCAACCGCGCCGGATTAATCCCGCCCGATGCGGTGCTCGTGTTCGATATTCGAGTGCTCAGTGTGAAGTAACGGCGGCGGCCGCGCGCCATGCGGCTTCGAAGTCCCGCACGATTTCTCCCGCCGGCTTCACCTCGTGAATTCCGGCGACGCTCTTGCCAGCCTGCCAGTACTCGCCGGCGCCGTTCGATTTCGTGAGACTGCGCTTCAGGCGCCACACCGAGTTGAGCGCGTAGATCGTGCGCATCCAGTGCTTGGTCTTGTGGCCCTTGAGCATCCAGCGCGCCAGCGGGCCCGCCTTAGTGCCGAGCCCGCGGATGTAGTCGTTATTGATCACGGCCACAGGAACGCCGGTGAGGCGCTCGGTGAGCGTGATGTCGCTCTCGTCCGCGTCGATGATTGCTTTCTTGTATGCGTCGCCCGCCTTGCACTCGGTGCTGGCAATGAACCGCGTGCCGAGCTGAACCGCTGCGTAGCCGAGGGCGAGGTCGTCGACGAACTCGTGGGGTTCGCCGACGCCGCCCGCGGAAACGAGCGGCACGCCGAAAGAGCGCAGCTCGTCGAAGAGATCGGCGGGTGACTTCGACCCGGCATGTCCGCCTGCGCGATTGTTCACCGCGATCAGCCCGTCGACGCCGCCGTCGATTCCTTTCTGCGCCCACTTCCGCTCGGTGACGTCGTGATAGACGACGCCGCCAACGGCGTGCACGCGCTCGCAGACCCACTTGGGATTGCCGAGCGAAGTGATGAAGAAGCGCACGCCTTCTTCGAGCGCGATGTCGATCCACTTCACCATGCGCTCGAAATACATCTTCGACGACGCTTCGATCAGCGCGTTGAATCCGATCGGCTTTGACGTGAGGCGCCGGATGAGGCGAAGGCCCTCGCGATACTCGTGACCGTGCACGTACGTGAGGGAGATCGGCTGCACGATGCCGATTCCGCCGGCCTCGCTCACCGCCGCAACCAACTCCGGGTTGCTGCACGGATACATCGGGCCGCAGATCACCGGGACGCGAATGCCGGTCTGCTTGAGAAATAATTCCTGCGCGCTCGGCGTCATGACGCGGAGGAAGAACGTGTCGAGCCGTCCTTGGGCGGAACTGGGCCGAGTTTCCAGCGAACCGTTGCGCGCGCGATCAGATCACCTTTTTGATCGGTGATCTCGGAGATGAAATCGTACTCGCCCTCTTTTGTCAGATCGGGGAGCTTCGGCCGGCTCTCGGCGGTCACCGTTCCACGCGCCTTCTTGAAATATTCGATCGACATCTTTGTTACGATGCCGCGATAGCCTGCCGGCAGAGCCGTGGTCATGGCGGCTCCGCTCGCGAATTCCGCGACGTTCATGAGCGCGATTGCGTGGATCGAGCCGAGGTGTTGTTCGAGACGGCGGCGTTGCGTGATCGAGATGCGCGCGTAGCCGGGCTCGAGAGTCTCCACGCGGGGAGAGACGGAGCCGGTGTAGGGAATCATCCACTTTACCAGCTGTGTGAAGAGCCAGCGGCCGGCGGGGAGGGGCGAAAGCGTTCGCCACGCATTGAGCAGCTTTGCTCCTGGAGAATCGATAGCGGCCATGGATAAAGGTAGCAAATCAGACCACTCTCGGCGCTCTCGTTAACTTTCACCGATGTCCGAGAATCCAAAACCTCCCGTCGCGAAGCTCGAACGCACCTCCATCACGATTCATGGCGAGGTGCGCGAGGACGATTACGCATGGCTCCGCGATCGCGAAAATCCCGAGGTGATCGCCTATCTCGAAGCCGAGAATGCGTACACGACAGCGACGATGCGCAAGACAGAGCCGTTGCAGGAGGCGCTCTACAAGGAAATGCTCGGCCGGATCAAAGAGGACGATACGGACGTCCCCGTGCGCCGCGACAATTGGCTCTACTACTCGCGCACGGAGCAGGGGAAGGCCTATCCGATCTACTGCCGCCGCGTTGATGCCGATGGATCGCCTGAGCAGGTGATCTTCGATCAGAATGCCGTGGCCCAAGGGCACACGTTTTATCAGCTCGGCGGATTCGAGGTCAGTCCCGATCATCGCTATCTCGCGATCCTCGAGGATACGAACGGCTACGAAGATTTCCTGCTGCGCGTCAAGGATCTATCGTCGGGCGCATGGCTCACGGACTCGGCCGACGCGCTTGGCTTCGGTCTCGCATGGGCCAGCGACGGGCGCACATTGTTTTATCAGACAACCGACGCGGCCAAACGGGCCGATCAGGTCTGGCGGCACCGGCTCGGCGAGGCGCGCGCGAGTGATGTCTCGGTTTATCACGATGCTGATCCGCTCTTCAACGTGGGAGTGCGGCGCTCGCGCAGCGGTGCGTTCGTCATTCTCACCAGCTCCAGTTTCACGAGCGCGGAAAGCTGGCTGCTCGACGCGCACGCGCCGGAGCGGGTCCCGCGGCTCGTCGCGGCGCGCGCGGCGGATGTCGAGTACGACGTGGATCACGGCGCCGAGTGGCTGTACCTCTTCACGAACCGCGACGACGCGCGCGATTTCAAAGTGATGCGCGCGCGAGTGGAAGATCCGGCGGCGTGGAGTGAGTGGCTTCCCGCGCGCGATGGCGTGTTCGTGGAGGGCGTCGACGTCTTCCGCGATTTCGCGGTGGTGTCGGAGCGTGAGCGCGGGCTTCGGCGTTTGCGCGTGACTGATCTCAACGCCGACGAATCGCACTACATCGACTTCCCCGAGCCGGCGTACGGCGTCTCGCTCGATGAGAACCCCGAGTTCGCGACGCGCACGATCCGCTTCACCTATTCGTCGCTTATCACGCCCGATTCCGTCTACGACTACCATGTGGCCGGGCGCACGCGGGAACTTCGCAAGCGCGATGAAATACTCGGCGGTTACGATCCCTCCTTGTATCGCGTCGAACGGCTGATCGCGCCCGCGCGCGACGGAGCGCAGGTGCCTGTCTCGCTGGTCTATCGCGCGCCGCTTGCGCGCGACGGCGCGCGACCGGCGATTCTCTACGCATACGGCGCTTACGGCCACATTATCGAGCCGACGTTCAGTTCTGCGCGCCTCTCGCTGCTCGACCGCGGTTTCGTGTACGCGATCGCGCACGTGCGCGGCGGGCAGGACATGGGCCGCGGCTGGTACGACGACGGCAAGATGTTCGGGAAAATGAACACGTTCTTCGATTTCATCGACTGCGCGGATCATCTCGTCGCCGAGCGCTACACCTCGCGTGACCGTCTCGTCGCGCACGGTGGAAGCGCCGGTGGCCTGCTCATGGGCGCGATCGCGAATCTTGGAGGCGATCGCTTTCACGCGATCGTCGCCGATGTGCCGTTCGTCGACGTCATCAATACGATGCTCGACGCATCGATCCCGCTCACCGCGCAGGAGTGGGAGCAGTGGGGAAATCCTGCGGAGGCCGAGGCCTACGCGTACATGCGGAAGTATTCGCCGTACGACAACGTCGATCGAAAAACCTACCCTCGATTGCTCGTCACGAGCGGCGTGAACGATTCACGCGTCGCGTACTGGGAGCCGGCCAAGTGGGTCGCGAAGCTGCGAACGCACAAAACCGACTCCCATGTTCTTCTCATGAAGATGAACATGGGAGCCGGTCATGGCGGCGCGACGGGCCGCTACGAGCGCTTGAAGGAGGTGGCGTTTCGCTACGCGTTCATGATCGATCAGGTTATCTAGAGCTTCCGCAGATGCACGGAGCCCGAACCCGACCGAATCCTGATGTTTCCGCTGCCGTCGCCGATCTGCCCGCGCAGGCGATTCCGTTCCATGCGATTCACCTGCACCGGGAAATCGCTGTCGATGCCGCCGCTGCCGGTCTGAATATCCAGCTCTGCATTTACGGCGCCGGGAAGCGTGACGGTCACGCCGCCTGAGCCGGTGCTTGCATCGAGACTCTTCACGGGTGATGCGAATCCCACTCTGATACCACCGCTGCCGGAGCTCAGTCGCGCGCGTGGCGACCGTGCATCGTCCACACGAATCGCTCCGGAGCCCGAGCCGATCTGAAGATCGTCCGATGTGACGCCGGAGCCGGTGACGCCGCCCGAGCCGGTCGAAATCCTGAGACGCTTTCCGCTCACGTCGTTCGACGTTATGCCGCCCGAACCGCTCGAGATCCGCACGTCCTCTCCGGTCGCGTTGCGCACGTCGACGCCGCCGGATCCTGTGCTGGCGATGAGATTTCCCTTCGTGTCGCGCACGGTCACGCGCCCCGAGTTCGAACTCAGTCGCAGATCGGACGTCACGTGCGTCGCACCGAGTTCGCCGACGCCGACGTACACCGCGACGTCCTTGCCGCTCGGCACGAGAATCTTGAGATCGGTCCAGGCCTCGGTGCCGCTGCCGCCGCCCTTGATGCGAATGCGATGGCCGGCCCATCCGTTCCATCCGCGGTCGTCGCGATCGTCGTCGTTGCCGCCCCATGTGCCGTCGCTGTTGATGCGAAAGTCGGAGCTGGACCAGTGGCCGAGTTCCGGGTAAACGATGTCGTCATCGGGGTAGCGCACGCGAAGTGTGTTGCGCCCGCGCAGCTCGCCGACGTCGATCGAAAGTTTCCTCGCATCGTGACCGCCACGCGTGATCTCTACGATGACATCGCTTCCGGAGCCCTGTTCGACCTGCACGCGCCCTGCGAGCGCATAGATCGCCACGGAACTTCCGGCGAGGCTGCGGCGCTCCGACTGCGCGGCCGCGGAGTGGGCTGCGAGCGCGAGGGCTGCCATCGCGATTCCGGAGCGGAGAAGTGCTGATTTGGTCATGGCCGTCGAGGTGAAAGAGTCCGGCTGAACTTTCGGATAGTGCTCTGCTGACCCTCCTTCGACATCGACTCCGGATCAAACGGTTTGAACGGGGCCGCTCAGCGGCGATTACGTTTGTGTACCCCCGAATTCGAGGCGACGGTGAGAGGGTTTGCTCCATGACGATGTCACGACAGCCGGTCCACACGGTGTTCGGCGGTGCGCAGCTGTTTCGAGCGGATGTCGCCGGGCGCTTTCAGCAGCGGGCGCTCGAGTCGCTGAGTGGGTACGCGCCGGATGCCCGCACGCTTGGTGACGTGTTCGGTATCGAATCGAACGGAGTTGCGGCGTCAGTATTCGCGCGAGTGCGCGAGAAACTCCTGCGCGAGCCGGTCGAAGACTATCGGATCGATTTCGAGGACGGCTATGGCGTGCGGACAGATACCGAAGAAGACGGGCATGCGGTCGCGGCTGCGAAAGAAGTCGTCGCGGGAATGTCCGCGGGGTCACTTCCATGGCGGCTCGGCATTCGCGTAAAGGCACTCGACGCGGCAGGACGCGAGCGCAGTGTGCGCTCGCTGCGTCTGTTTCTCTCGACGGTTGTCGACGGCGCTGGGCGGCTGCCGCCGAACTTCGTCGTGAACCTCCCCAAGATCACATCAGTGGAGCAGGTCGCGGAGTTCGCGCAGATTCTC
>JANYIJ010000161.1 GCA_025362095.1 Gemmatimonadota bacterium | reverse complement strand
GGCGGCGCGGCGTTCGCGAAGATTGG
The DNA here is from genome assembly GCA_025362095.1 of Gemmatimonadota bacterium. Taxonomy (GTDB): domain Bacteria; phylum Gemmatimonadota; class Gemmatimonadetes; order Gemmatimonadales; family Gemmatimonadaceae; genus Fen-1231. The sequence continues at coordinate 4,094 of JANYIJ010000161.1, read as the reverse complement.
CACGGAGCAATCCACCGGCACCAGACTTTTTTGCCTGAGCGGCACGGTGCAAAGACCGGGCGTGTATGAAGTGCCGTTCGGCACGACGCTCGGCGAACTGATCGACATGGCAGGCGGCGCGCCCGCAGGACGAGAGCTCCGCGCCGTGCTGCTCGGCGGGGCGGCCGGCGGATTCGTGCGCGCAGACGAGCTCGAGATTGTGCTCTCGCACGAGGACACGCGCGCCAGCGGGACGACGCTCGGCTCCGGCGTGGTCATGCTGTTCGACGATTCCACGGATCTGCGCGACGCCGTGCTGCGAATCGCCGCGTTCTTCAGAGATGAATCGTGCGGGCAGTGCGTTCCCTGCCGGGTGGGCACGGTGCGTCAGGAGGAATCCCTTCACCGGATTACGAGTGGAAAGACCCGCGGCGGTGTGGCCGGGGAACTCGCTCTGCTCAACGAACTCGGCGATGCGATGAAAGACGGATCGATCTGCGGACTCGGTCAGACAGCATATTCGGCCGTGGAGTCCGCGATCAAGCGGCTCGGCCTTTACAACTAGCAAACAGGACACAGAGCACAGAATATGACAGCGGTTCCCGCGCCTCCATTCGTTCAGATTCGTCGCCCCGATCGCGAGCCGATAAAAATCGTCGAGCTCACGATTGACGGCACGCCAGTGAGCGTCGCTGAAGGCACGACGATCCTCGGCGCGTGCAAAACGCTGGGCATCGAGATTCCGACGCTCTGCTATCTCGAAACGCTGCGGCCAGTGAACGTGTGCCGCGTGTGCATGGTGGAAGTGGAAGGATCGCGAGTGCTCGTCCCCAGCTGCTCGCGCGCCGTGGAAGCGGGAATGATCGTGCGCACCGGCAACGATCGCGTGAAGCACACACGAAAGATGGTGCTGGAGCTTCTTGCGTCTTCCGTAGACCTCTCCACGACCCCAGGCATGGCGGAGCTGCTCGATGAGTACGAATGCGAGCCCGGGCGCTATGGCCCGCCCGCCCCACCGGCCGCTGCCGGCGTGCGCGATGCGGCCGTATGCGGACATCACTCGCCGCCGAATCCGGAATTCGCCGCGACCGTTGCGCAGCCGCCGATGGTGGACAACGATCTCTACATTCGCGACTACGCCAAGTGCGTCCTCTGCTACAAATGCGTTGAAGCGTGCGGCGTGGATCATCAGAATACGTTTGCGATCGCCGTGGCAGGCCGCGGATTCGACGCGCGCATTTCCACGGAACTAGCGGTCTCGCTGCCAGACTCGGCTTGCGTCTACTGCGGAAACTGCATCGCCGTGTGCCCGACCGGCGCGTTGATGGCGAAGCGTGAGTTCGACATGCGCAACGACGGCAGCTGGAATGAAGCCGAACAGAAAGCGACCGATACCATCTGTCCGTACTGCGGCGTGGGGTGCACGCTGACGCTGCACGTGCAAGGCAACGAGATCGTGAAGGCGACCTCTCCGCTCGACAACGGCGTGACGCTCGGAAACCTTTGCATCAAGGGACGGTTCGGCTGGCGGTTCGTGCAACGGACGACCGAAGACCGAAGTCCGAAGACCGAGCACGCATGACCGCCGACGATCCCATGCTCGAGCACGCGTTCGTGCGATTGGAGGCCGATTCTCGCAGCGACGACCGTGCGGCGATCGCGAATGAGCGGCCTGTGGCGTTTGTGTATTCCGGAAAGCCGCACGTGGTGATGATGTGCTCGCCCGGCGATCTCGAAGATCTCGCGTACGGCTTTTCGCTCACGGAGGGAATCGTCTCGCGCGCAGACGAAATCGAACGTATTGAAGTGTCGACGCACGCTCGCGGCGTAGAACTCGCGATCACCATTCCAGCTGAAGCGTCTGAGCGTCTTGCAAAGCGGACTCGCGCGCTAGCCGGACGAAGTGGATGCGGCCTTTGCGGCGTAGAGGCAATCGATGACGCAGTCCGGCCGGTCGTCTCGGTGTCATCCGTGTTAACGCTTCAACGCGCCGCACTGTACGACGCAGGCATGGCCCTCGACGCCCACCAGCCGACCAATCGCGAAACGCATGCGGTCCACGCTGCGGCGTGGGCCCGCGCAGACGGTATGCTCGAAGTGGTGCGCGAGGATATCGGGCGCCACAACGCGCTCGATAAAGTGCTCGGCGCCCTCGCGCGTGCGGGGACCGATCCATCGACCGGCTTCCTGATAGTGACGAGCCGCGCCAGTTTTGAACTCGTGCAGAAGGCAGCTGTCGCGGGAGTCGCCCTGCTCGCCGCTGTTTCACGCCCCACCGGCCTCGCGATCAAAATCGCCGAAGCGTCCGGCATCACACTCGTCGGACTGCTTCGCGGCAGAACGGCCAACATCTACTCGCATCCAGAGCGCATCACGTGATCCCTTCAGATATCGAAATCGCACAGGCCGCCCGGCCGCGTCCCATTACCGAGGTCGCTGGCGATGTGGGACTCGGCGCGGACGATCTCGATCTATACGGCAAGTACAAGGCGAAAATTCCGCTCGAGATTTCCGAGCGCCCGGTGAAGGGCCGGCTCGTTCTCGTCACGGCAATCAGTCCGACTCCCGCTGGCGAAGGCAAGAGCACCGTGAGTGTGGGCCTGACGCAGGCGCTGCGGCGCGTCGGATCGAACGCGATGCTCTGCATGCGCGAGCCGAGCCTTGGCCCGGTGTTCGGTGTGAAGGGCGGCGCAGCGGGCGGCGGATATTCGCAGGTGATTCCGATGGAGGACATTAATCTTCATTTCACCGGCGACTTTCACGCGATATCGAGTGCTCACGCGCTACTCGCGGCGATGATGGACAACTCGCTGCAGCAAGGAAATCCGACTGCTCTGGATGCGCGGCGAATCACATGGCCGCGCACGATCGACATGAACGATCGCGCGCTGCGCAACGCGGTGATCGGACTCGGCGGCGCCGCTGATGGCGTGGTGCGCGAGGAACACTGGGTGATCATTCCCGCGAGCGAAATCATGGCGATCGTGGCGCTCTCGACGAGCCGCGCGGATCTCGAGGAGCGGCTCGGGCGGATCATCGTCGGATCGACGGCGGGCAAGAGCAAGACGCCGGTTCGCGCGCGCGATCTGAAGGCGAGCGGCGCGATGGCGATGCTGTTGAAGGATGCGATCAGGCCGAATCTCGTGCAGACGCTCGAGGGCGGCCCTGCCCTTGTGCACGCGGGCCCGTTCGGAAACATCGCGCACGGATGCAACTCGATTCTTGCGACGCGCTCTGCTTTGGCGCTTGCCGACGTCGTGGTAACCGAAGCGGGATTCGGATCGGACCTCGGCGCCGAGAAATTTTTCGATATCAAATGCCGCGCAGGCGGACTGAATCCCGAGGCGGCGGTTCTCGTCGCGACCGTGCGTTCGCTGAAAATGCAGGGCGGCGCCGACAAGAAAGCGCTGACGAAAGAAGATCTCGGCGCACTGGAGAAAGGACTTCCCCACCTCGAGCATCATCTGAAGAATGTGCGCCAGTTCGGAGTGCCGGTGGTGATCGCGATCAATCGCTTTGGCGCGGACACCGACGCCGAGCTGAAGATGGTGAACGATTACGCGCTGAGGCTCGGCGCGAAGGTCGTGCTGTGCGAAGTGTTCGCGAAGGGCGGCGCGGGCGGCGAGACGCTCGCGCGCGAGGTGCTCTCGATGCTCAACGAGAAGACTGCGGCGTACAAGCCGCTGTATGACGCAGCGCTGCCGATCAAGCAGAAGATCGACACGATCGTAAAGAACGTGTACGGCGGCGACGGCGCGGATTATTCGCCGGCTGCGGATCGCGCGATCGAGTATCTCACATCGATCGGGTTGGGCGACACGCCGGTGTGCATCGCAAAGACGCAGTACTCCCTCACGGATGACGCGACGCGCCTCTGCCGGCCGACCGGATTCCGAATCGCGATCAATGAAGTCTACGGATCAGCGGGCGCGGGATTTGTGGTGGCGAAGGCGGGTGACATCATGACTATGCCGGGGTTGCCGAAGGTGCCGGCGGCGGAGGGGATGTCGATCGATGGTGATGGGCAGATTGTGGGGTTGTCCTGAGATCGGCGAATTCCACTAAGCGATGAACAACACCCTGCGCCGCATCCGTGCGGTCGCCGCCAATGCCGC
>JANYIJ010000138.1 GCA_025362095.1 Gemmatimonadota bacterium | reverse complement strand
GTCGCTGATGCCGCAACTCTTTCAGGGTCTCGACTTCGTGCGCGAACTGATCGTCGTGAAGACCGTCAGTGCCGGCGCGCAGCCCATTTCAGAGGCGATCGATTCCGAGGGCGGCCCGGATGTTCTCGGCACCATCGCCGGGGAGAACACGATCCTCATCATCTGCCGGTCGGATGCCGCCCGCGAACGGATTTCGAAGCGACTATTGACCCTCTCGCGCAAGTAATTTTGCGGGCTCCACTTGTCGTCGCATATTTATGTGATTAGAATGCAGGTATTCTGCTTTCTTATTCATTATAGCCTTTGATCTCAGGGAGCTTTCGCATGCGCACCATCGCCCTCGCCTATTCGGGCGGCCTCGACACTTCGATCATTGTTCCCTGGCTCCGAGAGCACTACGACGCGCGGGTTATTTGCGTCGCCGCCGACATCGGGCAGGGCGAAGAGGAACTGAAGGGCGTCCGCGAGAAGGCGATCGCGTCGGGCGCCGAAGAGTGCTACGTGGAAGATCTGCGCCTCGAGTACGTACGCGATTTCATCTGGCCCACGCTGCGTGCAGGCGCGATTTACAACAGAAAATATTTACTCGGCACTTCGATGGCGCGGCCGCTGATCGCCAAGAAGCAGGTCGAAGTCGCCCGGAAGGTGAACGCCGACGCGCTTTCGCACGGCTGCACCGGCAAGGGAAACGATCAGGTGCGCTTCGAGCTCACCTATATGTCGTTCGCGCCGGATCTTCCCGTGATCGCGCCGTGGCGCATGTGGGATCTCAAGAGCCGCGAAGACTGTCTCGCGTATGCGGCCGCGCACAACGTGCCGGTGTCGGCTACCACGACAAAAATTTATTCGCGCGACCGCAACATCTGGCATATCTCGCATGAAGGCGGAGTTCTCGAGGACCCCAACAGCGTGCCGCCGAAGGATCTGTTCATGCTCACGACGGATCCGGCAGACGCGCCGGCGACCCATGAGGACGTCACGATCGGGTTTGAGCAAGGCACGCCAGTGAGCGTGAACGGAGAAAAACTCGATGCGGTCGAATTGCTCACCAAGCTCAACCAGATCGGCGGCAAGCATGGCATCGGCCGCGCCGACATCGTCGAGGACCGTCTTGTTGGCATGAAATCGCGCGGTGTGTACGAGACGCCGGGCGGCACCCTGCTCTACACCGCGCACAGTGAACTCGAGATGCTCGTGCTCGATCGGCGCACGCTTGCCGCGAAGGATCTCATCGCGCCGCGCTACGCCGATCTCGTCTACGAAGGCCGCTGGTGGACCACCGAGCGCGAAGCGTACGACGCGTTCGTCAACATTACGCAGGGCCGCGTCACCGGGACAATTACGCTGCGGCTGCTCCGCGGCACCGTCACGATCGCAGGGCGCGCGAGCAAGGAAGCGCTGTACGACGAGCGATTCGTGACGTTCGGCGAAGACGACGTCTATGAGCAGAGCGACGCCGCGGGCTTCATCCGGCTGTTCGGGCTCGCGCAGCGCGTGCGCGCGCTCAAAGATCTCGAAGCCGCAGGCGATGCGAAGGCCGCGATGGCGCGCACCGTCGCGTCGACGAAGCCGGACGAGATCGTCGCGGGAGTATGAAGGGCAAGAAAAAAGGAGCTGGGACACACAAGCTGTGGGGCGGCCGCTTTTCCGGCGGCCCCCACCCGGCGCTCGACGCCGTCAACCGCTCGATCGGCGTCGATTTCCGTCTCTGGCCGCACGACGTGCGCCTCTCCAAGGCGTGGGCCGCCGCTCTCGCGCACGCCGCTGTGCTTACCAAACACGAGAGCGCGCAGATCATAAGGGGACTCGACCGTGTCGCGGCGCGCATCGCCGACGGCGCGAAGCCGGTCGCGACCGATGAAGACGTTCATACGATGATCGACCGGCTGCTGCACGAAGAGGCCGGTATGGTTGCTTCGCGTCTGCACACCGGTCGCAGCCGCAACGATCAAGTCGCCACCGCGACGCGCCTCTGGACAATGGAGACCTGCGCCGCCCTCGACGTGCTCATCATCGCGTTGCAGCACGCGATGATCGCGCAGGCGACGCGGCTCGAGCGAGCTGTCATGCCGGCATACACCCACCTGCAGCGCGCGCAGCCGGTGAGCGGCGCGCATTGGATGCTCTCGCACTTCTGGCCGCTGCAGCGCGATCGCGAACGCCTGGCCGCGGCGCGCGCGCACTCTGCCTCGCTCCCCCTCGGCTCGGGCGCGATTGCCGGATCTGCTTTTCCAATCGCGCGTGCCCGGCTGGCAAAGTCGCTGGGGTTCTCCACGATCTCGCAGAACAGCATTGATGCGGTGGGCGATCGTGATTTCATCGCCGAAGTTTTGTTCACGCTTTCGCTCGTCGGCGCGCACCTTTCGCGGCTCGCAGAAGATTTGATTCTGTTTGGCTCGAGCGAGTTCGGGTTTGTGCGCTACGGCGATTCGTTCTCGACCGGCTCATCCATGATGCCGCAGAAACGAAATCCCGATGCGCTCGAGCTCGCGCGCGGGTCGAGCGCGCGGATGCTTGGCGATCTCGTCGCGTTGCTGGCGACGATCAAAGGCCTGCCGAGCGGCTACAACAAAGATTTACAAGAGGACAAACGTACGCTGTTCGACGCGGCCGACTGCATGACGCTGCTGCTGCCGGCCGTGACGGGTTCGCTCGAGGCGCTGACATTCGACGTCGAGCGCATGAAGGCCGCCGTAACGAGCACGATGATGGCAACGGATCTCGCAGATTATCTCGTGCGAAAGCGGGTGACTTTTCGCGAGGCGCACGGCGCCGTCGGTCAGCTCGTGCGTGAGGCTGAAGAAAGGAACTGTGAGCTCGGCGCCCTGCCCTTTGCATTATTTCGCGCGGCGCACGCCAAGTTTGAGTCCGACGTGATGTCCGAACTCTCACCTTCAGCCTCGCTGGCGAACCGTGAGATCGACGGCGGAACTGGTCCGATGGCTGTAAAGCGTCAAATCGGAGCGGCCAAAGCTACGCTAAAAAGAAACATCTGATTACGTTATGGACTGAACGCTACCTAGCTATTCCATTTACACGTTGCATGTTATAATATCCTCAAATAAGAGGATATTATGAAAACACTCTCGACTCGCGTTGCCGCAGCCGCGCTTGGCGTCAGAACAAAAACACTCGACAACATTCTCGCGCGCGAAGCACGATCGCTTTTGCGATCGGGAAGCCGCGGACGCAGCCGGCGCTTGCCGATCTCCGCGCTCGAACGCATTGCGGTAGCGATGATTCTGAACCGCGACGCGGGAATCGGCATTGCGAGGGCGCTCGAAATTGCCGAACGCTTTCTCGGCGATAACTCGACGTCCATTTCACTCGGCTCGCTGACAATCCTCGCGTTCGACGTCGCGCAGCTTAGAAAAATACTGGAACGATCCGTGGATGACGCTCTTGAAAGCGTCGCCGAACCCACGCGCGGCCGTCCGCGAAATTAAAACAGAGCGGGGCGCCTCAAATGAGGCGCCCTGCCGAAAATTGTGTCCCGGTTCAGCGAGCGAACTACCCCTCAGCCGCCAACCTTGGTGACGTTCTCCGCCGCCGGACCCTTCTGTCCCTCAACGATGTCGAACTCGACCGCATCACCCTCGGCGAGCGACTTGAAGCCGCTGCCCTGGATAGCGCTGTAGTGCACGAAGCAGTCCTTCTGCCCGTTATCAGGCGTGATGAAACCGAACCCCTTCGCGTCGTTGAACCACTTCACCTTTCCGGTCGTGCGCATTCCGAACTCCTTTGTGGTGATTGATACAGGGAGCGGAATAAAGCCGACCCTGACGCGAAAAAAAGTACAAACCACTTGGAAAAAGAGCAATAGTCGTCCAATTCGGTCGAAAATCGCCTTAGTTTCCGATGCTGCGGACCCCCACCACATAGTAATTCGTCTCGCCGAAACAGGTCGTCGGCACGCCCCGGTGCTCCTGGTACTGGAGCTCGAGCCGCCCCTTCGCCATCGCGTCGTTGATAGCACGGGCGACGGAGTCGCTGCGAACCGAGAACGCAAAGATCTGCGAGAGCGCACCCGGCATGTTCACCATCGCCAGCTCGCCCTCCCACGTCTTGCACAGCCACCCCTTGTGCGAAAACTTTTGCACGAAGCCCACGCGCTGGCCGCTCGAGTACGAGAAGTTCAGCGTGACGGCGGCCCAGATCGTGAAGACGAGCGTGGGCGCGAGCACGATCGCCGCCAGCGTGAGCTTTCCCCAGTTCCGCCGCGCAAAACCATGGGCTGGAGGAGCAGGCGGGCGGTCGGATTCGGGATTGGTCATTCGAATGTCCTTTGCTGGTGGGGGCGGGGCAGGGAAGCTCGCTATTATTATCCCACGGCGCGACTCACCATAGGAACCAAGTGGGCATCAAGGATCGACGCAACACCGTAACCTGCCTCGTTGGCGGAGTTCCGATCGGGTCCGGTCATCCGATCGTCGTACAGTCGATGACCAACACCGACACCGCCGATGCGAAATCAACGGCGATACAGGTGGCGGCGCTCGCCCGCGCCGGGTCGACGCTCGTTCGCGTCACAGTGAACAACGACGACGCGGCCGCGGCGGTGCCAGAACTCATGCAGCGTCTCGCAGATCTCGGCGTGACTGTGCCCGTAATCGGCGACTTTCATTACAACGGTCACCTGCTCCTGCGGAAATATCCCGCGTGCGCCAGCGCGCTCGCGAAATACCGCATCAATCCCGGCAACGTGGGGAGCCGGCACAGGGACGAAAACTTCCGGACCATCGTGCAGGTCGCCATCGAACACGCGAAACCGGTGCGGATAGGAGTGAACTGGGGTTCGCTCGATCAAGATCTGCTGACGTCGATGATGGACGCGAACGCGAGAGATCCGAAGCCGCGGGACGCGAAGGACGTCTATATGGAAGCGATGATCGAAAGCGCGCTCCGGTCGGCCGCGCTCGCCGAGGAGACGGGACTCGGCCACGATCGCATCGTCATCTCCGCGAAAATCTCACAGGTCCAGGATTTGCTCGAGTGCTACCGGCGGTTGGCGAGCCGGTGCGACTATCCGTTGCATCTCGGGTTGACCGAGGCAGGGCTCGGCATGAAAGGAATTGTCTCGACTACGGCGGCGCTCTCGCTCGTGCTCGAAGAGGGAATCGGCGACACGATTCGCGCGTCGCTCACGCCGAGTCCCGGCGGCGATCGCACCGAGGAAGTGCTCGTCGCGCAGCAGGTGTTGCAGTCGCTCGGCCTGCGCAGTTTCACTCCGCAGGTCACCGCCTGTCCGGGATGTGGACGCACGACCAGTACGCTGTTTCAGAAAATGGCTGAGGACATCCAGAGCTATCTGCGCGATCAGATGCCCGTCTGGCGCAAACGCCATCCTGGCGTGGAAGCAATGAAAGTCGCGGTGATGGGCTGCGTCGTGAACGGCCCGGGTGAATCGAAGCACGCGAACATCGGAATCTCGCTGCCGGGAACCGCGGAGGATCCGAAGGCGCCGGTGTACGTCGACGGCGCGCTGCGCGTGACGCTGAAAGGAGAGGAAATCGTTCCGGAATTTCTGACGATCCTCAACGAGTACGTCGAGAAGCGTTACCCAGCCGGAGTGTAGCGAGCTTCGCGCGGCGTGTAGCTCAGGCCGAATAGTGCTCCAGCGCCTCCGCGACGGCGCACAGTTCGACTAGTATCGGCGCGTCGAACCCAACTTCGCAAAGCCGCTCGTACACTGCGCGATACCAGCGAATCGTTCCCTGTCGTCCCACGGAAAACCGATTCCAGACGGTGTCGGGATCCATCGTGCGGCGCAGATCGGCGAGAATCGAGCTGCCGTTGTGCACTTTGTCGGCCGCGCACACCCATCGCGCGCAGTCGCTCGCGTCCTTCAGTCGCAGTAGGTAGTCCGCTTTCTTTTCATCCTTGTCGAATTCGTTGCCGTCTTCGTCAACGCGACGATACGTCACAGCGAGCACCGCGTCGAGCACGTTCTCACTGAATTTTTCTCCGATCCGTTCTTCGAGCATCTCCTGTGTCCACCCCTCTCGCACACAGTCTTCGATCACGTCGTGAAGAATGCCGGCGATGACGGTGTCGTCGTCGCGGTCATAGCGCGTGAGAATGATCGCGACGTTTGCGGGATGGGTGAGATAGGGCAGGGCGGTGCCCTTCCGCACCTGGCGGTCGTGGTGCTTCGCCGCGAACGCGAACGCGTGGTTGATGCGATCAGAATAGCCCGTCACTGCCCCCCCGGAGTCGGCCGGCGCGTGTGCGCCGACACGTTCTTGGCCATAAGCTCGCTGCGCGGCGTCAGCTGTGGCAACTCGGCGTCCCAAATTGCGAGTCCGTGCAGCAGCGCGCCGGAACTGCGGACGTGCGCGGCGTCCGACTCGAGCCGGGCGATTGCCGTGCGTCCGATCTCAGCGCAGTCCACGGTCACGGGTTTCTCAACGAGCGAGCACGCCAGAACCAGCGATGTCTCCGATGGCGCGACGATCACGCAGAAATCGTACTCCGCGCGGAATCTCGCGAACTCCTCCCGGGCGGAATTCTTTGTTGCGCGATCCGGCTCCTCGGTTCTGATCGCGCCGCCGGGAATGACATCGATTGAGAGTCCGTCGCTTGCCCCGATCGATCGCGTGACTTCGCGCCAGAGATGCACTCCTGCGAACGCATCGGAAAATCCCGGCTCGGGTCGCTCGCCGTAGTATCCCGCCACGGCGCTTCCGTCAGCGTCAACATCCACGACCAGTGTTGCGCGCGCATCCGCAGCGGCAGCGAGCGCCAGCCGGCCCGCAACCGTCGCAATGACGGCGCGATCGTCGCCCGTCACCGCGACCGTTCTTGTGCGCGTGCCGGTTGCGGTAAGGCCGAGGTAGAGCATGCGAAACGGATCGATGCCGCCGATGCGAGGCGCCCGGTCGATATCGCGCGCGACGGCGAGGATCGGCGCTCGCGCGACGCGTTCCGCTTCGCGCGGCGACGCGAGAGTCGGCTTGTTGATCTCGGCAGAGAGGTTGAACGAGAACCCCGCGATCACCACGAGCACCATCACCGCGAAGAGCAATGCGACGGGCGGCACGCGCCGGCTCTCCTGCACTGTTTCCGCGACGGCGCTCTTCTCTGCCGCGGCGTTGCCGAGGCGCGCGGCGGCGAGCGCGGAATCAATGGCGGCCGCCGCGAGGCGCGCGTTGTCGCGCGCGACGCGCGGAGCTGTGGTATCGATCGGCGGCGCGGTGCCGCCAGTGGTTCTGTCGAGGTCCGACATCGTGCGCGCGAGAGCGCCCCGCCGGCGCACTGCAGCGTCGCGAATCGCGGTGCCCGCCTCGTTCAGTTTTGTCGTGAGATCGGCGTACGGCAGATCGGTACCGCCCATTGGCGCGAGCGCGGCGCGGCGGCGCTCGTATGCATCGAGTGAGTCGGTGAGCCGGGCGGTTCGCGTGTCGCCGTGCAGCGCGCTCGCCGCGGCGAGCGCACGGTACGATGCGGGAAGCGGCGCGTTCGTTGCTCTCGCGATGAGTGCGTCGAGTTCACCTGCGAGGAGCTGCAGCGAATCGCGCTTTGCGCGCTGGGCGGCCGTGAGGCCGGCGGGTTCGCCGCCGAGATACTCCGACGCGAGCAGCGTGGCGCTGTACTGTGAATCCGCATGCGCTGCCGCGCGATGCGCGCTGTCGGCGCGCAACAGCAGCGCGGCAGTGTCCGCGCGAGTGAGTGGAGCGGCAGGATCGCGCGCGATCGCGCTTTTTTTCGGGACGAAAAACATCGCGATCAGAACAACGAAGAACGTCGCGACTGCGCCGATCGCAAACCGGGCGCTTCGCTGTCCCGCCAGCGCGGCGCGCGCGCCGAGCCATTCAGAGCGCGAGGCCGCGGGGGGTGGCGAAGAAGCGGGCATTGAGTGAACGAAAGTAACGTGCTCGCCGCGCGAAGGGGCGATGCGCAAACGGGCGCCCGAATATCCGGGCGCCCGTCGCGATCATCAGTTGCCGAGGCGACTACTGAACCGTGACGCTTCCCTTCATGTTCATTGCGAGGTGCGGCGTGCAGTTGAACAAGTACTTGCCGGGCTTGACGCCGGCGAAAGAGATCGTGTACGCGTCGCCAATGTTCAGAAGGAGCGGGCTGGAAAGCTCGCCCATCTTGTTCGGGCCCATGTTCGCATCGATCTGCGCTTTGACGGCAGCGTCGGCGAGACCCGGCTGGGCTACATCGAACGCCACGTTGTGCGGCGGAATCGAAACGACGGTGAACTTGATGCCGTCGCCGGCTTTGATCGTTAGGTCGGCGGGTTCAAACTTATAAGCGTTGCCGTCACCGATCATTTTCACTTCCCACGTCTTTCCCGTAATCGGCAGCGCCGCGCCAGCCGCGGCCGGAGCTTCTGCTGCCGGAGCTGCTGCCGGAGTCGAAGCCGCAGGAGCCGCATCCTTCGAACCACCACCGCACGCGCCGAGAACGACGGCGCTCGAGACGAGCATTACACCGAGGAACCGCATCGTAAAGCCTCCAGAAGCGAACACATTGAATGGTTGACGAGCGAACGTTTAGACTATCGCCGCGGCGCGCTTCAGCCGCGTCATGTGAAATTATTCACAACTAGGCTGAAATGCAATCTATTGCCTTCAATCCATTCGCCTTCCGCTCGCGCGCGGGGGTGAAAGTTGACCCTGGGGCCGCACACGACTAGCCTTCGTCCCATAATGAGCGCCCGGAACCGTCACCCTGTGCATCTCCACCACGACCCGACGGGTCGCGGCGAGGTTGCTTGTGTCCGGATGACCGCCTAACAGCGAGTTCACCACCACTGCTCCGAGCCCGGCCCGTCCAATCGGACGGGCTTTTTGTTTCTCCTGCTCATCCTCCTCTCAGCTGATCTCTCGGGTCCATTCCATGCTTCGCATCGCACTTCCCAACAAAGGCCGGCTCAATCAGGACTGCCGCGACCTTCTCGACGACGCCGGACTCGAGGTCCGATCGAGCAGCGACCGCGCGCTCACGGCATCACTCGGCGGCGAATTCGAGGCCATTTTCGTTCGCGCGCAGGACATTCCGGAGTTCGTCGCAGATGGCGCAGCCGATGCGGGCATCACCGGCTGGGATCTCGTCGCGGAATCTGAGCGGAAGCTCGAATCGCGCCTGGATCTGCAGTTCGGCCGCTGCCGGGTCGTCGTCGCCGCTCGCGAAGAAGGCGGGATCCGGTCGCTGGATGATCTTCAGGGCGCACCGCGCGTCGCGACGGTCTTTCCGAACCTGACACGAAAGTTTTTTGCGGCAGCGGGGAAGGCGGTGCAGATCGTGCCGATCTCCGGCGCCGTGGAAATCGCGCCGCATCTCGGAATCGCCGATCTCATTGTCGATCTTACGTCGACGGGGTCGACTTTGAAGGTGAACGGACTGAGCGAGGTGGCTACCGTGCTGCAGTCGAGCGCGCGACTGATCACGGCAACGGACATCGCAAGCGAGTCGCAGCAGCGCACGCTGGACGAGCTGGTTCGGGCTCTCGAGTCCGTCGTCGTTGCGCGCGGCCAGCGATACGTGATGGCGAACGTGCCGCGTGCGCGGCTTGATGAGGTGAAGAAGATCCTCCCTGGAATTTCTGGCCCGACGATCATCGATCTGATGAACGGTGGAACGATGGTCGCGGTGCACGCGGTCGCGCCGGCTGCGACCATCTATAAGACGCTCGCGGCGCTCAAGCTTCTGGGCGGCGAAGGTATTCTCGTCACGCGCATCGAGCGGTTGATGGCATGAGCGCGCCCAAGTTTGCGGTTCGCGGACCCATTCCTACGGCCGGCAGCGATGCGTGGCGCGCACTGTTCGAGCGTTCAACGAGCGACGACACGACCGTTCGCTCGCGCACCGCGGAAATTCTCGAGCGCGTGCGTCGCTATGGCGACGCGGCGCTCCGTGAGATGGCGCGCGAGTTCGATGGCGTCTCGCTCGAATCGCTCGAAGTGCCGCGATCCGCCTGGAAGCGGGCGCTCGCCGAAGTGGATCCGGCGCTGCGGGGCGCGCTCGAGCGGGCCGCCAAGAACATTCGCGGCGTGCACAAAGCTTTTCGCCCGCTGGGACGCACGTTCACCACCCCGGATGGCGTTGTGGTCACGCGACGGCCGGATCCTCTCGACCGCGTGGGCGTCTACGCGCCTGGCGGTCGCGCGACGTATCCGAGCAGTCTGCTCATGGGCGTGGTGCCCGCGAAGATTGCCGGCGTGCGCGAGGTGATCGTTTGTTCGCCGCCTTCTCCGGACGGACGGCCCGCAGTTGTGCTGCTTGCCGCCGCGGAGATTGCCGGCGCGGATCGCGTGTTCGCTGTGGGCGGCGCCGGCGCAATTGCGGCGATGGCGTGGGGAACCAACAGCATTTCGCGCGTCGATCGGATCGTCGGTCCGGGCAACGCTTACGTAGCCGAAGCGAAGCTTCAGGCGGCGGGCGTCGTCGCGATCGACGCGCCGGCGGGGCCGAGCGAGCTGCTGGTGATTGCAGACGATACGGCCGATCCCGCTATCATCGCTCGTGAGATGGTAGCGCAGGCGGAGCACGATCCGCTTGCCGCCGTGGTGCTCGTTTCGACTTCCGCGAAACTCACACGCGAAGTTGAACGCGCCATTGCAGCGCTCGTGCCGGGCGAGGGGCGCCGCGCAATTATTGAAGACGCCTTCGCAGCGCGCGGTGCCTTGTTGACACTGCGCTCGATCGATGACGCCATCGCGTTCGCCGCCGACTACGCGGCGGAGCACGTGCTCGTGTGTTGTCGCACCGCCGCGCGCGTCGCCGCGCGTGTGCGCAACGCCGGCACCGTGTTTATCGGCGCGTCGAGCAGCGTCGCATTCGGCGACTATATGACGGGGGCCAACCACGTTCTCCCCACCGGCGGGCTCGCGCGCGGGTACTCCGGACTTTCGACCGAACACTTCTATCGCTGGACCACCACTCAGCGGGTGTCCCGTACCGCCGCTCGCTCTCTGGCGTCCGATGTGGGAACATTCGCAGACGCAGAGGGACTTCCGGGACACGCCGCGGCCGCAAGACAATGGAGCTCGTGATGTCGACGCCGAATCAAATTTCACCGGACGAACTTCCGCGCGCCGACTTCGCGTCGATTCCGCGCTATTCCGCCGGTGCGGCACCGGAAATCGATCTGGGTGACAATACCAACCAGTGGGGGGCTCCGCCCGCGGCGTCCGCCGTGCTGCGCGAAGGACTCGACGTGTCGCGTTATCCCGACATGTACGGCGATTCGCTCAAGCGGACGATCGCAAAAATGTCCGGCTTCGGGCCCGAATGCGTCGTGACGGGCAACGGATCGGATGACGTGCTCGACTGCGTGATCCGTGCGTTCGCGTCGCCGGGCGACACGGTCGCGCACCCCGATCCGACCTTCGTCATGGTTCCGGTGTTTTCGCGCATCAACGGAATCACGCCGGTGGCGGTGCCGCTCGCCGCGGATTTTTCAATGGATGCCGACGCGCTGCTGCGCACCAACGCGCGGATCATCTATCTCTGCTCGCCGAATAATCCGACCGCGACTCCGACCAACGTCGAGACGATCCGGCGAATCATCGCCTGTGCCCGCGGTCTCGTGATCATCGACGAGGCCTACGTGGATTTCACCGGCCTCTCCGGTTTTCTCTCGGAGGCGCCGGGACTCGAGCGCGTTGTGGTTTGCCGCACCCTTTCGAAAGCATACGGGCTCGCTGGGCTTCGCGTGGGATACGGCGCCGCTTCTGCAAAGATCATCGAGATCGTGGAAAAATCACGGGGGCCGTTCAAGCTCAACATCATGGCGGAGCGCGCGGCGGTCGAGGCGCTCACGACCGATTCCGCCTGGGTCACCGCGCGAGTGCGCGACGCCGTGCAAAACCGTGACAGGCTCGCCGGCGAATTGCGCGTGCTGGGTCTCCCGCCACTGCCGTCCGTCACGAACTTTCTGCTGGTGCCGACGCCGAGAGCGTTCGAGTTCGCGCGGTCGCTGCGCGCGAGCGGCATCGGAATTCGCGCGTTTCGTGCGCTCACCGGAATCGGCGATGCATTCCGAATCACCGCCGGTCCCTGGCCCGTGATGGAACGCGCGCTTGCCGCTTTACAAACCGCTTTGCGCTCCGCGACCTGATGCGCATCACGCTCTTCGACTACGGCGCGGGAAATCTGCATTCGCTCGCCAAAGCGCTGCAGGGTGTGCGGCGCGAGATCGTTTTGGAGACTGACGCGCGCGCCGCGGCGAACACCGACGTGCTCGTGCTGCCTGGCGTCGGCGCATTCGAACCTGCGGCACTCGCGCTTGAACACGGCCGTGACACGATGCGCGCGGCGGTCGCGGCCGGACTTCCGTGCCTCGGAATCTGCCTCGGCATGCAGCTGATGTTCGACTCGAGCGAGGAAGGCTCCGGCGCCGGGCTCGGTGTTTTCAAGGGACGCGTGACCAAGCTTCGCACTCCGCGCACGCCGCAAATCGGGTGGAACACTCTCGACGACGCGCGCGATCCACTGTTCGGCGGTGCGCAGCTCGCGACGGCATACTTCGCCAACAGCTTCGTTTGCCGTCCGCTCGACGAATCGATCGTCACGGCATGGTCCACTCACGAGGGCGATCGCTTCCCTGCGGCGGTTCGCGCCGGCAGCGCCATCGGCGTGCAATTCCATCCGGAGAAGAGCTCGGCTCCCGGACTGGCTTTCGTGCACGGATTTCTGAATCTCATCTCGCACTCATAGATCATGATTGCCATACCGGCCATCGACCTCCGAGAGGGCTGCGTCGTGCAGCTCATTGGCGGCGACTTCGAAAAAGAGAAAATCCGGCTTGGCGATCCGCGCGACGTCGCGCGACGCTGGGCTGGCTACGGTTTCCAGCGCCTGCACGTTGTCGATCTCGACGCCGCGACGAACCGCGGGAACAATCGCTCGCTCATTCGCGACCTTCTCGCCGATTCAACCGCGCCAATTCACGTCGGCGGCGGGGTTCGCACCACCGAGGCGGTGGAGAGCCTGCTCGCAGATGGCGCGCGGAGCGTCGTCGTCGGCACGCGCGCGATCGAAGACGAGGACTGGCTGCGCGAGATCGCCGAGGCCAACCCGGGCGCGATTCTTCTCGCCGCAGACGTGCGCGAGCGCCGCATCGTCACGCACGGATGGACCCGCGAACTGCCGCGCAACATTCTCGATTTCATCGAGGAGCTCGGCGGGCTTCCGCTCGGCGGGCTGCTCGTCACGGCCGTGCATCGCGAAGGCCAGATGGCCGGAACCGATCTGCCATTGATGGAGGACGTAGCGGCGGCAAGCAGCTGGCCCGTGTTCGCGTCGGGGGGGATCTCGTCGATGAACGATCTTCGTTCGCTCGAAGACCGGGGGCTCGCGGGCGCCGTGCTCGGCATGGCGCTCTACACCGGGGTCCTCGACCCACGTCTCCTGGCTGAGGAGTTCTCCGAATGACATCCAAGAAAACCGTCGAACGCACGACGAAAGAAACGACGATCCGCGTCGAAGCGTCGATCGGTTCGGGCAAGTCGAACGTCGACACGACCGTTCCGTTTCTCGATCACATGATGACGGCGCTCGCGAAGTACGGCGGACTCGACCTCACGATCAAGGCGCGCGGCGATCTCCGCCATCACATCGTTGAAGATGTCGCGCTCACGGTCGGGCAGGCGATCGCCGCGCTCGTGCCAAAGGGAGCCGCGCGATACGGCGAGCGCACCGTTCCGATGGACGACGCGGTGGTTCAGGCGATTCTCGACGTCGGCGGCCGTCCGTTTTATCGCGGTCCGATTCCCAGCACGTTTTTCGAGCATTGGATGCGTTCGTTCTGCGACGCGGCGAAATTCACGCTGCACCTCCGGGTCCTCCGCGGCGAAGACCGTCACCACGTCGTGGAAGCCGCGTTCAAGGCCCTGGGTTTCTCGCTCGCGCAGGCGCTCGCCGACACCGGCTCCGTTTTCAGCACGAAGGGATCGGTGTCGCTGAGCGCAAAACAACGGAAGCAGTCGTGACGCTCACGAAGCGATTGGTCGTGTGCCTCGACGTGCAGCTGGGCCGCGTCGTCAAGGGCGTGCAGTTCGAGGGACTTCGTGACGTCGGCGATCCCGTGGAGCTTGCAGAGCGCTACGAGCGTGATGGCGCCGATGAGATCGTCTTTCTCGACATCGGCGCCACACACGAAGCGCGCGGCACGATGCTCGATCTCGCGCGCCGCACCGCCGAGCGGCTCTTCATACCGCTTACGATCGGCGGCGGCATTCGTACGGTGGACGACATGGCCGGTGCACTGCGCGCCGGCGCGGACAAAGTGGGGGTGAACTCGGCGGCGGTCGCCCGTCCGGAAATCATGACTGAAGGCGCGCGCCGGTTCGGCGCACAGTGCGTGGTCGCGAGCATCGACGCAAAGCGGGACGGAGACTCGTGGCGAGTGTACACGTCCGGCGCGCGGGTGCGCACTGAACTCGATGCGGTTGTTTGGGCTCGCGAATGCGTCGCCCGCGGCGCGGGCGAAATATTGCTGACCAGCATCGATCGCGACGGCGCGCGCACGGGATATGATCTCGAACTGACCCGCGCGATTTCTGATGCGGTGACTGTTCCCGTCATCGCGAGCGGAGGCGCGGGAAATGCCACGCACGTTTGCGCGGTGATTTCGCGGGCAGGCGCCGACGCCGCGCTCGTGGCGGGCATCGTGCACGATGGCGTCACGACTGTGGGCGCGCTAAAACGGGCGATGCGTGACGACAACATTCCAGTGCGGATGGTTGCATGACGCAGACGGTCTCGCCCGAGTCGCTGCTTCAGGCCGTTCGCGAGTGCGCCGACCTCGCGGGAGCATTCGCGCACGGCCACTATCGCGCGGGTATCGCTGTCGAGTGGAAGTCCGATGGCTCGCCGGTGACGATCGCGGACCGCGGCGCCGAACAGGCGGCGCGTGACTGGATCAGCGATCGATTCCCGGACGACACAATCAGCGGCGAGGAATTCGCGGAGAAGCCCGGCAGCAGTGGCCGGCGGTGGATCATCGATCCAATCGACGGCACGAAATCGTTCGTGCGCGGGGTGCCGCTCTGGGGATCTCTGGTTGCAGTGCTCGAAGGCGAGCGCGTGCTCGCGGGAGCGGCGAGCTTTCCCGCCACCAGCGAAACGATTGCCGCGGCAGCCGGCTGCGGATGCTGGCACAACGGATCGCGCGCATCGGTCAGCGGCGTGTCGTCGCTCGACGCCGCGACGGTGCTCACGAGCGATGATCGCACCTTTTTACCGGGCAGCTCGCGCGCCGGATGGGACCGGCTTTCCGGTGTCGCTGCCGTGAGCCGCATGTGGGGAGACGCATTCGGCTACCTGCTCGTCGCGACCGGCCGTGCTGACGTGATGGTAGATGCGATCGTCAACGCCTGGGACATCGCCTGTTTCGTGCCGATCATCGAAGAAGCGGGCGGAGTGTTCACCGACTATTCCGGCCGCGTCACCGCGTTCGGCGGAAACGCCATCGCAACCAACGCCGCGATCGCGGCCGAATCACGAAGGATTCTATGCTCGACCTGAACACACTCGATTTCAAAAAAGGCGGTGGTCTCGTCTCGGTTGTGACGCAGGATGCGTCGAACGGCCAGGTGCTCATGACCGCGTTCGCATCGCGCGAAGCGCTTGAACAAACGATCGCCACGGGTCAGATGCACTATCACTCGCGTTCGCGCGGACTCTGGCACAAGGGCGCGACGAGCGGCAACACCCAGCGTGTTGTGAGCATGACCGTCGACTGCGACGGAGACGCGATTCTCGCGCGGGTCATTCCTGCCGGCCCCGCGTGCCACACGGGCGCCGCGACCTGCTTCGGCGATATTCCCGCTGACACGATCGCCGAGCTCGACGCGATGATCGAACAGCGCTCGGCCGGCGCCCCCGCCGGCAGCTACACCGCGAAACTTCTCGCCGATCGCAACCTCCGGCTGAAGAAAATCGGCGAAGAGGCGAGCGAGTTCGTCATGGCGTGCGCCGACGGAGAGGCCGGACGCGCCAACGAAGAGGCGGCCGACCTGTTGTACCACGTCCTCGTCGCGCTGCGCGCAGCGGGAGGGTCGTTCGCCGCTGTGCGCGATACGCTCCGCGCACGGGCGTAACGCCGCCTAGAAAATCAGCAGACGATCGAGTTTGATTCGCGACGGATCCCCGACATAGGCCCAGCGCACGTTCTTGAAGTACTGACGCGCGACGCGGCGCACATCAGCACCCGTCACGGCTTTCAAATCCGCGACGAACCGCGCGCCTGCGTGAAAGTCGCCGCGATAGATCTGGTTTCGCGCGAGAAAGTCCGCCTGCGCCGTTATGGTTTCGTTGTCGAGAAAATATTCCGTGATGAACTGCTGCACGAGCGGACGCAGGCGTGAGGTTTCGATCTCACCGTCCTGGAGCTCGCGCACCTGTTCCGACATCAGCGCCACTGTCGTATCCGGCGACGTGGTCGTGACGTACAGTTCCATCGACGTGAGCCCGCGATCGCGGAAGCTCGCGCTCACGGCGTACGTGAGGTTCCGCCGAGACCGGATCTCGGCGAACATGCGGCCCGAGAGCACCGCCGCCGCCACGCGCAACGCTGGAGCGTCGGGGCTGTTGGCGGGAGGGCCGTTGA
>JANYIJ010000056.1 GCA_025362095.1 Gemmatimonadota bacterium | reverse complement strand
TGATCTGCGTGACGCCGCTGAGTCCCGGCGGCACGTCGATCTCGAATTCGCTATCGCGTCCCCAGCATTGCACGGTGCCGTCGGAGATTCGCGCGCACGAGTGATATAGACCTGTGGAGACTTGAACGGCGCCGCTCACCGAGGGCGGCGTGGACTCGCCGTAGTAGTTGTCGCCCCAGCAGGCGACAGTACCGGCGGTGGATGCAGCGCACGTGTGGTAGAAGCTCGCGCTCATTTGCGCGGTCGGTGCGAGTCCGACGGGAATCGATGTTTCTCCCTCGACGTTATTGCCCCAGCAAACGAGCGAACCATCTGTCTTGAGTGCGCAAGTATGCCATCCGCCTGCGCTCACCTGCGCGGAGATGGCGGGTACCGCGACCACGGTTCGTGAAATGTGCATGTCAGGCAGCACCGCGGTCGTCGGCAGCGAGCCATCCTTACACGCGAAAGCGACCAAACATGTGGTCGCAAGTGTCAATAATTTGATACGACGCATGTCAACTCCGAAAGAGACCGCAGACTTCAACAGCGTCACTGACACTCCTATCCAGAGCAGAAAATAGGGTCAGCGGTGCGATCACGCAAGTTTTTCTTTCGGTGTTTAGTTACTGGTCAGATATCAGTCAGAAGGGCGTAATTTGAGTGTGACCAAAGTCACGCTTGGTACACTGTTTTGCCGTTTACGACTGTACGAACGATCTGAATGTCTTTGATTTTTTCATGATCGATCGCGTGCATGTCCTCGGCCATCAGCACGAAGTCGGCAAGTTTGCCAACGGTGATCGAGCCTTTGCTGGATTCCTCCCGCGAATTGTACGCGCCGTTCAGCGTGTTGATCTGCAGCGCCTCGTCTACGCTCACGCGCTGGTTGAGTCCCCACTTTCCGCCGTCCCATCCGGTGCGGGTGACCATTCCCTGGATTCCCATGCGCGGATCGAAGGGGCCGGGGCTGAAATCGGATCCCGCTGCCGCAGTGATACCGGAGTCGATGAAGGAGCGATACGCCATGCTTCGCTTCATGAGCTCTTCGCCGTAGTACTTGAACTTGTCGGTGTTGTAGTACGCGTACGATGTGAATGGGGCGGGGACCACGCCGAGCGCTTTCATGCGGCGGAGCAGGTCGTCGTTGATGAGCGTACAGTGCGTGATCTTCGGGCGAGAGTCGGGTCGCGGGAAGGCTTTCTGCGCGCGCTCGTAGGCGGTGAGTGTGGAGTCGATCGCGACGTCGCCGTTGGCGTGGCAGTTGAGCTGGATGCCCGCGCGATGGACGCGCTCGCACCAAGCGTCGAGCACGTCCTGCGTCTCGGTGATGTTGCCCTTGTATGGCGGCTCGACGCCGGCGTAGTACGTACTGAGCGCCATCGTGCGCTCCGAGAACGAGCCGTCCACGGTGTGCTCCGACGTGGCGCCGAACCGGATCCAGTCGTCGCCGAATCCGCTCTGGATTCCGCTGTTGATCATCGACTCGAGCACCGTGCCGCTCGCTTCATAACTGACGCGGTGCAGGAGATCTCCCCTTGCGCGCACCTGCTGGAGCGCGGCGAGGTTGCCGCCCTCGTGGTGGACGGTGGTGAGGCCGTAGCGCGCGAATTGTTTGGAAATGTGCGCGAGGCCGTCGCGATCACGCTGCTGACGCTGTTCGGCCGTGTACGTCGGGCGCGTGCCGACGCGATTCAGCGCGCCGGTCGCGCGATCGGTGACGCGGCCGTTGAGTTCGCCGTTGGCGTCGTGATCGTATGTGCCGCCCGGGGGATTCGGCGTGTGCTTCGTGATCCCCGCGAGTTCGAGCGCCTTGCCGTTGTAGAACGAGGTGTGTCCGCCGCGGTGATGCACCGCGACGGGATGGTCGGTGGAGACTTGATCGAGATCTTTGTTCGTGATCAGGCGGTTGTCTTTCACCTTCGTGTCGTCGAAGAAATATCCCTCGACCCACATTCCCGCAGGCGTCTCCCTTGCCTTCGCGCGGAGTTTTTCCACGACGCTCGCGATGGTCACGAATTCGACGACGTACGGATTTCCAACCAGCACTTCGTAGAGCAGCACGTTGCCGGTCGCGTGATTGTGCGTGTCGATGAATCCGGGCACGACGGTCATGTGCTTCGCATCGATGACCTGTGTGTTCTTTCCGGCGAGCGCGCGGATGTCTGCGCTCTTCCCGACCGCGACGAACTTTCCTCCGCGCACGGCAAAAGCCTCGGCGCGCGGAGAGCTGGAATCGACCGTGTAGACCTTCGCGTTGTGCACGACGAGATCGATGTCGTCTTGCGCGCCCGGGCCTTGAGCTTCTGCGGTGTTACTGCGGCCGAGCAACGGAGCGCCCAGCGCGCCCGCAATGCCCGCGGTGGTGAACCCGAGGAATTCTTTGCGGCTCGACTTGTGTTTTCTCATGGTGGTGTGGCGTCAGGGAGTGACGTTAAGCGTGAATGCCTTAGCCGCCGTGAGGCCGCCGTTGCTCGACTGCACGGTGAACGCGAACGCGCCGGTGTGAGTGGGCGTTCCGGAAACCGTGCCATTGGCCAGGAGTGTAACGCCGGGCGGCAGCGCGCCCGCGATCACGCTCCACGTGCTCACGCCCACGCCGCCGATGTCGAGGAGCGGGTACGAGTACGCGACGTTGAGTTTCGAGTCGGGGAGCGACGCAGGTGTAGTGATGCTCAGAACACCCGACGTCGTCACGACAATCGAGAGCGCGAGCGTGGAGTTCGCGCCGGCGCTCGTTGCCTGCACGGTGAAGTTGCTCGTGCCAACCGCGGTGGGAGTGCCGCTGATGACGCCGGCGCTCGAGAGCGCGAGCCCTGCGGGAAGCGCGCCTGCCGAGATGGCCCATGTGTAGGCGCCCGTTCCGCCAGCGGCGATCAAAGCCTGCGAATACGCCGTCCCGACGGCCGCGCCCGGAACGCTCGTGGTGGTGATGAGCACCGGCGGATCGCCCGCTGCCAGCGAGGGACCCGTCTCGGTGCCGCAGCTGCCGAGGGTGAACGCGAACGTGAGCAGCAGTGCCCGCGCCGCGCGCCGCGCTACGATTGCCCCGCCGCGCCGCGACTCGGCATTTCGGTCCGCTTCATAGGGACCACGCCGAAATCTCGCGGACGCGATTGCGATGCTTCCATTTGTCGAGGTTTGGTCATGCGGCAATTTCCCTCGAACAGCACGCCCGCTTCAATCGAGACGACGGGCGCTTCGATGTCGCCGTACACACGCGCCTTTCCGCAAAGCTCGACGCGTTCCGACGCGCTCACGTTGCCGACCACCTCGCCCTCGATCAGCACCGTGCCCGCGCGAACATTCGCGTTGACGACGCCCTTCGCGCCGATCATCAAGCGATCGTTCGACACGATCTCTCCCTTCAGCCGGCCGTTCAGAATGAGCGTGCCGCTGAACGTGTATTTGCCGTCGATCTCGGAGCCTTCGCCGATGATCGCGGTTTGATCGGCCGGCGTCGAAGGCTTTTCGACCTGCTTGTTCCCGAACATGGACATCGTCCCGCGCGCGTGAGAAAACTACGAGGTTGGTGCGTTAACGCTGAGCGAAGTTGCCGTGTGTTCCGAGCTTTTCTTCGATCGGCACGACCAGGCGATTGGCAGATTCGGCGAGCTTCGTGACGTTGCCGTTGAAGAATCCGCCCTTGGTGATCACGAGCGAATCGGTCTGGATGTTGCCGGTGACGCGTCCGCTGTCGGCGATTTCCACTTCGCCCGTCGCGATCATATTGCCCTCGTAGACGCCCATGATCACCGCGTCCGCCGTCTGCACGTTCGCGTGGACGACGCCCTTCTCGCCGATCACGAGCTTGCCGCCGACGTTGAGCTCACCGCCCACATCGCACTCGATCTGGATCGAGTCCGTGATGTCGAACTTGCCTTCCATCCGCGCGCTGTCGCCGACGACGGTCAGCAGCGGGAGCGTCGGCGGTGCGCCCGGATTGCTGCTCGCAGTGCTCGAAGTGATCGCCAGCTGCTGCGAACCTTGTTTGCCATTTCCAAACATCCGGCTCCTCCTTGGTGTCACGCTTTGTCACGGGAAAAGAGATGATGTCCCGCGAAGAAAAGTGGGACGAAAACCATCGCACTTAGAGGAGGGTGTGTCAACCAGTGGACAGAAGGATCCTCTCTGGGGTATGTCATACTCATGCTGATGACAGCGCGCGCCCCCCGGCGAGTTGTTACGCGCCCGGCACGAGTCGCCCGTGCAGCCGTGGCAGCGCTCTTCGTTCTTGGCGCTCGCGAAGCCGCATCGCAGGGCGCGACAGTGTCGCGCTTCGCGTCGGTCGACGCGTTCGTCGACGCCGCACCGCGCGCAGCCGAGCAGTCGGTTCCGGCGCTGGCCGCGTACCTCGCGCGCAGCGGGCCCGATGACGTGACGCGCGCACGCGCGCTGTACCGTTGGGTGACGCGCCATGTGGCGTACGATGTGGCGGGATTCCGCTCAGGCAACTACGGCGACCTCACTCCCGACGGCGTGCTGCGCCGGCGGCTCACCGTGTGCGAAGGGTA
>JANYIJ010000007.1 GCA_025362095.1 Gemmatimonadota bacterium | reverse complement strand
TCTCGAGCCGCTTCCGCCGCGTGTCACCCGTCGCCAGCGACGCGAGGAAATCCACGGCGGCTGCGGCGCCGGCCATCCCCTCGTGATTCAGCGTGCCCGTTTCAAGCCGGTCCGGCGAGTTGTCGTGCGCTGGATCCAGTCGCGGCACGTCGAGCGATTCGATCAGCCGCTTCTTTCCAAACAGCACGCCGGTGTGCGGCCCGTAAAACTTGTACGGGCTGCAGGCGAGAAAATCGCAGTCGAACGCGCGCACGTCCACGAGCGCGTGCGGCGCGTAATGCACGGCGTCGACGAACACCATCGCGCCCACGTCGTGCGCGAGGCGCGTTGCGCGCGTGACGTCGTTGATCGTGCCGAGCGCGTTCGACGCGGCGCCAATGGCCAGCATTTTCGTTCTCGGCCCCAACGAGCTCTTCAGACTCGCCCAGTCGAGCTGGCCGCGCGCAAGATCCACGCCCACGCGCCGCACCGTGATGCCGCGCTCTTTCTCCAGCCGGCGCCATGGCGCGACGTTCGCGTGGTGATCGAGATCGGTGATCACGATTTCGTCACCCGGCCCCCACGCCGCTCCGAGCGAGCGCGCGAGATGAAAGGTGAGCGTCGTCATGTTGTTGCCGAACGCGATCTCCGAGGCGTCCGCGTTTAAGAAATCGGCGAGCGCGACGCGCGAAGAGACTATGATCGCATCGGTTTCGGCGCTCGAGGGATATGCCCAGTCGGTATTCGCGTTGTGATGCAGGAGGTAGTCGCGCATCACGTCGACGACCGATTTCGGCACCTGCGTGCCGCCGGGCCCGTCGAAATACGCGACGTGACGCTCTTCATGCATGCGCTCGAGCGCGGGGAAACGCGCACGAATCTGTTCGAGCGGCGCCACGCGCGCGCCATGCACGCCGCGGCTCATCGCGCTGGCGCTCACTTGATCACCACGCCGGCGCTCACTTGATCTCCGCGCCGCCCGTGCGCTCGATCACTTTCACTGCTTCGACGTGATCCGCTTCCTCGCCGAGCTCGAGGTGCGCCGCCGCGAACAGCTCGGCCGCAAGCTGGATCATCGGCGAGGGCACGTTCTGCTCGCGCAGAAACTGCGCGCCGATCCGAACGTCTTTGTCGATCAGCGCGAGCTTGAACGTGCGCGGAAAGGCGCGGCCGATCACGCGCTGCGGAAAGAGATTCATCGATGTATTGGATCGCCCGCTCGACGCGTTGATCACGTCGAGCGCGACCTCCGGTTTCACGCCGGCCTTGGAGAGCGCGAGCATCCCTTCGCCGAGACTCCAGATGTGAACCGCGAGCATCGCTTGATTAATTGCCTTAATCGCGTGCCCCGCTCCCACCGGCCCGCAATGCACGATTTTCTCACCGAACGTGTTGAGCACCGGCATCGCGCCCGCGAGGAGCGCGGCATCGCCGCCGACCATCACGGTGAGTTTCCCGGCTTCTGCGCCCGCGACGCCGCCGCTTACGGGTGCGTCGAGAAATCCGATTCCCTTTTCAGCCAGGCGCGCCGCTGTCGCGCGCGATGGGGCTGGATCCCCGGACGTGCAGTCGATGAGCAACGTGCCCCTGCCCATCGAGGCGAGCAGCCCGTCCGGGCCATCGAGCAGCGCAGCGACTTCATGCGATGTCGGCAGGCACGTAATGACGATGGACGCTCCGCGCGCCGCGTCAGCAGGAGTCTTCGCGTGCCGTGCGCCGTTCGCCGCCGCGAACGCAGCGGCCTTCGAGCCGGTTCTATTCCAAACCGTGAGAGAAAAACTCGGAGCGGAAATGTGCTTGGCCATGGGAGCGCCGATTGCACCGAGACCAAGAAACGCGATTTGAGTCATCCCAAAAACTCATCTCTCGCCCCTGGTCTCGCTACTCCCCGCTTTTCTCCCCACTCCCCTCTCGCCGCTCCCCTCGGTGCTAAATAGCGACGGGCAGTTGGTCGAGAGAGGCCGGCCCCCCACCAGCACCGGCCTGCATCCCAGTTCCACCTGCCCGTCGCCTATTCGTTCGTACACTGAGTTAGAACACTCAGACGTCTGAAAGGTTGCACCCCGTACGCAATCCGATTGTCAAAGTTTCGTATCGGGGGGTTCAATATTGTAGATTCGGTTGCACAGGACCTTCATGAGCGACAGCCAAGAACTCCCGACGGCGCAACCCGCCGAGACCGGAACCGGCACACTCTTCACGCTGCTCGCCGCGTGCGGGTTCGCGGCGGTAAGCACTTTCACAGTCATCGCCACGAAACAGGGCGTCTCGCTCGCGGCGCTCCTCATGTGGCGATATGTGATCGGCGCCGCTGTGATGGTCACGTTCGTCACCACGCGGAATTATCCGCGCATGCCCTGGCGCGAGACGGTGCGATTCCTCGTGCTCGGCGGCGGCGGACAGGCGCTGCTCGTCGGGATGGCACTCTCGAGCCTGCGGTACGTCACCCCGGCAACGCTCGCGTTTCTTTTCGCGACCTATCCCGCGTGGGTCACGCTCGTCCAAATCGTGCGCGGCGCAGAACGTCTGACCGCGCGGAGACTCGCGGCGCTCGCGCTCAGCCTCGGCGGGATTGTCGTGATCAGTGGCGCGCCGCTCGCGGCTGCGAGTGAAAACTCAAACGTGCGCATCGGATTGGCGCTCGCCCTCGGCGCCGCCATGGTCTACGGCATGTACATCCCGCTGATGCAGTGGATGCAGAAATCCCATCCCGTCGCGGTCACGAGCGCGTACGCGAAGATAGGATCGGCGTTTTGTTTTCTGATCTGGGCGCTAAGCAATCAGACGGTCAGCGCGAACTTCACGTCGACGGCGTGGATGGCGATTGCCGGCCTTGCGCTCTTCAGCACAGTCCTACCCTCAGTGTTCTTCCTGATGGGCCTCATGCGACTCGGCCCCGTGCGCACCGCGATCGTGTCATCGGTGGAGCCGTTTCTCACGGCGATGCTCGCTGCGGTGGTGTTCGGTCAGTCGATCACGAGCAACATTTTGATCGGTGGAGCGATGATCGTCGCGGCGGTGGTGCTGCTGCAGTTCAAAAGGGAACGAGTTGCGTAGTTGCCGGTGTTCTGTCAGTTGCCG
>JANYIJ010000006.1 GCA_025362095.1 Gemmatimonadota bacterium | reverse complement strand
GTATTCAGCCCGATTCCGAGCGCGAGCGTGGTGACGACAATGGCGGTGAAGCCGGGGTTCTTGATGAAGAGACGCCAGGCGAGTCGCAGGTCACGCAGCATGAGGCCGCTCGGAGAGGGGAGATGAGAGCTCTATGCTGTGACAGTACAGGGGCGACGACGGTTTGATTCACCACCTTCCAACAACGGTTTAACTCGCCGTTAGGGCCGCTTATAAACGGTGCCCGCCTTCATCACGAATCTCACATTGCCCGCGCGAACCCGAGAGATATCGCGCGTTGGATCGCCGTCCACCGCGATCAGGTCCGCCCACAACCCCGTCTTCACTGCGCCGAGTCTGTTCTCCAGGTGCAGCACGCGCGCATCCACGCTCGTCGCCGCCTTCAGCGCCGCGGCGGGAGTCATTCCGTAATCCACGAGCAGCTCGATCTCGCGTGCGCTCTCGCCGTGCGTGAACACGCCGACATCGCTGCCGTTGCAAATGCGCACACCGGAGTTCAGCGCGAGCTTGAACGACGCGCGCTTGCGCGTGATGCCGGCCGGCTCGGCCGTGACGCCCTTCTGCCAGCCCGCGTACTGGCTCGTCGCGTCGCCCGCCGCGAGCGTGGGGCAGTAGGAGACATCGTGCTCTTTCATGAGCGCGAAGACTTCCGCCGTGCCGCCGTCGCCGTGCTCGATGTCGTCGATGCCAGCCATCACCGCGCGGCGCATCCCTTCAGCCGTCGATGAATGTGCGACGACGTAGCGCCCGCTCGACTTCGCCGTCTCCACCATCGCGCGCAGCTCGGCTTCCGAAAAAGTCGGCATGGTCTCGCCGTTCGGGCCCCAGCGGTAATCCGCGTACACCTTGATCCAGTCGGCGCCGTGCGCGATTTGATCGCGTGTCACGCGAATAACGTCTTCGGGACCGTTCGCTTCCTCGGCGCCCTGACCGGGATCGAATGAGAAGTCGACGCGACGAGGCGCGTAGCTTCCGGTCGCGACGATTGCGCGGGTGGTCACGTACATCCGCGGCCCCGGAATGATTCCCTGATTCACCGCCTGCTTCAGCCCGACGTCCGCGTAGCCCGCGCCCTCGGTGCCGAGGTCGCGGATCGTGGTGAATCCGGACATGAGCGTGTTGCGCAGTGAGACTGTGGCGCGCGCGGTGCGCAGCGCGAGCGGCTCTTTCATGACTTGATCGTTCCACTGTGCTTCGTTGTACGGATGCAGGAGCACATGCGAATGCGCCTCGATTAGTCCCGGCAGGAGCGTCGTCCCGGGGAGTTCGATCACCGTGGCGCCCGCCGGAGTGCCGACCTGTGAAGCAGGCCCAACGGCGTCGATGCGATCGCCGCGAACGAGCACCGTCCATCCGACATGAGGCGCGTCGTCGATCGCATCCCAGACGGCGGCGGGCTTGAGGAGAACGAGCGAGTCGCGCTGTGCACCGGGCGGCGCGGCGGTGCGACCGCGCTGCGCGAGCAGTGCGGCGGGAAGAAGCAGTGTTGCTGCAAGAATGCGGATCTTCATGGCGTGTCGATCCTCGGAACCTCGGTGACTCCGCCGGAGACCACGAACGCCATCACGTCGGACGAAACCGCGTCGATGCGCGTGACGCGCGAGACGGGCACGATGATGGTGTTGCCGGCGAATGCATACGACTGCGGAAAATAGACGGCGACGGAATCGTGCAGTCCGAGCATCGCAAGCGACTCCTGCGTGATGAATCCGAATCCGCGCAGCGCGCCGTCGGCGGAGAGCGCAACGATGACCGGTTTGTCGAAGCGCCGCTTCTCGCCCACGAACGCGTTCAGCAGATCTTTGGTCGAGTGATAGAGCAGGCGCACGAACGGCAGGCGCTCGATGAGTTTCTCGAACCCGTCCACGAGCGGCTTGCTCAGGACGTTCGGGCCGAGGAATCCGATCAGCGTGATCGCGGTGAGCGTCACGACGAAGCCGGCGCCCGGAATCGGCAGATGGAGCCAGCTGTCGATGCGCACGAACAAGCCGTAGCACACATATCCCGTCACCACTGCGGGGACGGTGAGGATCAGGCCCTGCACGAAGTATCTCAGAAGGCGCTTCATAGGCACCAAGATAGCGTTCGCAGCGCTCCTTAGCGAAACGCGTTCAGCGCGCGTATTCTAGGGAATCGGCACGCCCACTCCAACGGCTTTCCCCATGAAAATCCGCCAGCACGTCGCATCGCTCCGCCCGCTTATCCTGCTGCTCGCTCTCAGCTCGATCTCGGCTGCGCAGAGCGCGAACAAACCGATCACGCAGGATCTGTACGATTCCTGGCGTGCCATGACCGGGCCATCGCTCTCACCCGACGGCAAGTGGACCGCGTACACGGCGGGCCCGATGGTCGGTGAGGGTGAGATCTTCATTCGTGCGACCTCGGGCACGACCGAGTTCAAGGTGCCGCGCGGGTTCACCGGCAGGCCGCAGATGCAGCCGAACGCCGACTCCACCTCGATCTTCAACGCCGCGCCGGCGCAGTTTTCCGGCGACTCGCGCTTCGCGGCATTTCTGCAGTACCCACCCAAGGCGCAGGTTGAAGCGGCTTCGCGCGCCGGGCGCGGACGCGGTGCCGCGGCGACGCAGCCACGAAACAGTCTCGGTCTCGTGTCCCTGCCGGACGGCAACGTCACGATTCTTCCGAAAGTTCGATCGTTTCGTCTTGCGCGCGACGGCGGCAAATACATCGCGTACATGCTCGAGTCCGACAGCGCCGCGCCGGCTGGCGGCGGGGGAGGCGGGGGCGGCCGCGGCGGACGTGGCGGCGCAGCTGGCGGCGCGGCGGGAGCAACGACCGCAGGCGGAGCAGGAGGCGCGCGCCGCGATCCCGGTTTCACACTCGTGCTCCGCGAGCTCGCGACCGGAACGGAAACGAAAATCGACGACGTCTCGGCATACACGATGGACGACGCCGAACAGTGGCTCGCGTACACGACTTCGTCCCCCGACTCAACCAAGCCGGGCGCATTCGTGCGAAAACTGGCGACGGGCACGACCACCACTTTGCTCGCAGGAAAGGGAAACTTCCGCTCGCTCGTACTCGACAGAAAAGGCACGCAGGTCGCGTTCGTGTCGGATCACGCCGACGCGGCATCGCTGAAGCCGAGGTTTGCGCTGTACATGAGCGTGCTCTCCGGCGGCAAAGGTCAGCTCGCGCCGACTCCCGCCGCCGAGATCGTTGCGGCGTCGCAATTCGGTGCCGGCCTGCTCGTGTCTGATCGCGGAGCCGTGAGTTTCACGCGTGATGGCTCCGCGCTGCTGTTCGCGGTTGCGAAGCCACAGCCGGACTCGATCCCCGCGGATTCGCTCGCCGACAAAGCGATCTACGATTTGTGGCACTGGCAGGATCCGGTGGTGAACTCCGTGCAGAAATTCAATGTTGCCCGCGACCGCAACAAGACATATCAGGCCATCTACCAGCCGCTCACGAAGAAGGCCCTCCGCCTCAGCGACGACACACTCGACCGCGCGCAGGTGAGCGACAACGGAAAGATCGCGCTTGGACTGAGCACGTCGCCGTATTCGATCGATGCCGGATGGGGCGAGGGCGGCACCGATGTCTATCTCATCGATGCGAACACGGGTGCGCGCACGCTGATCATGAAGCGGATGAAGCAGCAGGCGTCACTCTCGACGTTCGCCAGATATCTGACGTATTTCCACGACGGCGCGTGGCAGGCGCGCAACATCGCGACGGGCAAGACGGTGAACCTCACCGCGTCGCTCAAGGACGTGCACTTCTTCGACGAAGAACTCGCTGTCGATGCCGAAGAGCCGCGGCCGTTCGGCATCATGGGCTGGACCAAGGACGACGCGCGCCTGCTCGTCTATGACAAGTTCGACGTGTGGGAGCTCGATCCCACGGGTGCAGTCGCGCCAATCAACGTGACAGCGGGCGCGGGCAGAAAAACCGACATTACGTTTAGGCTCGCGCTCACCGATCGCGACGAGCCCGGCATCGACGCCACACAGCCGGTGCTGCTGAGCGCGCTGAATCATGAGACGAAAGAGAGCGGCTACTGGCGCGCGAAACTCGGCGCGAGCGCCGCGCCCGAGAAACTCGTGATGGGCCCGCGCGCGTACAGCGCGCTCACCAAGGCGCGGAAGGCCGACATGTACGAGCTGCGCCAGTCGACCTACGGTGAATACAACGACCTGTACGTCGGGACGAGCATCGGACAGGCCACGAAAGTTTCCGACGTGAACCCGCAGGAGAAATCAGTTCCGCGCGGCACGGTGGAGCTCGTGAGCTGGCTGAACGGCGACGGAATCAAGATCCAGGGGATGGTTTACAAGCCCGCCGGGTTCGATCCGAACAAGAAATATCCGTTGCTCGTGACCTTCTACGAAAAACTTTCGGACGGGCTCAACAGCTACACCGCGCCAACGGGCCGCAACGCGATCAACCCGCTCGTCTACAACTCGCTTGGCTACGTCGTGTTCATGCCGGATATCATTTATACGATCGGCCAGCCGGGGCCGAGCGCGGCGAAGTGCATCATCCCGGGCGTGCAGTCGCTGATTGCGAAAGGCTACATCGACGCGAAGCACATGGGAATCGAAGGACAGTCATGGGGCGGCTATCAGAGCGCGTACCTGATCACGATCACGAACATGTTCGCTGCGGCGGCGCCGAACGCGGCGGTCGTGAACATGACGAGCGCGTACGACGGCATTCGATGGGAGAGCGGTATCGCGCGGCAGGGGCAGTATGAGCATGGGCAGAGCCGGATTGGCGGATCGCTGTGGGAATATCCGGAGCGCTTCATCGAGAATTCACCGCTGTTTCATCTCGACCGAGTGACCACGCCGATCATGTGGATGGAGAACGACGCCGACGGCGCGGTGCCGTGGTATCAAGGCATCGAGTTCTACCTCGCTATGCGCCGTCTGAAGAAGGAGGCCTACATGATCACGTACAACGGCGAGGGGCATAACCCGAGCAAGCGCGCGAATCAGAAAGACATCGACATGAAGATGCAGCAGTTCTTCGCGAACAAGCTGCAGGGAGCGCCTGCGCCTGAGTGGATGACGCGCGGGATCCCGGCGCTCGAGAAGGGGAGGGATCAGATCAAGGCTTCGACTGGCGTGACGCCGGCCGTGCCGGAGGAGAAGAAGCACGACTAGTCGGGAGGGTCGTCGATCTGTGAGGGGTGAAGGGTGAGGGGTGAGGGGGAAGATCAGTGAGGGGTGAGGGGGACGATCTGTGAGAGGTGCGGAGTACTCCGTCCACGCTCACTGATCTTCCCCCCCCACTCATAGCTGATCTTGCTCCTCACGCCTCACTGATCTTCCCCCTAAGTCCTCGCCGTTCGATCACCGAGCGCCCAGTTCCCGAGGCGGCACTGTCTTCAAGTAAAGCCACACCGCGCGAATTTCATCATCCGTCATTTCCTTCGTCCACTTCCACGGCATCGCAGGTTTGATTTGCGTGCCGCCTGGCCGGACGCCGGTGCGGAGCGCGGTGAAGAACGCGGCTTCGTCGTAGGCCTTCAGTCCTGTCGGCGTGAGGTTCGCTGCCGGCGGCCACGATGGATCACCCGCTTCGATCTTGCCCCCGGCCAGTGTTGGTCCGTGGCATCCGGCACATCCTGCGGTGTGGACGATGTAGTTGCCGTACTCCGCGGTCGCACCTTCCGGCGGCGCGAGCGCTGGCGCGTGCTTCGCATGCTCGACGACCGTGGCGTCGAAAAATGAGACCTTGTTCGCAGCGGTCAGGCCGCGCATCACTGGTCCGTAGGAGATCGCCGGAAGTTCGCGATCCACCGGCGGCACCGATTTCACGTACGCGATGATCTGGCCGATGTCGCCCACCGAAAGATTTTGGTAGACGCTCGACGGCATGATGAGCAGGCCGCGACCGTCGCGACCCACACCGTGCCGGATCGCGCGCACCCAGTCTTCGTCCTTCATGCTCGCGCCGATGCCACCCTTGCCGCGCGTAAGATTCCGCGAGGGCCAGCGGCCCATCGGCGCGTTGTCGGCGACGAGCTCCCCGCCGAGATCCTCCGTGTGGCAGTCCGCGCACTTTACGATGGCCCGCACGAGGTGGCGTCCGCGCGCTATTGAAATTGAGTCTGTCGGAATCGGAATCGACTCCGGAGCGAGATCGTACTTCGTCGTGATCTTGCCCTGGCTTACGAGGTAGCCACCGGCGGCCACCGCCACGAACAGCACCAGCAGCGCGCCAACCGCGAGCGCCGCACGTCGTAGGATATTTTTCATAGTCGGAGATTCTATGCACTGGCCAGCCGTCGCGCGAGACTCGTAGATTCTGCCATGGCCGGAACGATCGTCACCCGCGCGTTGCGCAAAGTGTATCCCGCCTCAGCGCGAAAACGGTCGACACCGACACGCGGGACGCCAACGCCGTCGAGCGGGATGCGGACGGTCACGTCACCGCGCCACTCCGGCGAGATCGCGGCAATCGACGGACTCGATCTCGAGGTCCGTGAAGGAGAGTTCTTCGGTCTTCTGGGACCAAATGGGGCCGGGAAGACCACGACGATTGGTGTGCTGACGACGCGCGTGAACGCGTCATCCGGCGACGCGTTCGTCGCGGGAAAAAATGTCGTCACCGATCAGGTCGCCGTACGCCGCCGGATTGGCGTCGTGCCGCAGCGGCCGAATCCGGATCGCGGCCTCAACGTGATCGAGAATCTTCTCTTCCACGGCGCGTATTTCGGACTCCCGACCTCGGTCTCGATGCAACGGGCGATGAACCTGCTCGAGCTGTTCGAAATCGACGACCGCGCGCAGGCGAAGGTGGACGAGCTTTCCGGCGGCCAGCAGCAGCGCCTGATGATCGCGCGCGCGCTGCTCCACGAGCCGCGCGTGATTTTTCTCGACGAGCCCACGGTCGGCCTCGATCCGCAGGCGCGCCTCGCGCTCTGGGACATCCTGCGCATTCTCCACGCGCAGGGCCGCACGATCGTGATGACGACGCACTACATGGCCGAGGCCGACGAACTCTGCGACCGGCTCGCAATTATCGATCGAGGCAAGTTGCTCGCGCTCGACTCGCCGTCGCGGCTGCGCTTGCAAGCACCCGGCGCTACGCTGATAGACCTCAGCATCGACGGCGACATCGCCGCCGCAGCGATTCTCTGCCGCCGCCTGAGCGGCGTGCAGCGCGTCGATGAATCCGCCGGCGAGCTGCGAGCCTACAGCGATCGCGGCGGCGAGATGCTGCCGGCGCTGATCCACGCGGTGGAAGAAGCGGGATGCCGCGTGCAGAATATCAATCTCGCGAAACCGAGTCTCGAAACGTTGTTCGTCGCGCTCACGGGGAGAAAACTCGCGTGACCACTTCGCGCGTCAGCGTGCACCGCGCGAGCGTCCCCGGCATCACGCCGGTCAGCGAAAGCGATCTCGCGCTTCCCGTTTCCGATGTGTTCTTCGCGATGCTGCGCCGCGACATGCGCGTCGCGCGGCGCGAGCTGCCATTTTTCCTGCTCCGCACCACCATGCAGCCGCTGCTGCTGATGGTCGTGTTCGGATATCTGCTTCCGAAAATGGGAATGGTCGCGAAGGGCTACACTGCCACGCTTCTTCCCGGCGTGGTGTCGCTCTCGCTCGCGCTCTCGGCCGTGCAGTCCGTCTCGCTGCCGATGGTTGCGCAGTTCGGATTTTCCAAAGAGATCGAGGACCGGCTGCTCGCGCCGATTCCCAGTCACCTCGTTGCGCTCGAGCTCGTCACCGCCGGAACGCTGCAGGGATTGCTGGCCGGACTCTTCGTGCTCCCGGTCGGCCGCATCATCATGGGCCCGATTCCCGGGCTCGGATTTGCCAACGCCCTGCAGGTGTTCTGCGTGATGCTCCTCGGCGCCGCCACATTCAGCGCGCTCGGTCTGTTGATCGGCTGCGCGATCAAGCCGGAGCAAATCGGTCTGATGTTCAGCTCGATCATCGGCCCGATGATCTTCTTCGGCTGCATGTATTATCCCTGGAAAGGACTCGACAGCGTGCCGGTGATGAAGTACGCGGTGCTTGTGAATCCTCTCGTGTATGTCGCCGAGGGAATGCGGGCGACGCTCACGCCGTCGGTGCCGCATATGGATCTGTTCGTCGTCAGCATTGCGTTGCTCGCGCTGCTGCTGCTGTTCTGGTGGCTGGGATTGCGGGCGTTTATGAAGAGGGCGGTCACCTGACTCTAGCAGTGAGTGGGAGTAGAAGTCGGAGCGATGAGTACGAGAGAGTAGTTCGGAGTCTGAGTGGGAGTTCGAGTTGAAGTGCGAGTGGGAGTTGAAGTACGCGAGTCCAGCTCGCACTCCATCTCGCACTCCAGCTCGCACTCCAACTCGAACTCGCAACTCCCACTTAGACTCCGAACTACTTTCTCCAACTCATCGCTCCGACTTATACTCCCACTCGCAGTCAACTTGCCCTACTATTGGTGGACATGACGACAACCTCCCCCGATCCCGCCGTCGCCGTTCCGCCGCCCGAACCCGGCGCGCCATGGACGATCGACGCCGCGCGTTCGCTCTACAATGTCGAAGGCTGGGGCGATGGTTTCTTCGACATCAGTGAGAAAGGGCACGTCATCGTCCGGCCCGACAAAGATCATCCCGATCGCTCGCTCGATCTGTTCGAACTCGCGATCGATCTCGAAGCGCAGGGCGTGACGCTGCCGGTTCTGCTGCGGTTCTCCGACATTCTGCGGTCGCGCATCGAAGCGCTGAACAAGAAATTCCATGTCGCCATGGAAGAGTTCACATACACGGGCGGCTACACCACCGTGTATCCGATCAAAGTCAATCAGCAGCGCCACGTCGTCGAGGAGATCGTCGAGTTCGGCAAACCTTCCGGAGTCGGACTCGAGTGCGGGTCGAAGCCAGAGCTCCAGGCCGTGCTCGCCCTGAGTGAGAGCACCGACCATCTGATCGTCTGCAACGGATACAAAGACGAAGAGTTCATGCGTCTCGCGCTCATGGGCCAGCGGCTCGGGCACAAAGTCTTCATCGTCATCGAGCAGGTGAGCGAACTCGACGTGCTGCTGCAAGTCGCAGAGCAGATGGGCGTCGAGCCCGAGTGCGGCGTGCGCATCAAGCTGAGCACCGAGGGAAGCGGCCGGTGGGCGCAGTCGGGCGGCGAGAAATCGAAGTTCGGCCTGAGCGCGGCGCAGCTCATGCAGGTCATCGAGAAACTCACCGCGGCGGGCAAGCTCGGTGTCGTGAAGCTGATCCACTGTCATCTCGGATCGCAGATCACGGACATCCGCTTCATCAAGCGCGGGCTGCAGGAGCTGTCGCGTTACTATGCGGAACTCCGCGCGATGGGACTCGACATCACGCACGTCGATGTCGGCGGCGGCCTCGGCGTGGACTACGACGGCTCGCAGTCCACGGCGCAGGCGAGCGTCAACTATTCGCTCCAGGAGTATGCGAACGACATCGTCTACACGCTCGCGGAGGTGTGCCGCGATCGCGACCTGCCGATGCCGCACATCATCAGCGAATCGGGGCGCGCCCTGACCGCGCACCACGCGCTGCTGCTCGTGAGCGTGATCGACGTCGAGTCGGGCGCCGAACAGGCGGTGCCGACGATCAACGGCGAGGATCATCCGCTGCTGCACGAGATGTCGGACGATCTGAAAACCGTCACGCGCAAAAACGCATCGCTCCGTCGCGTGCGCGAGGTGTACCACGACGCGGTGTTCGACAAGGAACGCGCGCAAGCGCTGTTCAACAGCGGCGTTCTCTCGCTGCGGAATCGCGCGCTCGCCGAGCGGCTCTATCTCTGTTCGATCAACCAGATCGCGCGCGTCGCGCAAAAGCACCGCGACGAGTTCGATGACATCATGGCCGATCTCGACGCCGCGCTCGTCGACCGCTACTTCTGCAACTTCTCGCTCTTTCAGTCGCTGCCCGACAGCTGGGCGATCGATCAGCTCTTCCCGATCATGCCGATCCACCGGCTCGATGAAGAGCCGAATCGTCAGGGCACGCTCCAGGACATCACCTGCGATTCCGACGGCAAGATCGATCGTTTCGTGGGCGGTCGAACGGGCGAGCCGAGCATGGCACTGCATCCGTTTAGCGACGCCGATCCGTACATGCTCGGGATTTTCCTCACTGGCGCCTATCAGGAAATCCTCGGCGATCTGCACAATCTGTTCGGCGACACCAACGCGGTGCACGTGCGGCTCGCGGAGCAGGGATATGAGATCACCGATCTCGTCCACGGCGACACTGTGACCGAGGTGCTGAACTACGTGCAGTTCCGCGCGTCGGATCTGCTCACCACGTTCCGCCGGAAAGTGCAGGCTGCCACCGCGATCTCGCGCGAAGAGGCGAACATGTTCATCGCCGAATACGTCGCCGGCCTGGAGGGCTACACCTATCTCGAGGGCGAAGCCGCCCGATAGCCATGTACGCCTTGCTGCTCTCACTCGCCGCGGTCATCATCGCGACCAAGCTGTTCGGCGAGTTGGCGCGCCGCTTTGGCCAGCCGTCGGTGCTGGGAGAGCTCGTCGCCGGATTGATGCTCGGCTCGAGCGTCCTCTCGATGCTCGATCCGAAAGATCCAGCGATCCACGGACTGAGCGAGCTCGGCTTGTTCATTCTGCTTTTTCAGATCGGGCTGCACACGGACGTGCGCTCGCTGAAACGCGTCGGGGGATCAGCGCTGGGCGTCGCGGTCGCGGGCGTGGTGCTCCCGTTCGGCGGCGGATATTTCGTGGCGCGATTGCTCGGTGTAGGAGTGGTTCCGTCGGTGGTTGCCGGCGCCTCGCTCACCGCGACGTCGATGGCGATCTCCGCCCGCATTCTCGGCGACAAAGGAGTGCTGCACACGAGGGAAGGTCAGGTCGTCGTCGGCGCGGCGCTCGCCGACGATGTGATCGGACTCATCATCCTTTCGGTAACGGTCGCGATCGTCGGCGGCACCAGCGTGAGCCCGCTCGACGTGTCGACTGCCGCGATTCAGTCCGTTGGTTTCATCGTCGTCGCGCTCGCTGTGGGGTCCTACGCGGTCCCTCCGCTGTTCCGTGTGCTCGATTCAATCCGCGCGAAGGGCTCGCTCGGAATGTTCGGGATTGCGTTCGGGCTGTTGCTCGCCGCGATTGGTGTTGCGAGCGGATCGGCGATGATCGTCGGCGCCTTCGTGGCCGGCGCGATCTTGCATCAAACACCCCAGCGTCAGGAAATCGAGCGCGCCACCGCGCAGATCGGGCATTTCTTCATTCCAATCTTCTTCGCCGTGATGGGCGCGACGATTCAGCTGACCGCTCTCGTGACGCCCGCGGCGCTCGAGATCGGCGCGGCGTTGACGGTTGTCGCGATCCTCGGAAAAGTCGCGGCGGGTTTCGGGGCGTGGAAGTTCGGCGGAAACAGACTGCTTGTAGGCACCGCGATGATTCCACGAGGAGAAGTCGGGCTCATCTTCGCGCAGATGGGGCTCTCAACCGGCGCGATCAGTCCGCAGGTGTTCGGTGCGATCATGCTCGTGATCGTCGTCACGACCTTCATAACGCCGCCGCTCGTCAGCGCGGTGATCAGGCGCGATCAGTCGCTCGAGCCCGAGGAGAGCGCCGGTCCGGAGATTCTCGCGCCCGACGGCCGTCGGCAGACGGCCGTCGGGCGGAGACATTAGTCGGTCGCTGCGGTTCTATCGCGCGTCGTATCTCTTCGAGACTTCGTTCCAGTTCACCACATTCCACCAAGCCGCGATGTAATCCGGCCGCTTGTTTTGATATTTCAGATAGTACGCATGCTCCCACACATCGCACCCGAGAATGGCGTGCTTGCCGTCCATGAGCGGGTTGTCCTGGTTCGGTGTGCTCTCGATCATCAGCGAGCCATCCTTCGCTGCGACGAGCCAGGCCCAGCCTGAGCCAAAGCGGCCGACGCCAGCGGCAACGAACTTTTCCTTGAACGTTTTTTCGTCGGTGAACGCGTTCTTGAGCGCATCACCCAGCGCAGCGCTCGGCGCGCCACCGCTCCCGGCCGGCGCCATCAGTTGCCAGAACAGCGAGTGATTCCAATGTCCGCCGCCGTTGTTGCGCACGGCGCCGCGAACCGCTTCGGGAACCTTCGCGATGTTGCGGCAGATGTCGTCGAGCGACCAGCTCGCGAGCTCGGGCGCTTTCTCGATCGCGGCGTTCAGGTTGTTCACGTACGCCTGATGATGCTTGCCGTGATGGATCTGCATCGTCTGCGCGTCGATGTGCGGCTCGAGCGCGTCGGGAGCGTAAGGAAGTGCGGGCAGTGTGTGCGCCATGCGTTTCTCCAGTGGGTTCTCTCGCAATATATCCGGACGGCGGCTCTGTGTTATCTG
>JANYIJ010000244.1 GCA_025362095.1 Gemmatimonadota bacterium | reverse complement strand
CGACTTCCCTGCCGCGGCAACTCCCGACAGCACATTCATCGCCTTGTTCATCAATCCCATCGTCTCGGCCACGGTGCTCGCTGAGATCCGCCCTGCGCGCATCGTATCCTCAACTCCCTCTGCGAATCGCTGAAAAACATTCGGCGACGCCGCTTCATGCTGCGCGTATTTCGATTCCAAAAACTCGATGTAGTCGAGGACCTGATAGAGCCGCTCGTCGGAGAGCGTCTCGAGCCGGCGCGTGATTCGTTCTTTCATGAAGTCATTCATTGCTATCCCCTCCAGCGGGACGGTTTGCCGCGTACGTCTATATGAACGTATGGAGACGTCCCGCGGTTTCCATATAGGCCAAGTCCGCCGACGAGATTCGGATGCCGCTGCTCCACCCGCTCGACGGCGCGCGCGACGGCTACGGCGTCGGCGAACGTCACCCGGCCATCGCCGTCGACATCGATCGCGAGATCGGCTGCGTCGCCGTATTGGTGGCGGCTGTCGCCCGCCGCGCGCGGAACCCTGCGGTTGTACAGCGGCGTGCGAAATCCGGATGACATTTCCATTGGCATCTCGAATTCCTTCACGTCGAGATCGATGAGCACGAGTTCGATCTTATCGAGAATGCGCGGGTCGAGTGCCACGTATTTCGGCCAGACATCCTGTCCGTCGTGGGTGAGAAAAACGCCGAGACGCAGGTGCGCGCTGATCCGCATCAGCGTGTCCTCCGGGAGAACCTGGAGGAATCCCGGCGGCGGCGGCGAGGCATCGTCACCAAACCGCTCCCAGCGATATCGGCCGATCTGATATCCGTTGAGCGTGGAGCCCATTTTGGTCGAGAACGGCACCAGCACGCCCACGACAATCGAATCGACAATACGCCTCCCGGTCGGCGACATCAGCGCGAGCCGGTAGAAGCCCGGAAGCACCGGCGACTTCACGGTCGTGCCCTTCATCGGATGCGGTTCGATCACTGCGCTCGAATCTTCAACCTTCACCCACAGGTATTCCGGCGACGCACTCTCCGCGCTCAGATCGACGGGAAAGTCAAACAGTTCACCTGGAAGTCGCACCTGCAGGCGCACGGCGCCGCTCTCGCCAAACGCGCCCGCCGCGGCGGCGACCTTCGGCGCGCCCGTGCCTGCGCGCGGGACGAACGCCGTCGTGAGCAGCATCGCGGGCGGATTGGCGATCACCAGCGCCGCGACACCAATTGCGAACGGGCCGACGACGATGACGCGGCCGATGGTCCACCCGTCAGTCGGCAGCATTCGCAAACTCATCTCATGCTCAGCGCTTCGAGATCGACTTGAGATCGAGGATCGGCGTTCCCACGGGCTCGCTGTGCCCGACCCGCACGCGCGCGGTGATCAGCACGTGCGTGAGCGGCGCGAGAGCCTTTGCCTGTGTGAGGAGCGACGGCGGCACCGCGAGATAAAGCAGGGAATTCTCCGCGCCGGGTCCTTTTGCAAGCAGATACGGCTCATCGCGCGCGAGCTCGCGGCGCAGCGGATCCGCCGTCTGCAGCGAGAGAATCTCAACCTCCCACTGCACCGTCTTTCCGCGCGTTCCCTCGGGATCCCCGCGAAGGTCCGCCGCGGTGAGCTGCGATCCGAGCGAGCTGTCGGATGCCGAAAGCTCGCGTTCCGGCACCCATCCTTCCACGCGCACTTTTGCGAATCCGTGATCGTGCGCGATGGTCTGCACCACGGTGCCCGTCGCAAGCTCCGCGACGGCCTTGCCCGCGGGCGCCGCCAAAAGCTTCGTCGGTTTCGAGACGGACATCGCGCCCACAGGAAGCTGCGGCGAATCCGCCGTCGCCGCTGCGGGAGTCGGTGCAGCGGCGGGCGCCTTCGGTTTCGCGGCAGTCGCCGCCGCCTTCGGCAGAACGCTCACCGGAATCCACGCGCTCCGCCTGATCCGAACCCACGTGCCCGATTTTCCCAGCGTGTGAACGCCCGTGCGCGGACGCAGCTCGGCGAGAATCGTCGAGGTTCCGGAGGCGGAGGCGCGAACGCGCAACTGAGCTTTGCCATCCACCGACGCGGGAAACGTGTCGATCTTCGCGGCGAGACGTGACGCGTCCACCCAGCCCTCGATCGTCACGAGCGCGCTCGTCTCGCGCGTGGTCACCACCGCGACCTTGGTGCCCCCGCGCACCGAGACAACGGCGGTGCCGCCGGGAGCGTTTCTTCCCTCGGCGGCGGCCGTCAGAACGGACTGTGCGCCCGCCACCGTCCAAGCGGGCACGGCCGCGCCAATCGCCGCGAGCGCCGCCATGAAACAGAGGGCGCGGATCGCTGGTAGCTGGCGTTGCGTCCGAATAGCTTTCACACTCGAAAACTACCCTCATACACTTCGCCGGGCCACGATGGCGCGAGCTGCAAATCAACAGAGTCCGGTCGTGCTCGTCGTGCTCGATGGCTGGGGCTATCGCGCCTCCAGCGAAGGAAATGCGGTCGCGCTCGCGAACGTGCCCACCTGGAATCGCCTTTGGTCGCGGCCACAGCGCACGCTTCTGGATGCATCGGGACTTGCCGTTGGTCTACCGGAAGGGCAGATGGGTAACAGCGAGGTCGGGCACCTCAACCTCGGCG
This sequence comes from Gemmatimonadota bacterium, assembly GCA_025362095.1. Taxonomy (GTDB): domain Bacteria; phylum Gemmatimonadota; class Gemmatimonadetes; order Gemmatimonadales; family Gemmatimonadaceae; genus Fen-1231. The sequence goes on along the minus strand of JANYIJ010000244.1, from coordinate 3,379 downwards.
CGGGGCGCGTGGTGATGCAGGATCTCGTGCGCATCAGCGACGCGATCGACGACGGCGAGTTCAACCGCAATCCCGTCCTGCGGGGTGCGTGCGCCGTCGCAAAGAAGAACGGCGGCACCCTCCACCTCATGGGACTTGTCGGCGATGGCGGCGTGCACGCGCACCAAGCGCATCTGCTCGCGCTCGTGGAGCTGGCCACGCGCGAAGGCGTGCCGCGCATCGCGATTCACGCCGAACTCGACGGACGCGACACCATGCCCACCTCGGCGCTCGGCTACATCGAGCGGCTCGAGCAGAAGATCGCGGGCCGCGCGGTGATCGCGAGCGTTGGCGGCCGCTACTACGGCATGGATCGCGACAACCGCTGGCCGCGCATCGAACTCTGGTATCGCGCCGCCGTCGAGGGCACCGGCCCCTCCGCCGACAGCGCCGAGCGTTTCATCCGCGATGCGTACGACCGCGGCGAGACCGACGAGTTCATCAAGCCCGCGGTGATCGTGAGCAATGGCAGGCCGTACGCGCCGATGCGCGATGGCGACGCGCTAATTTGCTGGAACTACCGCTCCGACCGCATGCGGCAGATCGTCCGCGCGCTGACGGCGGCAAACTTCGATGGCTTTCCGGTGGGCAAACGCCCCGCCCTGCACATCGCGACGATGACGCAGTACGACGCCACGTTCGGCGTGCCGGTGGCGTTCGAACCGTTTTCGATGGCTCGGATCATGGCTGAGGTGCTGAACGACGCCGGCATGACGACGCTGCGCACGGCGGAAACCGAGAAGTATCCGCACGTGACCTACTTCTTCAATGGCGGTGTAGAAACGCCGTATCCCGGTGAGGAACGGATTCTCGTCCCGAGCCAGAAGGTGGCGACGTATGATTTGATGCCGGAAATGAGCGCGGCGGGTATCACCGATGTACTCTGCGCGCACATCGAGAAGCGCGCGCATAATTTCACGCTCGTGAATTACGCAAACGGCGACATGGTGGGACACAGCGGCAACCTCGCCGCAACGATCAAGGCATGCGAAGTCGTCGATCAGTGCCTCGCCCGCGTGATTGCGAGCGCGGAGAAGACGGGAACACGACTGCTCATCACGGCCGACCACGGGAACTGCGAAATGATGATTGATCCGAAGACCGGCGGGCCGCACACGGCCCATACGACCAACCCGGTTCCATTCGTAATCGTTGGCGATGACGCGCCGCTGCGCGTGGGCGGCGCGCTGCGAGACGTCGGCCCGACCGTGCTGTCGATGCTCGGCGTCGAGCGTCCCGATGAGATGACCGGCCGCGATCTGCGCGTGCTCGCGGGGGCCAAGTGAAAAAGTCTCAACTCGCTTGCGCGCTCGTGCTGCTGATGTCGTCGAGCACGTTCCTCGCGGCGCAGACGGTCGGCTCACTCCCCGATAAGAGCCCGTTCGCGGATTTGCACGAGACATATCGGTTCGGCGTATTCGCCGGCATGCTGATCACCGGCACTGATCCGGTCGGCGTGAATCCGAAGAGCGCGCCGTTCATCGGCGCGCGATACGATCTCTCGGTGGGCGGGCCGGCGTACCTCACGGGCAGTGTGTTCGGGACGAGCACCACGCGCAGCGTCATGGACTACACCCGCACGAAGGCGACGCGAAATATCGGGACGCAGTCGATGACCCTCGTGGGAGCGAACCTTGCGCTTGCGGTCTCCGCCACCGGCGAGCGCACCTGGCACAGTCTTCAGCCGCTCGTGAATCTCGGCGTGGGAGTCGTGAGCGGGCCCGGAGACAAGCTGGACATCTCGGGCTACCGGTTCGGAACGCAATTCTCGTTTTCGTACGGCGTGGGAGTGCGATTCGTCAGCGGACGCAACTCCGAATTTCGCGCGGACCTGAACCAGTATTGGTGGTCTTTGAAGTATCCGGAACTCTACCGGTCCACGCAGGGCGACGCTGTCGCGATCAAGCCGAACGGCTCGCTGAGCGCATGGACGGCGAACACGGCGCTCACCGTCGCCTGGACTTTGCGGGCGTTTCGCTGACCAGCTCCGGAGTGTGAACACGGCCGCGCACTGCACCGGCGCGATCATAGCCGGCGGTCGCGCGACGCGGTTCGGCGGCGCGGCGAAGGGGCTCGAACTCGTCGGCGGCGCGCGCATCATCGATCGCGTCGCGAAGGCGCTCGGTGAATCCTGCGACGAGCTGATCATCGTCGCGAACGGCGCCGATGCCGGAACCTGGATTCCCCGTGCGCGTGTCGTGAGTGACGTGCGTCCGGGATTTGGAGCGCTCGGCGGCGTGCACACGGCGCTGATGAATTCCGCTCACGCGGCGATCGTCGTCTCATGGGACTCCCCGTTCGTGCCCGGCGTGCTCCTCCGCGCGCTGCGCGACGCGGGCGAGGCCGGCGGCGCAGACGCCGTCGTTCCGGCAAGCAGTTCGCCGTGGGGATTCGAACCGCTCTGCGCCTGGTATCGCGCGTCCTGCGCCGCAGTTGTTGAGCGGCATCTTGATTCCGGCGACCTGCACGCGGGCAGCTGGCTGCGCGAAGTGAAGGTCGTCCAGCTGGATTGCTCGCCTTGGGGCGATCCGGATGAGATCTTCTTCAACGTGAACTCCAACGAAGATCTCTCTATGGCAGACACTCTGGCACGGCGCGCCCGATGAAACGATTCGCAATGCTGGCTTCGCTCACATTCGCTGCCGCGTGCGCCGGCCACACGAACCCAACCGCGCTGGGGCCGTCCGAAGCGCGAGCGCCGGCGCGTATGATCTCCCGCGCGACCGTTCGACCCTTCGCCGATTCACTCCTAGGCGATCCGATGTTTCGCTCGGCGAACTGGGGCGCGCTTATCGTCGACCCGCTCACCAGCGACACACTGTACTCGCACAACGCCGGCAAGCTCTTCATGCCCGCGTCGAACGAAAAGATTCTCACCGGCGCCACCGCGCTCGCGCAGCTCGGCCCCGACTTTCGATTCGTGACGCGCTTCGCGACGAACGGCGCGCAGCAGGAAGGCACGCTCGACGGCGACCTGATCGTCATCGGGCGCGGCGACCCGACGTTCAGCGATTCGATGCGCGCCGGCGACTATCGCAACGCGTTCCGCGACATGGCGGACTCGCTCGTCACGCGCGGCATCCACCGGATTCACGGTTCGCTCCGCCGCGGCGGCGACGCGTTTCCGGACTCGACCTACGGGTTCGGCTGGCAGGTGGATGATCTGGTCACGTCGTCCGGCGCCGTGGTCGATGAACTCTTTCTCAACGAAGGACTCCTTCCCGGCAAGCGCGTGCGCGCAAACGGCGACACGGTTCCGGGGATGGTCGTAATTCGCGATCCGGCGGCGGCGTTTCTCGCCGCGCTCGCCGCCGCGCTCACCGAACGGCACATCACGCTC
>JANYIJ010000228.1 GCA_025362095.1 Gemmatimonadota bacterium | reverse complement strand
CGCATCGGGTCGAAAACTCACAACAGATCACCGCCGTTTCAACGCCGCGGCAATCAGCGCTCCATGCCCTCGCCCATTCTCAATGAAAACCCCGTTCGCTTTTTTTCCTGACGTAAGCACCCCCGCCACGAACAGGCCGCGAATCGGTGTCTCCATCGTGGCGGGATCGTGCTCGGGAATTCCTGTGGTCTGATCGAAGTGCACGCCGAGCTCGCCGAGGAGACCGGGCGACGGCGTATAACCCGTGAGCAGATAAACATGCTGCGCCGGAATTGAGACGGGTCCAGCGTCGCCGTTCAGGTGAACCCACTCCGGCTCGATCGATGATACGCGCGCGCTCATGTGCAGTGAGATCGAGCCGTTGGCGACGCGCGCTTCGAACTCCGGCAGAATCCACGGCTTGATCACGTGGGTGAACGCCGATTCGAAATGCACGAGCGTCACGAGCGCCCCGCAGCGCGCGAGTTCCAGCGCGCATTCGACCGCGGAGTTTCCTCCACCCACCACTACGGCGTGCCGCTGAAACGCGACATGCCCTTCGCGAAATTCGTGCGAGACGTGCGGCAGCTCTTCGCCGGGAACGCGGAGCATGTTCGGCGAGGCGAAGTATCCCGTGGCGACGATCACGGCTCGCGCAGGAGTCACCATCTCGACGCCGGGCGACGGCTGCGAGACGACGTCGAAGCCCAGGTCGGTTTTTCTAATTTCCGTGACGTCTTCGTATTGCCGGACGTTCAGCTTCCACCACTCGACCACCGTGCGGTAGTACTCCAGCCCTTCGCGCCGCGTGGGTTTTTCCCCGGCCGTTACGAACGGCACGTCGCCGATCTCGAGGCGCTCTGGTGACGAGAAGAACGTGAGGTAGGTAGGATAGCGCGCGATCGAACTCACGACACTCGAGCGATCGAATACGATCGACGGAATCGCGGTTTCCTCGAGCGCGACGGCCGCGGCCAGCCCGCACGGCCCTGCGCCAATGATGCAAACCGGCGCGTCAGTCATTACAAGCCGATAATTTGGTCCCGCCGCGTCCCAACCGACACGAATTCAATGGGACACTCCACCAATGCCTGGATCCGGTCGAGATATATGCGCGCCTTCGCCGGGAGATCCTCCAGCTTGCGCGCGCCGGTCGTCGGCTGCTTCCACCCTTCGAACCACTCGAGGCGCGGCTTGATCCCCTCGAGTTCCGCGATGTCGCCCGGGAACTCTTCGACCACGTTGCCGTCGAACTCGTAGCCCGTGCAGATCGCGATTTTGTCGAGCGTATCGAGCACATCGAGCTTCGTCACGGCGAGCGATGTGAGGCCGTTGATGCGCACCGCGTAGCGCACGACGACGGCATCGAACCAGCCGCAGCGACGCGGGCGTCCGGTCGTGGCGCCGAACTCGTTGCCGAGTTTGCGAACATGTTCGCCCATCGCTTCGTCGAACTCGGTGGGCAGCGGTCCGGCGCCCACGCGGGTGGTGTACGCCTTCACGACGCCGATCGCTTCGTCGATCACGCGCGGTCCGATGCCCACTCCGATCGCCGCACCGCCGGCCGTGGTGCTGCTGGAAGTCACGAACGGATAGGTACCGTGATCGACATCGAGCAGCGAACCCTGCGCGCCTTCGAGCAGCACGCTCGCGCCGCTCTTGATCGCGCGGTGCACCGCGAGTCCCACGTCGTCGGCGATCGCGAGCAGGCGCGGCGTGAGCGCCTCGAGCACGCCCATGGTGTACTCGACCTCAGCCCGCTTGGGGGAGCCGAAGCTCGCCAGCAGCTGGTTCGCGTGCTCAGTGCCGCGCTCGACCAGCGTGCGCAGTCGCTTCGGGTGACGGAGGTCGAGCACGCGCACGCCGCGCCGCGCGACTTTATCCTCGTACGCGGGGCCGATTCCGCGACCAGTCGTGCCGATCGCTTTGCTCGCCGCGCTCTCTTTGTCCACGAGTTTGTGATACGCGAGCACGAGATGGGCGCGGTCACTCAAGTACAAGCGTCCCTCCACGTCCACGCCGTCGCGCACGAGCTCGTCGACTTCGGTGAACAGCGTCTCGGGATCGAGCACCACGCCGTTGCCGATCGCGCAGCGCACGCCAGGGTGCAGAATGCCGCTCGGAATCTGATGCAGCACGGTCGAGCGGTCACCGATATGCACCGTGTGTCCCGCGTTCGCGCCGCCTTGATAGCGCACGACCCAGTCTGCGCGCTCGGCGAGAACGTCTACCAGCTTGCCCTTCCCTTCATCACCCCACTGCGCTCCGACAATGACGATCGTGCGCGTTTTGGAATCGAACATCGCGCGCTACGCCGCGACGGCGCTGAGACCGCTCATCAACGCAGCCACGCGCGCGCGCGCCTCCGCATCGAGATCGAGCAGCGGACTGCGCACCACGCCGCCGCGGAGCCCCGCGGCATCCATCGCGGCCTTCACGCCCGGAACACCGAGTTCGGCAACGATCGTGACCGCGAGCGGCTTCATTTCCGCCTGCAAGCTGTCCGCCGTCGCGTGATCCCCCTTGGAGTGCGCGCCGAAGATTGCCACAGAGCGCTCGGCTGCGAACAGTGCGACGGCGAGAATTCCGCCGCGCGCGCCAGCCATCAGCGCGGGATGCAGCTGGCCGCCATTCCCCGTGAGCACTGTGAACGAATCGCTCTGCGACGCGATGTAAGATTTCAGAAGGTCGAGATCGCCGGAGCTGTCTTTGATGCCGATGATGTTCGGATGCCGCGCGAGTTCCGCCACGAGTTCGGGCGCGAGCTTGAAGTGCATGTACTTCGGAATGTTGTAGAGGAGCACCGGCAACGGGCTCTTCTCCGCCACGGCGAGATAGTGCGCGCGCAGCGCGTCGACGCTCATCGCGTTCGAGTAGTAATGCGGCGCAACCACGAGCACCGCATCGGCGCCGATCGTCTGCGCTTCGTGGCAGCGGCGAATCGTGAGCCGCGTGGACTCGGCGCCGGTGCCCATGAACACCATGCGATCGGGCGGTGTCGCGCGACGTGCGGCTTCGAGCAGTTCGGTTCGCTCGCTTTCGCTCAGCAGCGCCGCTTCGCCCGTCGAGCCGCAGACCACCACGCCGAGCAGGCCGGCGGCGATGTGAGCTTTCACATTTTCCGTGAACGCCGCGCTGTCGATGTCACCCGAATCTCGCTTGAACGTCGAGACCACCGGGCCGAACACTCCATCCAGTCGAACACTCATCTTCACTTTCCGTTAGAAATCGAAACCAGTTGACAGGCCCTGAATCTTAGGCGAGGACTCCGGGGTTTTCTCGGGCGCTCCCGGCACGACCGGCTGCGCGCCTGTCACCGCGGATCCCGCCGTGCCGAGCGAAATCGCTCCGGTCATGGGTTCCGCGATCGGCGGATCGACGACCGCCTTGCGGTTGGTGGTCGAGCGCCGGCGGAATGTCCGCATTTTCAGCTCGAAGTCGCTCGGCTTTGTGGACGCGGCGAGCGCGACCTCGAACTCCACTTCGCCGCTTTGCACGAGATCGGTGAGGTGCTGGTCGAAGGTCTGCATGCCGTACTGCTCACGTCCCTCCGCGATGTAGTCGCGGATTTCGGAGACGCGATCGCGATCGAGCATCAGCTCCTTGATCGTCGGGGTGACGATCATCACCTCGCACGCCACCGCGCGGCCGTGCCCGTCCTTTTTGGGGAGCAGGCGCTGCGATACCACCGCGTGCAGCGATTCAGCCAGACGGACGCGCACCACGTCCTGTTCTTCAGGCGGGAACATCGCGAGAATGCGCATGACCGTGCTCTGTGCGTCCGGCGTGTGCACGGTGGACACCAGCAGATGCCCCGTCTCCGCCGCTTTCATGGCGGTGTCGATCGTCTCCGAGTCGCGCATTTCGCCGATCAGAATTACGTCCGGATCCTGACGCAGCGCCGCGCGAAGTCCCATGCGGAAACTTTCCGTGTCCACCCCGATCTCGCGCTGCGTAATAGAGCACTGGATGTCGCGATGCAGAAACTCGAGTGGATTTTCCAGCGTCACAATGTGCTTATGCTTCGTCGCGTTGATGTGATTGATCATCGCGGCCATCGTACTCGACTTGCCCGAACCGGTGACGCCGGTCACGAGGATCATGCCGCGTTCGGCTTCAGCAATCCCCTTGAGCACCGGCGGCAGCGAAAGCTTGTCGAACGTCGGCACCTCGAACGGAATCACGCGCATCACGATCATGAAGCTCGACCGCTGCCGCAGAATGTTCACGCGGAACCGGCCTATGCCCTGCGCGCCCCACGAGCAATCGTAGTCCTGGATCTTGTCGATGCGCGCCCGGTCTTCGTCGTTCGGGATGAACTTCATCGCAATCGAACGAGTTTGTTCCGGCGTCAGCGCCTGCTTGGTGAGCGGAACGAGCTTGCCGTCGATGCGCGCGCGAAATACGTCGCCGGCCTTGATGTGCAGGTCACTCGCGCCACGGTCAACGGCTGCTTTAATGATTTTTTCCATAATTCTTATAATTCAGCTGTCAGAGAAGCGGATCAGTATCCGGCTGTCTTGTCCACGAGGTTACGCAGCGGTTCGCCCGCGCGGTAACGCGTCCAATTTTCCAGGAAGAGCGCGCTCAGCCGTCCCCAAAACAGGCGCGGCGAATCCCCCGAGACATGCGGGGTGTGCAACACTTGAGGAAGGTGCCACAACGGACTATCGGACGCCAGCGGTTCGCGCGCGAAAACATCGAGCGCGGCCCCTCTCAAATTGCCGCTCTTGAGGGCTGCGACGAGCGCCGGTTCATCCACGAGCGCGCCGCGTCCGATGTTGCTCACGATCGCGCCTGCCGGAAGCCTCGCAATTCGCTCCGCCGTGAGCATCGCCTGCGTCTCAGCTGTGAGCGGTGTCGCCAAAACGAGCACGTCCGCGGAGGGTATTTCAGCATCCAGCGCCGACGGGCCCACAACGCGGGCAAATCCCGGCGGAATCCCTTTGGCCGGATTGCGCCGGATTCCCGTGACGGTCGCACCGAGGGCCGAGAATCGGCGCGCGACTTCCGAGCCGATTCCTCCGGCGCCAACCACCAGCACGCGGCACTCGCTCACCTCGCGAATCGGCGCGGCATTCGTGCCGAACACGGCGGAGTTCCACTCCGCGTGCCGCTGCAGAGTTCCCGCGACGTCGAACGAGCGCAGAAAATACATCACACCGGCAACGACGTGCTCCGCGATCGGCGGCCCATAGGTTCCGGCAGAATTCGTGAGCGCTATGTCGCTCGCGAGCATCTCGGGAAAGAGCAGCGATGCCACGCCGGCCGACGCCGAGTGAATCCAGCGCAGTTGTTTTGCGCTCTCCCAGAGCGCACGCGGCATGCCGAACGCGAGATAGATCTCCGCGTCGACGATAGCGCGGAACGCTTCGTCGCTCGGCGTCCGCGATCCGTCGCCGGACGACTCCGTGTCTGCCTGCACGATCTCGGTTGTCCAGCCCGAGGGCGTGGATTCGAGAAATTGCTCCGCGACATGATCGGGAAGACGGAACGCCGGGGTGCGCGAACGCAGGTCGACGACGAGCTTGCGTGAGGGCAACGTGCAGAGACCCCAGCTCAGCCCAGTAGCACGTTGAGCACTTCGTGTCGCTCGAGCAGCTCCGCGCGCGCGATTTCGAACTGCCGCGCCGGTCCTTTCAATTTCATTTCAAACACGCGATCGCCTTCGTGATCGAAGATCTTCGAGTGCTCGACCGAGAGGCCGTCCGAGAAGAGAGCGGTCTTCACCCACTCGAGGGTGATGCCCGGTTTCGTCCTGATGGTGCAGTCCAATGTTCGCTGCATGCGGAGCAGCTTGTATTCCAGACGGCCGAGGCCGCCGAGGACGAGCATGACCATCGCGGTGCCGCCGAGCGCTTCGACGAAGAATCCAGCGCCAACCGTCATGCCGATCGCTGCCACCACCCAGATCGTTGCCGCTGATGTCAGCCCGGTGATTGCGCCGCGCGACTGCATGATCGTGCCCGCTCCGATGAATCCGATGCCGGTCACGATCTGCGCCGCAATGCGTCCGGGATCGCCAACGCGCACGTCGCCGAACGCCATGCCGAGATTCATGGAGAGATCCATGATCATCGCGGATCCGAGACAAATCAGAATATTGGTGCGCAGGCCCGAGGCCTTTCCCGCCATTTGGCGTTCGAGACCGATCGCGCCGCCCATGAACACTGCGAGCGCGAGTTTCGTGATCAGATCGAGGCGGAAGGCGGAGATCATCTCCGCCGTGGCGGGCGACTGCACGGTGCCGGCGATCATGCTAGGCGCCGCCGACTGCGAGAGGAAGTCCCATTTTTTCCTTGACCTCTCTGATCGTCGTTTTCGCGACCTTGCGCGCCTTGGAGGAGCCGAGCTCGAGCGCATCGGTAATTTTTTTCGGATCCGCGTTCAGTTCCGTTGCGCGCTCGCGGATCGGCGTGAGTTCGGCCACCATGCCGGCGAGCAGCGACTTCTTGCAGTCGATGCATCCCCATTTTGCCTCGCGGCAATTCGTCTCTACCTCGCGAACGGTTGAATCCGTCGAGAACGCCTTGTGGAGCTGAAAGATGATCGGGCACTTGTCGGGATCGCCCTTGTCTGTCTTCCGCTGACGCGCGGGATCGGTGGGCGCAGGACGAAGTTTTTCCCAAATGGCGTCGGGTTCGTCGAGGAGGCCGATCGTGTTCCCGAGCGACTTCGACATCTTCGCCTGCCCGTCGAGTCCGACGATGCGGCGCGTAGGCGTCAGTCGCGGCTGCGGCTCTGGGAAATACGGCGCATTTGGCGAGAATCGCGAATTCCAATTGCGCGCGATCACCCGCGAGAGCTCCAAGTGCTGAACCTGATCCTCACCTACGGGAACGAGGTCGGCCAGATAGAGCAGAATGTCCGCGGCCTGAAGCACGGGATAGTTGAAAATTCCCGCCATAACCTGCTCCTGCTTCGCCGATTTTTCCTTGAACGCGACCTGCCGCTCGAGTTCGCCGAACGGCGTGAGCGTATTGAAGATCCAGGCGAGTTCCGTATGTTCGGGGACCTGCGACTGCACGAAGAGCGTGGCCTTCGATGGATCGATGCCCGCTGCGAGCAGTCCGACCGCCATCTCGTGCGTGCGCCGCTCGAGATCGACCGGCGCGTAGGGGGCGGTGATCGCGTGGTAGTTCACGATGCAAATGAACGTCTCGAACTGGTGCTGCAATTGCACCCAGTTCTTCACGGCGCCGAGATAGTTTCCTATGTGCAGCTCGCCCGAAGGCTGAATGCCGCTGAAGATGCGTGCCATCATCGAAAAGTACGGAGTGCAGAGTGCCGGAACAACCACGAGCTGCTCTTAACAACTCGCTTTCGCCGTCGGAATTGCTTGCGGTCGCGCTGGACGCGGCCCAAGCCGCAGCGGCGGTTATTCGCGATGCCACGCCGCGGGTTCGAGACATCGTCTGGAGGGAGAAGGGCGCCACTGATTTCGTCAGCGAGGTGGATCTCGCGGCCGAAATGGAGATTCTCGCCGTGCTCCGGCAGCACGTGCCGCACGCGTCGATGCTCGCGGAAGAAACGGCGAGCACGATCGCCCCCGCCGCGCAAAACTCCGGCGTGGTGTTCGTCGTGGACCCGCTCGACGGAACTACGAATTTCCTGCATGGATATCCGGAATACGCGGTGTCGATCGGTGTGCTCGTCGATGGCGCGCTTACGGCGGGGGTCGTGATCGACGTGCCCTCCGACGAGTGCTTCACGGCGATCGCCGGCGGCGGAGCGCATTTGAACGGCGCGGCGATTCGCGTTTCGACGATCGACAGTCCGCAGCGCGCGCTGTTTGCCACCGGCTTTCCATTCGTGCGACAGGAGGAAATCGCGCCGTACCTCGGGCAACTCGGCCGCGTGATGGCGGGCGCGAGTGGCGCGCGGCGAGCGGGCGCCGCCGCAATCGATCTCGCGAGTGTCGCCTGCGGACGCTTCGACGGTTTCTGGGAGATGAAACTCTCGCCGTGGGACATCGCGGCCGGCATGCTGCTCGTGCGCGAGGCCGGCGGCGTGGTGACGACCATGGCGGGAGCCGAGTGTCCCGTCGCGCATACGAGCGTGGTTGCCGGCAGCACGGCCATGCATCCATGGCTCTTGAGAACTATCAACAACGTTTAGCTTTGTTCGCATGAAGATGATCGAGTGCGTTCCGAATTTCTCCGAGGGCCGCCGCCCTGAAGTGATCGCCGCAATTCGCGACGCGATCTCCGCGGTGCCCGGAGTGGCGATGCTCGACGTGTCGAGCGATCCATCACACAACCGTACGGTGGTCACATTCGCCGCGCCTGCGGAGCACGCCGTGAACGCTGCGTTCGCGGGCATCGCGAAAGCGCGCGAGCTGATAGACCTCACCGCGCACACGGGCGAACATCCACGCATCGGCGCGACCGACGTGTGCCCGTTCATCCCGCTGGAAGGCGCGACGATGGACGACTGCGTCGCGCTGGCGAAGGAACTCGGCGCGCGCGTTGGGAAAGAACTCGGCATCCCGGTCTTCCTGTATGAGCGCGCGGCCGCGCGTCCCGATCGAGTGAACCTCGCCGACGTCCGCCGCGGCGAATTTGAGAAAGCGCGCGACGAGATCGGAACGAATCCTGATCGCAAGCCCGATTTCGGTCCCAACAAGATTCATCCTACGGCGGGCGCGACGGTGATCGGCGCGCGGCCATTTCTCGTCGCGTACAATGTCTATCTAGGGCCCGCGACGAATCTCGCGGTAGCGAAGGAAGTCGCGAAGGCCGTGCGCGCGTCAGGCGGCGGGCTGCCCGCGGTAAAGGGGCTCGGGCTTGAAGTGGACGGTCAGGCGCAGGTCTCGATGAATCTCGTCGACACCGACACGACGTCGATCCTTCTCGCGTACGACACCGTGAAGTTCGAAGCCGAGAAGCGCGGTGTGAGCCCGACGTGGAGCGAGATCATCGGGCTGGTCCCGGGACGCGCGCTTTTTCAGATCGCGGCCGATCACATTCAGCTGAAGGGCTTCTCCGCCGACCGTGTGCTCGAGAGCAAAATCGCGGCAGCCGCAGACGGTGGCGAGTCGGTGCGCGGGTTCGTCGCGTCGGTCGCGTCGAGCGCGCCGGTTCCGGGCGGCGGCGCGGTGGTCGCGCACGTCGGAGCACTCGGCGCCGCGCTCGCGGAGATGGTCGGGGGACTCACGATCGGCCGGAAGAAGTACGTCGCGGTCGAGCGCGAGATGCAGGAGCTCGCGGCGAAAGCGGTCTCGCTGAATGCGCGCCTCTCGGCGCTGGTGAAAGAGGATTCCGATTCATACGCGCTCGTCAGCGCCGCGTACAAACTGCCGAAGGAAAGTGCGGACCAGATCGCTGCGCGCGACGCCGCAATTCAGAAAGCGCTGGTGAAGGCCGCAGAGGTGCCGCTCGAGACCGCGCGCGCGTGCGTCGCCGTCGCGAAGCTCGCGGCGCTGTGCGCGCAGAAGGGCAACACGAACGCGGTGAGCGATGCCGGAGTCGCTGCGCTGCTCGCCGAAGCCGCGTGCAAGGGCGCCGTGTACAACGTCCGGATCAACGTTGCATCGATGACCGATCCGACGCTTGGCAAGAAACTCGCCGATGAAGCGGCGGCGCTGGTGCACGAGTGCGTCTCCGCCGCGATCGACGCGATTTCCGCCGTAGAGAGAGCGATCGGCGCATGAGGAACTTATGAGCAACGCGCCGCGGCGCCTGATCGACGTCAGCCACACCGTCGAGCACGGCATGGTAACGTATAAGGGCCTCCCTGCCCCGATCGTCTGCGATTATCTGAGCCGCGAGGAATCGAAGAAGCGCTACGCGGCGGGAACGGAATTTCAGATCGGCAAGATCGAAATGATCGCGAACACCGGGACCTACGTCGACAGTCCGTTCCATCGCTATCCCGACGGCACTGATCTCGCGGGACTGCCGCTCACTTCGCTCGCGAATCTCGACTGCCTCGTGGCGAGAATGACGCCGTCGAATGATCGCGCGATCGACAAACTGCCGTTCAAGGCGGATGAAGTGCGCGGCAAGGCAGTCCTCGTGCAAACGAACTGGGACCGCCACTGGCGCACAGAGCAGTACTTCGAGGGTTTTCCCTTTCTCACCGGCGATCTCGCGCGCTGGCTCGCCCACTCGGGCGCGGTGTTCGTGGGCATCGATTCGCATAACATCGACAGCACAGATACGGGCGAGCGTCCGGTTCACACCGAATTGCTCGGCAGAGAAATTCCGATCTGCGAGCACATGTGCGATCTCAGTGCCCTCCCCGAGCGCGGCTCGAAGTTTTTCGCGGTGCCGGTGAAGGTGAAGGGGTTTGGCACGTTTCCGGTGCGCGCGTTCGGAATCGTGTAGCGTGATTCGAAGCGGTGCGATGTGCCGCGACGTACTGCCGAGACGTCATCCCGCAGTAGCTCTCGCGGCAAAGAGCTGCGCGCCAAACGTACAACGGAGGGCCGGGCGAAATCGCCCGAGCCCTCCGTCGCAGGAACCCGCGAAGCTCATCCTAGTCTATGAGGCTATTTCCCATCGCGCAACTCGGCGGGCATTGACTCGTCCGTACCCGGCGCGGGACTCGAACCCGCACGGCCTTTCGGCTAGGAACTTCGCGGGTTCCTGCGTCTACCAATTCCGCCAGCCGGGCCGGGCAGCACCAGGTGCTGCCATCCACGCACCGCGATGCGCGCACGACGAGTCACAACGAATCTCGTCGAGCGCAACTCAAGGAGTGTCACCGTTTTCGTGCGCCTCGGATCACGAAACCGCAAGAGACTTGGCATGTTCCGATCTGTCCTGATACAGTGCACCATGCTCCGGTTCGTGCGCAGAGTGAAACCGCTTGTCGTCCTCATTCTACTTGTCGCGGGCGGACCCTCATGCGCGCACGTCGCTCATCTGAAGGGCCCGCGAGAACGGCCGTCCGTTGACGATCTCGCGGCAATCGCCGGTACTCTCGCGTTCGACACGCTCGGGGGAAGTCAGCAGGTGGTTCCCGGCCAGACTCGCTGGTTCGCAGCGGACACGCTAACCTATCGAACGTTGCAACCATTCGCCGCTGAACGCGGACTTCGTATCGATGTTCTTCGCGAGGTCGCGTGCCCATGGAACACGAATCCGGCGACGCGCACTGCGTCCGCGAGTGCCGGACTCCAGTTTGCTATCTCTATGTCAACTGATTCGAGCGGTCACTTCCGCGCGGATATTCGCATGGGCTGCCGTGGCCCGGTGGCCGCAGGTGGACGCCCAAGTCGCGGCAGCTTTGCGACAGGAATCGTTGTTGAGCTCGTGAAGTCGAACGGAAAATGGCGAGTCGCGAAGGTGATCGATCGTTGGATCACCTGATCGCGCGTTCGCCGCTGTGCGTTCGAACGCTATCCATACTTTGGTCCACGCCGGTGGAATCGCGAGCGCCTTGATACGCGAGAGTGTGTCGTGGTCCGTGACGCGCTTTCCATCAGCACCCGTGTAGCGAAAACGCGTCGCCGATCCGGCCCGCGTGATTCCTGGCCGATCGTCCGTGACGTAGCGGAGCGACGCGGCCTTCGAACTTCGCGCTCGCTCGAACGAACTAGATCCTCGACGCTCCGCGCGCCGAACCTAGCGGGTCAGTACTCGCGACCCCTCGTTCAACACCGCGATCGTATGCTCGAAGTGCGCCGACCGTGATCCGTCCACCGTGATCACCGTCCACTTATCACCGAGCGTGCGCGTATTCGCGCTCCCCGCGTTCACCATCGGCTCGATCGCGAGCGTCAGCCCGTGCACCAGCTTCATGCCGCGCTTCGCCTTGCCGTGATTCGGAACCTGCGGCTCCTCGTGCATCATCTGCCCCACGCCGTGCCCCACGAGCTCGCGCACCACCGCGAAACCGCCCTTGAGCACCATGGTCTCGATCGCGTTGCCGATGTCACCCACGTGATTCCCCACGACCGCAGCCGCGAGCCCCGCATCCAGCGCTTGCTTCGTTACGCGCAGCAGCTTCGCCGTCTTTTCATCCACCGGGCCAACCGCCCATGTGTTAGCCGCATCCGTGTGCATCCCGCCGTAGAACACGCCAATGTCCACCGAGATGATGTCGCCTTCCTTCAGCACTCGCTTGACCGAGGGAATTCCGTGCACGACCTCCTCGTTGATCGACGCGCAGATCGTCGCCGGAAATCCGTAGAGTCCCTTAAAGCTCGGCGTCGCGCCCTCGTGCGAGCGAATGAACTGCTCGGCAATCTTGTCGAGATCCATCGTCGTCGCGCCGGCGCGAACCGCGCCGCGAACTACTTGATGCGTGGCGGCGAGGATCTTCCCCCCCGCCGCCATCGTCTCGACTTCCCTCGGTGACTTGAGCTGTACCATCAGCTCAGTCCGACGGCCTTTCGGGCGCGGCCCGCAACCTCGTCCACGCTTCCCACCGCGTCAATGCGAGCAATGTTCGCGCCGTGCGATGCATACCACTCAATCACCGGCGCCGTCTGCGCTTGATACACGCGGAGGCGATTGCGCACGGCATCGGGCTCGTCGTCCTTGCGGCGCATCAGGTGCCCCTTGGGCGACTTCGCACAATCGGCGTGCACTTCCCCCGGCGCGCGCCCTGTGAATGGCGCCGAGCATGCGTCGCATACCGTGCGCGCGCTAAGGCGCGACACCAGCAGCTCATCCGGAATCTCGAACAGCATCACCACGTCGAGCTTTCGCCCGAGCGTCTTGAGCACCTCGCTGAGACCCTCGGCCTGCGGCACGGTGCGCACCACGCCGTCGAGAATCACGCCGCGCGCCTGCGCGGGCGCCGCGAGCGTCTCACGAATGATTCCCATGATGACGTCGTCGGAGACGAGATCGCCGCGATCGTACGCGGCCTTGGCCTGGAGGCCGAGCTCCGTTTTCGCGGCCATCGCCGCGCGAATCACATCGCCGGTAGAAATCTTGGGGACGCCGAGGTCAGCGGCGATCCGCTCCCCCTGCGTCCCCTTGCCGGCACCCGGAGGCCCGAGCAGCACGACGATCATGTGGCGTTCTTTAGAAGCCGCCCTGCGTGCGGCCGCGGAAGCGGACGCGTCCCTTCTTCATGAAGCCGTCGTACTTGCGCAGGAGCAAGTGCTGCTGCATCTGCGCGAGCGTGTCGAGCGCGACGCCGACCACGATAAGCAGCGACGTGCCGCCGAAGCGGAAGTTCACGTTGATCATGCCGCCGATCCACACCGGCAGCAGGGCGATCAGCGTCAGGAAAATCGCTCCCGGCAGCGTAATGCGCATGACGACGTGATCGATGTAATCCGCCGTCTTCGCGCCGGGCTTGATGCCGGGAATGAACCCGCCCTGCTTCTTCAGGTTTTCCGCGAGATCGATCGGGTTGAAAATGATCGACGTGTAGAAATACGTGAAGAACAGAATCAGCACGGCCGTGAGCAGCACATACCACCCAGTGCCTGGCGAGATGCGCTCGGCGAGACCGCTCAGGAACGCGTTGCCGCTCACTTGCGCGAGCGCACCGGGAATGACGATCAGCGACGATGCGAAGATGATCGGCATGACACCCGCAGAGTTGATGCGCAGCGGGATGAAGTTCTTGGCCGCCTCGCGCATCCGTCCCCGCGCCATCGAGCGCTGCGGGATCTGGATCGCGATGCGACGCGCGGCGATCGTGATCGCCACCACGCCACCAACGACAGCAACCATCAGGAAGGCGAGCGCGATCAGCGCGAGTAGATTCGTCGCGCCGGTCGTGTAGAACTTGTATGTGTCGCCGATCGCCGGCCAGAAGCGCTCCACGATCGAGAAGAAGATCATGAGCGACGCGCCGTTGCCGAGCCCGCGTTCCGTGATCTGCTCGCCGAGCCACATCACGAACATCGCGCCCGTCGTGAGCACGAAGGTCATCTGCAGTTTGAAGCCGAACCCCGGCGTGACCACCGCGCCCTGCACGCTCTCGACGAAGAGCGCGAAGCCGTAGCCCTGCACCGCCGCGAGAACGATCGTCGCGTAGCGCGTCCACTGCGTGATCTTTTTGCGACCCTCTTCGTCTTTCTGCATTTTCTCGAGCGACGGAATGACCGCCGCGCCGATCTGCGAGAAGATGGACGCCGAGATGTACGGCATGATGCCGAGCGCGAAGATCGTCGAGCGCGACAGGTTTCCGCCCACGAACAGGTCGTACAGGCCCAGCAGACCACCGCCGCCCTTGTTCTGGGTCGTGAAGTAGTCGACCATCGCCTGCACGTCGACGCCCGGTGCGGCGACGTGCGAACCTACCCGGTAGATCACCAGGCAGATGAACGTGAACGTGATCTTCTGCCAGAGCTCCGGCGTCTTGTAGATGTTCTGAAGCGCCTGAGTCGTGTTGGCCTGGGCCATGTGCTTCGGTTACTCCTCGACGCGACCGCCGGCCGCCACGATTTTCTCGCGGGCCGCGGCGCTCATTTTGATTCCACGCACCGTCACCGCATGCGTAATCTCTCCGTTGGCGAGCAGTTTCGCATGGCCCTTGGCCGAGCGAATCAGTCCGGCCGCTGCGAGCGTCTCGCGCGTCACCTCTGCGCCCTTCGGCAGCAGCGTGAGGTCCATGAGATGCACGACCTGCGACTCGATGCGGAACGGATTCGTGAATCCGCGCTTCGGCACGCGCCGCGTCAGCGGCATCTGGCCGCCTTCGAAGTGCGGCTTGTTTCCGCCGTGGCCGTGATGGCCCGAACGCGCCTTGATGCCCTTATGGCCCTTGCCCGACGTCTTGCCGGTGCCCGATCCCGGGCCACGGCCGAGCCGCTTGCGGTTGCGATGCGAACCGCGCGCGGGCGCCAGGTTGTGCAGGCCGATCTTTTCCTCTGACATATGACTATTCCTTGACCTTGGTCACCGTCACCAGATGACGGACTCTCTTGATCATGCCGCGCAGCGACGGCGAATCCTGGTGCGTCACCTCGCTCTGGTGATGCCTGAGGCCGAGCGCCTCGAGATTCGCGCGCATCCGCGCCGTCTGGCCGAGTCCGCTCTTCACCTGGCGGATCAGCACCTTTCCCTTCGTGAGCGTGTTCGGCGCGGTCGTCTTGGGGCCGCGTGAACGGTGCCAAACAAATGTCCTAGGCATGCGCTGCCTCCTTCGACTTGGCGCGCGAACGGTAGCCGAGCGAGCCCGGCTCGACGCCGCGCTCGCGGGCGATCTGTTCCACGGTGGTCAGCGCGGCGAGTCCTTCCATCGCGGCGAGCACCATGTTGTGCGGATTCGTGGATCCGAGCGACTTCGTGAGAATGTCGGTGATGCCGGCGCATTCCATGATCGCGCGCACCGCGCCACCGGCAATCACACCGGCTCCGGGCGCTGCGGGCTTCATGAGAACTTTTCCTGCGCCGTGCTTGCCCACGATCTCGTGAGGAATCGTCGAACCGGTCATCGGAATCGAAACCATGTGACGACGGGCTCCGTCGACGGCCTTGCGGACCGCTTCAGAAACTTCGTTCGCCTTTCCGGTCGCGATGCCGACCTTGCCCTGCCCATCGCCAACCGCGACGAGCGCATTGAATGAGAAGCGACGGCCACCCTTCACGACCTTCGCCACTCGATTGATTGCAATCACGTTCTCGACGAGATCGCTGCCTTCACCGCGATCCTGTCCCGGGCCGCCGCGTCCGCCGCGTTCGCCGCCCGGACCACGGCCACCAGCGCCGCCGCCAGGACCGCCACGCCCGCGTCCACCGCCGCCGCCAGGTCCGCCGCCCGGGCCACCACGTCCTCCGCCCGGACCACCGCGACCACCCCCCGGCCCGCCACGACCGCGGCCACCAGGCCCGCCGCCGCTGCGCGCGCTGCCGCCACCGCTGCGGGCGCTTCCGCCCGTACGCGGCGCCTGAGGCGGCGCTTCACCACTCTCGGCCGGCGCTGCTGCTGCCGGCTCGCTCGATGTGCCTTCGTTCTCTGCCATTTAGAACTCCAGCCCGCCTTCGCGGGCTCCGTCGGCCACCGCTTTCACGCGGCCGTGATACTGGTACCCAGCGCGGTCGAACACGACCTTGCTGATGCCGGCGGCCTTGGCCTTCTCGGCAATCTTCTTTCCCACCGCGACAGATTTTTCGCTCTTCTTGCCCGTGAAGCCGGCGTCGGACACCGTCGCGATCGTGCGCTGCGTGGTGTCGTTCACGAGCTGGGCATAGATGTGCTTGTCTGAACGGAATACGACCAGACGCGGACGCTCGAGAGTGCCCTTCACTTTCGCGCGAACGCGAATGTGGCGGCGCGTGCGCAGTCCGGCGCGGTCCTTCGGTACACGTTGACCAGGCATTACTTACCTCCCGCCTTTCCGGCCTTTCTGCGAATCACTTCGCCGGCGTATTTGATTCCCTTGCCCTTGTACGGCTCGGGCGGACGCAGCGAGCGAATCTCGGCGGCCACCTGTCCCACGACCTGCTTGTCTGCGCCTTCGATCGTGATGTTCGTGGGCTGCGGCGCGAGCAGCTTGATGCCCTGCGGCGCCTTGTACTCGATCTGGTGCGAGAAGCCCAGCGCGAGCTGCAGTCCGTACGGACGAACCTCAGCCTTGTAGCCGACGCCCGTGATTTCGAGCTGTTTCGAGTAACCCTTGGTCACACCCTCGACCATGTTGGCGACGAGCGTGCGCGACAGTCCGTGCAGTGACTTGTGAATCGGTTCGTCCGACGGACGCGTGACCGTGACGGTCTCGCCTTCGAGCGTAACGCCGATATCCGAATGCATGGTCCGATGGAGCTCACCCTTGGGTCCCTTCACCGTGATATCGTGACCCTTCACGGTCACTGTGACGCCCTTGGGGATCTGAATCGGAATCTTGCCGATACGTGACATGGTCTCGGTCTCCTTACCAGACGAGAGCGAGAAGTTCGCCGCCGGTGCGCTGCGCGCGCGCCTCGCGGTCGGTCATCAGTCCCTTGGAGGTGCTGATGATCGCGACGCCGAGGCCGTTGCGCACGCGCGGGATCTCTGCGACCGCGACGTATTTCCGAAGACCCGGGCTCGACACACGCTTCAGTTCGCGAATGACAGGCTGTCCGCCCTGCGCGTACTTGAGCACGACGCGGAGCAGCGGCCTGCCATCGGCGGCCGCGACACTCTTGTAATCCGTGATGAAATTATTCGCCTTCAACAGGCGCGCGATTTCAAGTTTCATTTTCGATGCCGGAATATCAACGCGGCGATGCTTCGATCCGCACGCATTGCGGATCCGCGTCAACATGTCGGCAATCGGATCGGTCATGCTCATAAGATTGCTTCCTGTTTTTCCTATGGTTTCCGCCTGAACGGCGGACCTTTAGAAAGTGAAAGTGCTGTAACCGCAGGTGATCCGTTTTCCGTTGGTCGGTCGAGCAAGGTTACTGGTCAACTACTGACCTTGCCTAACCGACGCACAGAAAACCTTTGTTACGTCCTTCCCTTCTTTACCAGGATGCCTTTCGCACGCCCGGAATAAGTCCCATCAACGCCATCTCGCGAAACGCAATGCGCGAGAGCCCGAACGTCGCCACGTACCCGCGCGACCGTCCGGTCATCGAACACCGGTTGCGGATTCGCTCCGGCGCCGAGTTGCGCGGCAGTTTCTGAAGTCCCGTCTGCGCGGCCAGCTTCTGCGCGTCGGTGGACTTCGGATCGTGCATGACGGCCTTGAAGGCCTTCCGCTTGGCCGCGTACTGCGCGGACATCCGCTTGCGGCGCTCGTTCTTCTCGATGCTGCTCTTTTTCGCCATCGTGGTCTCGTAGTTGTTGTTTCGGTCTTCGGACGTCGGTCTTCGGTCCTGTTACTGCGCGGCTTGAACGACGATCGGCTTGTCGTCACCGCGGAACGGCATTCCCAGCTCGCGCAGCAGCGCGAAGGCCTGGTCATCCTTGTTCGTCGTCGTGACGAACGTGATGTCCATGCCGTGGATCTGCTCAACTTGGTCGTAGTTGATCTCCGGGAAGATCATCTGTTCCTTCACGCCCATGCTGTAGTTGCCGCGTCCGTCGAACGCGCGTGTCGAGAGGCCGCGGAAGTCTCGGATGCGCGGGATCGCCGTCGAGATGAAGCGGTCGGCAAACTCCCACATCCTTGCTCCGCGCAGCGTCACCGCGACGCCGATCTCCTGTCCCTGCCGAAGCCCGTAGTTGGCGATGGACTTCTTCGCCTTCTTTTTGGTCGGCCGCTGACCGGTGATGATGCCGAGCTCCTCGACGACCGCGTCGAGAACCTTCGGCTGCTTGATCGCCTCGCTCATGCCGACGTTCAGCACGATCTTCTCGAGGTTCGGAATCTGGTGCACGTTCTTCAGGCCGAACTGCTTGGCCAGATTCGGACGCACCGTCTTCGCGTAGTACTCGCGCAGGCGTGGCTCGGGCGCCGGCTGGCCGACTCCCGTGTGCTCTTTTGGCGGAGCGGCCGCGGCCGCCTGACGCTTCTTGCTGCCGCCTTCCTTCTTCTTTGCCCCGTCCTTCTTGGGGGCGTCTTTTTTGTCTTTGTCAGTAGTAGCCATCTGTCAGTCTCCGCTCAGCTCTTGCCGGGACGCGCGAGTGCGTCGCCCGACTTTACGCTGATGCGCTCCTTCGTTCCGTCTGTGTCGATCTTCGCGCGAATGCGCGTCGGCGCGCCAGACTTCGGGTCGAGCAGCATGACGTTCGACGCGTGCAGCGGTGCGGGCATTTCGATGATGCCGGACTGCTCCTCCGCGCGGCGCGCCTTGCGATGCTTCTTCACCAGATTCACTCCTTCGATCACCACGCGGCCCGTCTTGGTGTGCACGCGGATGATCTTCCCTTCTTTGCCCTTGTCGTCGCCGCGAACCACGCGCACGGTGTCGCCCTTCACGACGTGGATCTTCTCGCGCTCGGCGTTGATCTCGTGACGCGTGCGGTTCCGTTTGCCGCGGGTCTTTCTGTGTGTCAGGACGCGCATGTTACAAGACCTCCGGGGCGAGCGAGACGATCTTCATGTACTTCTTTTCGCGCAGTTCACGGGCGACGGGGCCGAAAATACGCGTGGCCCTCGGCTCGCCGTCTTCATTGATGATGACCACGGCGTTTTCGTCGAACCGGATGTAGCTCCCGTCCTTGCGCCGCGTTTCTTTCACAGTGCGCACCACGACGGCGCGCGCCACGTCCGACTTCTTCACCTGGCCGTTGGGGAGCGCGTTCTTCACCGCGACGATGACGACATCGCCGAGTCCGGCGTATCGCCGGCGCGTTCCGCCAAGCACGCGGATCACGAGCGCCGTCTTCGCGCCCGAGTTGTCCGCCACCTTGACCATCGATTCCTGCTGGATCATTGGCTTATCCTCTTATCGCGCGCGATCGACGATCTCGACCACACGCCACCGCTTGTCCTTCGACAGCGGACGGGTTTCAACGATGCGCACGGTGTCACCGGTCTTCGCCGAGTTCTCCTCGTCGTGCGCCTTCAGGCGCTTGGTCCGGGTGATCATCTTGCCGTAGACGGGATGCGCGACGCGACGTTCGATCGCGACGACCACCGTCTTCTGCATCTTGTCGCTCACGACGATTCCCGTGCGCGTCTTGCGTGAATTGCGATCCGGCGTCCCCGACGATTCTGCATTCTGCATTGCCATGACTATCTCCCACCCGCGCGAACTGCGCCGGCCTTGGTCTGCTGTTCCTTCAACACGGTCTTGAGCCGCGCGATGTCCTTGCGAATCACACGCAAGCGAAGCGGATCGTTCAGCGATTCGGTCGCGCTGCGGAACCGGAGACGGAAACGCTCCTCCTCGAGTTCCGAAATGCGCGCCTGCATTTCATCAAGCGACAGCTCGCGAATCTGAGCGGACTTCATCATTCGGTGTGCGCCTCCTCACGAGCTATGAACTTTGACTTGATGCCGAGTTTGGCGGCCGCGAGTCCGAGCGCCTTTTTGGCGATCTCCTTCGTGACGCCTTCGATCTCGAACATCACGCGGCCCGGCTTTACGACGGCGACCCAGAGTTCGGGCGAACCCTTTCCTTTTCCCATTCGGGTTTCGGCCGGTTTCTTGGTGACCGGCTTGTCCGGGAAAATGCGGATCCAGACTTTGCCGCCGCGCTTGATATGGCGCGTGAGCGCCACACGAGCGGCTTCGATCTGGCGTGCCGTCACCCAGCCCGGCTCTTGCGCCTGCAATCCAAACGTGCCGAACGCGACCGTAGCGCCACGCGTGGCGATACCGGTGAGCCGGCCCTTGAACATCTTGCGGAACTTGACGCGTTTCGGAGAAAGCATTTTTCAGTCGTCTCCCTTACGCGTCGGTCGAGTAGGTCTTGCCACGGCGATCTTCCACGATCTCACCCTTGAAGATCCAAACCTTCACACCGATGGTGCCGAAGGTGGTCTTCGCGGTGCTGATCGCGTAGTCGATGTTGGCGCGCAGCGTGTGAAGCGGCACACGACCCTCGTGATAGCCTTCCACCCGCGCGATTTCGGCGCCGCCGAGACGGCCGCCGCATTTCACCTTGATGCCTTCTGCGCCCATGCGCATGGCGCTCTGGACCGCGCGCTTCATGGCGCGACGGAACGAGATGCGCTGCGCGAGCTGCGCGGCGATGTTATCGGCAACGAGCTGCGCTTCGATTTCCGGGCGCTTGATTTCTTCGACGTTGATGCCGACTTCCTTGCCGCTCAGCTGCTGGAGTTCGTTCTTCAGCTCTTCGACGGCGGCGCCCTTTTTGCCGATGACCACGCCCGGACGGCCGGTGTGGATGGTCACGACGACCTTCCCCGGCTTCCGCTCGATAGTGATGTCGGCGATCGCCGCGCTCGCGAGGCGCGCCTTCAGATATTTGCGGAGGAGCTCGTCTTCTTTGAGCAGCGCCGGAAAGTCACGCTTGGCGTACCACTTCGAGCGCCACTGCTTGGAGACGCCGAGGCGGAAACCGATCGGATTGGTTTTCTGTCCCATTATCGACCTTCCTTCTCGCCCACGATGATCTCGATGTGGCTGGTGCGTTTGCGGATTGGTGTGGCGCGTCCCATCGCGGCAGGCATGAAGCGCTTGAGCGGCGGTCCTTCGTTCACGATCGCCTTCTTCACGAACAGCGCGTCGACGTCGATCGACTCGTTCGCGTTGCGCGACGCCTGCTCGGCGTTCGCAATCGCGCTCTTGAGAACCTTCTCGATCTGCTTCGCCGCGTGCTTCTTGGAAAACTTGAGGAGCGCGAGCGCCTCATTCACGTTCATGCCACGGACTTGATCGATCACCAGCCGCATTTTGTACGGCGACTGACGGGCCGTGCGCTGGATCGCGCGGGCTTCAGACATGGTTTACTTGCCTCCCTTGCCGGCTGGCGCGGCCGGAGCTGCGGCGGCAGCGGGAGCGCCGGCGCCAGCTGGTGCGCCTGGGCGCGCCTTCTGGTCCGTCGCCTTCGCGTCGGCCGCGGCCTTCGAACCTGCCGCGGTGTGACCGCGGAAGAGTCGCGTAGGCGAGAACTCGCCGAGCTTATGCCCGACCATGTTTTCGGTCACGTACACCGGGATGAACTTGTTCCCGTTGTGCACGGCGAACGTGTGCCCCACGAAATCGGGAAGCACGGTGCTCGCGCGTGACCAGGTCTTGACGACCTTCTTTTCGCTCCTCGAGTTCAGTCCCTGCACGCGCTTCAGCAGGCTGTCCTGAACGAAGGGCCCCTTTCGAATGCTTCTTGCCATAGTCTCGAGTCCTTAGAAATCGCTAAGAAAAACCTTACTGCGTGGCTTTGCCGCGCTTCCGGCCGCGCACCAACAACCGCTGCGAGGCTTTCTTCTTGTCGCGCGTCTTGACGCCTTCCTTCTTGCCCCAGGGGCTCACCACGTTGCGACCGCCGCGTGTACGGCCGCCGTGCGGATGGTCCACCGGGTTCATGACTTCGCCGCGCACCTTCGGACGCTTGCCGGCCCAGCGCGATGCGCCCGCCTTGCCTGCGCTCAGAAGCTCGTGCTCGGAGTTTCCGACTTCGCCGATCGTCGCCATGCAGTTGCCGTGCACCATGCGCATTTCCGTGCTCTGCATGCGCAGCGTGACGTAGTCCCCTTCCTTCGCGACGACCTGCACGCTCGTTCCAGCGGAGCGCGCGATCTGGCCGCCCTTGCCCGGAATGAGTTCGACGTTATGCACCGCGGTGCCGAGCGGAACTTCCTTCAGCGGCATCGCGTTGCCGGTGCGGACGTCAGAGCCCGGGCCGGAGACAATCGTGTCGCCCTGCGAAAGTCCCTTGCAGTGGATGACGTAACGCTTCTCGCCGTCCGCGTATTCGATGAGCGCGATGCGGGCGGTGCGGTTGGGATCGTACTCGATCTCCTTCACCGTGCCGACCACGCCGAACTTGTTGCGCTTGAAGTCGATAATGCGGTACTGGCGCTTGTGACCGCCGCCGATGCGCCGCATCGAGATGTGACCGTGATTGTCGCGACCGCCGCTCTTCTTGATCGGCTCGAGCAGCGACTTCTCAGGCGTGGTGCGCGTGATGACGTCGAAGTCTGAGACCGAGCGGAAGCGCGAGCTCTTGGTCACCGGTTTGAATTGACGGACTCCCATATTATGCGCCCTCGAAGATCTCGATCGTGTCGCCTTCCTTCAGCTTCACGATTGCCTTTTTCCAGCGGGGACGAAGCCCGGCCTTGCCGCCGACGCGGCGCAGTTTCCCGCGCTGCTGCGACGTCCAGACTCCGGTCACGTGCACGCCGAACAGCGATTCGATCGCCTGCTTGATCGCCTGCTTGTTCGCTTCCGGATGCACTTCGAACGTGTATTCACCGCGGTCCTGAAACGCCGCCGAGCTTTTCTCGGTGACGATCGGCCGCACGATGGTTCGGAGAAGAGTGGGCATCGGTTACTTCCCCTTCTTCTCGGGAGCCGACTTCTTGGCTGGCGACTTTTTCGCCGCAGCCTTCGCGTGCGGCTTCGCCTTCGCCGCCGTCTTCTTTGCCGGCGCTTTTTTCGCAGCGGCTTTGTGCTTCACCGCCGTCTTTTTCTTCGCCTTGGACTTTGGCTCGTCGCCTTCGGTCTTCGGTCCTCGGTCATCGGTCGTCCGTGCGACATACCGAACAACCTTCACCTTCGCCGCCGCCTTCTCTTTCATCGGAGCCAGCGCTTCGCCGAGGGCGCCCGACTCGATGAGCACCACATCCGACCAGAGGATGTTGTACGTCGAGACGTCGCTGAACGGCATCACGTGCGCGAGCGGGAGATTGCGGCCGGAGAGGAACACATTCTGCTTCACGCCGTCCGTGAGGATCAGGACTTTGCGATGCGCGAGCTCGAGACGTGCGAGCAGCTGCTGAAGACGCGAGGTCTTCGGCGCCTCGTAATCGAACGCGTCGATCACGATGAGCGCGCCTTCGCGGGCGCGGGCGTTGAATGCGCTCTTGCGAGCGAGCGCGCGCACCTGCTTCGGCACGATCTCGGTGTATTTGCGCGGACGCGGACCGAATACAGTGCCGCCGCCCACCCAGTTTGGCGCGCGGATCGAGCCCTGGCGCGCGCGGCCGGTGCCCTTCTGCTTCCACGGCTTCTGGTTGCCACCGATCACTTCGCCGCGCGTCTTGGTCGACGCGTTGCCCTGGCGCTGGTTGGCGAGGAACGCCTTCACCGCCTGGTGCATCACGGGAAGATTCACGGTACCGTCGAACGTGTCCGCCGGCAGGGCCACGCGATCACGCGGGGTTCCCTGCGCGGTGTACGCGGCCGCGTCGACGCTGGTGTTAGTCGTTTCAGGCATCGTTATCCCTGCTTGCGGACGAGCACGATCCCATTCTTCGGACCGGCAACGGAGCCGCGGATGTAAATCAGGTTTCGCTCTGCGTCGATCTTTTCAACGCGGAGGTGCGTTTGCGTGCAGCGCTCGGCTCCAAAATGGCCGGGCATCTTCTTTCCCTTGATCACGCGCGACGGGTCCGTGCCGGGTCCGATCGAACCGGGACGGCGGTGCTTCGTGTTGCCGTGCGTGTTCGGTCCGCCGCCGAAGTTCCAGCGCTTCACGACACCCTGGAATCCGCGGCCCTTGCTCGTGCCCGTGACTTTCACGGTGTCGCCGACGGCGAATACCCCAACGGTGATCACGTCGCCGACCTTGTATGACGGCACTTCGGGATTCTTTCCCGGCGCGTCGTCGAGGCGGAACGAGCGCAGCACGGCCGGCGGCGCGGTCAAGCCTGCTTTCGCAGCGTGACCGACCTCCGCCTTGTTCGCGCGGCGTCCGCGTGGCGTGCGCTCACCCTTCTTGGATTCGCGCGCGAGTTTCTGAGAGCCGAGTCCCATTTCGATGGAATCGAAACCCGACGAATCCTTTGACGAAATCTTCGTCACTGGATTCGGCGCAGCCTCGACCACCGTCACCGGGATCTGCTGGCCCTCTGCATTGAATATCTGGGTCATGCCCAGTTTCCTGCCGATGATGCCGATCATCGCACCTACTCCACTTTGATTTCGACGTCCACGCCAGCCGGGAGGTCGAGCTTTGTGAGCGCGTCCACCGTCTGCGAGCGCGTGTCGAGGATGTCGATCATGCGCTTGTGCGTTTTCAACTCGAACTGTTCGCGCGACTTCTTGTCGACGTGCGGCGAGCGGAGGACCGTCCACCGCTGCGTTTTCGTCGGAAGCGGAATCGGGCCCGACACCTGCGCGCCCGTCTTCTCGGCGGTGCGCACGATGTCGCCTGCGGCTTGGTCGATCACCGCGTGATCGAACGCCTTCAATCGGATACGAATTCTGCCAGCCATAGAGAACTTCCTTTGAAAGGCGAGTAGCCGTTACGCCAGAATCTTCGTGACCACGCCTGCGCCAACCGTACGACCACCCTCACGGATGGCGAAGCGCAGCGTGTTTTCCATCGCGATCGGATTGATGAGCTCGATGACCATCTGAATGTTGTCACCGGGCATCACCATCTCCGTGCCCGCCGGCAACTCGATCGAACCCGTCACGTCCGTGGTGCGGAAGTAGAACTGCGGGCGATAGCCCTTGAAGAACGGCGTGTGGCGTCCACCCTCGTCCTTCGTGAGGACGTAGACCTCGGCCTCGAACTTCGTGTGCGGCGTCATCGAGCCGGGCTTCGCCAGCACCATGCCGCGCTCGATGTCTTTCTTATCGAGACCACGGAGCAGGAGTCCGACGTTGTCGCCGGCCTGGCCGTCGTCGAGAAGCTTGCGGAACATTTCGACGCCGGTCACGACCGACTTTTTGTCGGAACCGAAACCGATGAGCGCGACTTCGTCGCCCGTCTTGATCTTGCCGCGATCGATGCGACCCGTGGCAACCGTGCCGCGGCCCGTGATCGAGAACACGTCTTCGACCGGCATGCTGAACGGCTTGTCGATTTCGCGAACCGGCTCCGGGATGTAGGTATCGAGCGCTTCGAGCAGCGCTTCGATCTGGTCGACCCACTGCTTGTCGCCTTCGATCGCCTTGATCGCGGCGCCGCGGATCACCGGCACGTTGTCGCCGTCGAACTGCTGCTTCGAAAGGAGCTCGCGGACCTCGAGCTCGACGAGGTCGAGCAGTTCGGGATCGTCGACGAGGTCGCACTTGTTCAGGAAGACGACGACGCGGGGCACGTTCACCTGGCGGGCGAGCAGGATGTGCTCGCGCGTCTGCGGCATCGGGCCGTCCACGGCGCTCACGACCAGGATCGCGCCGTCCA
>JANYIJ010000219.1 GCA_025362095.1 Gemmatimonadota bacterium | reverse complement strand
GTATTCGATCACTGCGATCAATCAGCAATGGCCGCACAATGCGGAGACTCCGCACGGCGCGTGGGGGCTGCACGAGACGTTGATTCCGAACAGTCCGGTGAAGCCGATCCGGGTGTGGCTGGAGGTTGGCGATCGAGATTTGCTGAATATCAACGCGCTGCGCGATGGAATGCACGACTGGGTCGACGCCAGCGAGCGAATGGCGAAGGTGCTCGCGGCGAAGGGATATCACTATCAGTTTGTGTTCGCAAAGAATGCGGCGCACGTGGATCGGGCGGTGAAGCAGCAGACGCTGCCGGAGGCGCTGGAGTGGCTCTGGAAAAAGTGACTACTTAGCGCCCCCACGCCAATGACACGCGCAGTTGGCGGGGTTCGACCGGGTGGAAGTGAATGTCGTTCACACCGTCGACGGGATCGCCTTTCAAACGTGATGCGTAGTAGTACTGGATGTCGCTCGCGCGATCGTTGAGGACGTTCAGCAGGCTCAGCTGAACACGCACATTGGCAAATGCAAAACCGATATCAGCATTGAGCATGGTCGCAGCAGTTGCGCGAACGGAGTTGTCCTCGATCAGCGGATACGATCCGAAGTGCCGCACTCTGAGCGCGCCGAACGCGCCGAACGCGCCGTGCCCCAACGGACTCCAGCTGATGCCACCGGCTACAACGTTCTCGATCGCGCCTGGGACGTGATCCTCACCGGCGGCGACTCCCGCGAACCGCGCGCGCGCGAGCGACACATCGGCGTCGAGTGACAGCGTTGGAATAGGACGATAGAAATTCGACCAGGTTACGCCGGTGCGCTCGCTCTTGCTCGTTGGCTCCGTGGTGCCGCCGTCGCCAGTGAAGAGCAACTCGCTGTCGAGGTTCAGCGCCCACAGTGTGAGCGTCGAGCGAAGCCCGTCTACGGTCACACGCGCGCCGATCTCCGCACCGCGCGAGCGAACCAGCGGATCGACGCGACCGACCGAATCGCCGCTCGAAGGATCCACCCTGATGGTTGTGCCACGCGCATCGTTGCTGTGAAAGCCGAGTCCAGCGGACAGGTAGAGTTCAGTCGACTGACTCGGTGAAAAGACTATCGATGCCTTCGGACTGGAGATGCTCGCCGCAGGATGGCCTGAGTTCTCCGGGCGGTCGCTGCTCACGCTGAACTGATATGTGTCGCCGCGAAGGCCGAGTGACGTACGCAGCCACGGAAGCCAGCGCGATTCCGCGCCGATCCAAAGGCCGGTGCCAGTCTCGACGACATTGTCGGAGCGCACGGTGGTGAGCCGCACGCGGTCCTGCGTTCCGTAGAGGCCGAGCGGGCCTATGATGTCTGTGCGTGTTTGCACCCCGACGCTCACGGTATGATCAACGCCCAGCGCATGCACTTGCTGTGCGTGCGTGAAGTTTCCGCCAACAATCATGCGATGTTCGCTCTGCTCGAACTGGTCACCCTGAACCGGATGGTTCAGGAAATAGGTGAAGTCCGAAAACAGACTGAGGTTTGATGCGATTCCGAAAAGCGTGGCAGTTTCGATCGACGACGCGCCGATGTGCCGCCATGATCCTGAAAGGCTATAGCGTTCGGTGGTGCCACCGTCGCTCGGATCGAGCGCGCCGAATCTGCTGGTGACTCCGTCGGCCACCGCGCGTTCCGGAATCTGGTCGCTCGAGTTCCAGAGATTGTGATACGCCATGGCGAGCACCGAATAGCTCGACATTCCGCTCGTCCACGAGTAGCGCGCGAGCCCGCTCAGTTTTCGGAGATTCTCGGGCACGATCCAAGGGCCGTCATACGACTTCACTTCGCCCGCCAGAAGAAAAGTCCCCGTGCCCACCGGTGTAGAGCCGCCGGCGGCGATGCGCCGAAGACCATTCTGTCCGGCCTCGCTTGTCACGAACGGCCGCGCGAGCTTCTCAAGAAGATGAAATTCTGCGGCGCCCGCGCTCCCGAAATCACCTACCTGCGGATAGTAGACGCCGAGCCGGTAGTCGATGTGATCGACCATTTCCGGAATCAGGAAATTGAGATCGGTGTAGCCCTGCCCGTGCGCATGCGTCGGCATGTTGACTGGCATGCCGTCGAGGGTTGTTTGAAAATCCGTGCCGTGGTCGAGATTGAACCCGCGAACGAAGTACTGGTTCGCCTTGCCGTCTCCGGAGTGCTGCGTCACGATCATTCCTGGAACGGTCTCGAGCAGTTCGCCTTCGCGGGTCAGCGGACGAAGATGAAGGTCGACGGCGCCGACGCGTCCCTCGGATGCGGTGGTCGCGATGCCGGTGAGATCGTCGGCGCGGCCTGTGACCTTGACTGCATCGAGGCCGCGGGCGCGGGTGCTGTCAGTCGCGCGGCCACGTGCGGTGTCGGCTTGCGCGCGGAGCTGATGCGCCGCAACAAAAGCAAAACCGGCGAGGACTGCGATGCGGCGCAGTGCGCTCATTTCCCAAGTCGCTCGATCAAAATCTTACCCGTGTCCCTTCGCGTGAAGACCGCGCTCGCCTTTCGTCCAGCGCTCTCGATCTGCACGATGTTGATCTCATCGTCGAATAGATCGACTAGCACGCGATCGGCGATGCGCACTCCTTCGAGGCCGTGATCCAGTTTCGTCCGAAGACAAAGCCAGAGCACCGCACCTGTCTTCTCAACGCCGCACCACTCGAACGCGGAGAACTGCCCGGGGCCGCTCTCGAGAGAGATGGCATGCGACAGATATTCGAAGCTCAGTGAATCGGTGGATATTGCTCCCTGCCGCGGACGCGAACGCTTCCACCGCTCGGTGGCTGTCCCGAAGTCGTCGGCAAAGGCGCGAACGCGAACGGTAGCTCGCCCGGCGGTGGCGTCGTACGAGATCTCTGCGAGCGTGCTGTGAATTGGATGCGGCGCAGCTGCTGGGGCGGCTGCGGGCGCGGCTGCGCCCAGCAGTGAGATTGAGATCGCGATAAGCGCTACGACGCGGACCACGGATTTCTCTGAACAGCCCATGCGCTTGCGACCAGCATTACCACCGTTGAGATGGCGACCACCCGCAGCCTCAGCGGCGCCGGCGCGCCTTTCGGCAGGCGCGCATGCTCGAGTCCTGCGTCAACGAGTGCCAGCAGCGTCGCCGCAGTTGCGAGGACCACAATCTGACCGGCCTCGATCCCAATATTAAATCCAAAGAGCGGCACCGCGATGTGATCGACGAACAGGCTGCGCAGGTATGCCGCGAAGCCGGCGCCATGCACTAGGCCAAAGATCCCCGCGAGCGCCGCGCGATATCGTCCGCCCCAGAGCGCCTTCGCGCGATCGCGCACCAGAAGGTTTTCAATGCAGGCGACGACGATCGTCAGCGGAATGAGAAACTCGACGAGCTCGGACGAAACCCTCAGTGTGCCCGTTACAGCGAGCGCCAGCGTAGTCGAATGACCCACGGTGAACGCCGACACCACCCAGAGTGCGTCGCGCCAATCGCGCCACCTGTAAATCGCGGCGAGCGCGAGCAGAAACAGGATGTGATCCATCGCCGAGATATCGACGATGTGCCGAAACCCAAGCTCCATGAACGCAAAGAGTTCAGACACTACTTCGACCCCGCGGAACCGTGCTCGCGCAACGAATCTAGCATTGCGCGCGCGCGCGCCGGCTGCGTTGGATGAAAGAACGGGTTCGCGCTGAGGGACTGTTCGAGATAGCGCTGAGCGGTGGGTCCATCACCGAGCGAGGCAGCGATCACGCCCGCGTGATAGAAGAGCGAGGCGTCGATGGTCCCGAGCGCGAGCGCATGCGTCATCGCCGCGCGCGCGTGCTTGTCGTCGCCGCGCTGATGGAGTGACCATGCATACAGATCCCAGCCATAGATATCGCTGCGCGTGCGCAGCTCGGCGCGAACCTTCGCGTGCACCTCGTTGAGGTGGACGCGGTGATCGAGCAAAAAGAGACTCCACGCGCGATGGTAGGCGCCCGGCTGCGACAACACTGCAACTTCGAGCGCGCGAGCATAATCCGCGGCGTGAGCGGTGTCGCCGGTGGCGGCGTACGCATCACTCAACGTTCCGAGCGTTGCAGGGTCGAGCGAGATCGCGATGGCGCGCTCGCCGTATGAGATCGCGTCGCTCCAGTTGCCGCGAACGGCAGCCAAGTGCGCGCGCGCGCTCAGAAGCCGATAGTCCTCGGGCCGGAGGCGGAGTCCTTCGCGATAATCCTGCTCGGCGCGACCGACCGCACCCAAGCGCTGGTCTAGATCGCCGAGCCGCAGCCAATACCATGCGATCTGCTCTGTGGGCATCCCCGCCGAATGCTGCGCGGTGCGAAGCGCGCGGTTCATCGCGACTCGTGCGGCGCCCGGATGACCGGTCAGTTCCTGCCAGCGCGCAAACCGGCTCGCGACGGAAAGTTCTGTCGCTCGGCTCTCGAGCGAATGAAAAGTCGCGCGAGCGGCGTTGTAACTTCCGACCTCCATCTGAACTTCGCCCAGCGCGGCGCGCGCAGCGGCGTTCGACGTGTCTTCGGCGGCGAGCTGCTTGGAGTAGCGCAGCGCGTCGGAGAAACGATGCTGCGCGAGCAGGCTCGACGAGAGCACCGACAGCGCGCGATCGTTGTGCGCGGTTCTGTTTGCGAGCGATTTGCGTGCGGCACGTTCGGCGCGCACGGCGTCACTTGGATCACCAGTCGCGCGCGCCCGCTCGAGATAGAGCGAGGCGAGCATCGCGAGATCGGCGCCGCCTGTTGGATCGCGCATCGCCCGTGCCGAGTAGAACTCGATGTCGGCATCGCGAACGCGCGACTCATTGCCGCTCTCGCTGGAACTAGCGAGGGCGGCAACGAGCAGGGCGGCAAAGCCAAAACGAATCACTTGGGTGCGCCCAAGTAGGGGAAGGTTGCTGCGAACGTCGCGTGCGAGCCGACGTTATCGGTGCAGAGCGGGAGCGTGGACGGCGCGCAAACGGCCTGCGTTGGGTCGAGCAGCGAGCTGAAGATCGCGGTGAGGCCGGTATCGACGACGTCATCGGAGAGCTTGCGTCCGCCCCAGCCGTTGGAAAGCGCCCACGACAGCCAGCCGGCGGTGGTGGGATCCTTGTCCGTCTGGATGACCAGCATGTCCGGAAGGAGGACAGCGGTGAGCGTATTCTGAAGCGTGGTGGCATTCGGACGGAACTGCGCGACAAACGCTTTCATCGGCGAGGTAAACGCGGCGACGTCCGCGGCGGGTCCGATGCTGCCGTGATACGGATGGTCTTTCTTCAGAAGAAAGACTTCGCTCACGAGCGGGTTGCCGAGGCGCTGAACCTGATCGTAGGCGCGCGGCGTTGCAGAAACGGTGGGCGCGGTCACTTTATCGCCGCATGCCGCGGCAGCGATGACGGTGGCCGCGACCAGCGCGAGCTGTGAATTGAATCGCATGGAAATGAATCTCCGAGAGAGTGATTTGCGGGCGCGCGTCATCGACTGATCGTGCCCCACACACCGAGCTTCGGGGTTCCGCCGGCGGTGAGCATCGTGGCGGGCAGCTCGACGACGATCGAGAGGACGTTGAATCCCTTGGTGAAGTCGACGGCAGTGGCGGGCGTGCGAAATGAGCCGGCCGACGGTGTGTCGGGAAGCGCGCCGAGGGGGCCAGTCGACGGTTTGCGATCCGGGAGGATGCGGAAGAACGTTTCGAGATCGATAAAGAACGGTTCTTCACGCGCGCCGGCGAATACCTGAATGCCGGATGCGGTGCCGAGCACCGTGTTGACTGCGCCGGTGACGCTCGGCGTGCCGGTGGAGATGGTGTTGCCCATCGCGCCCGAGACGGGCGGTGCGATCGGTCCCCAAACTTGAACGGTTTGGTTTGCGCCGGTGCCGCTGAACTGGACCTGAATGACGAGATCCTCTTTCGCGTCGCCGTTGTTGTCGATCTTAAACTGATAGAGCAGGTTCGGATCGAACGAGGTGGTCGGCGTTTGCGCGGGCGTGAGGAAGGCCCAGCTGTTGAGCACCAGGGCGATGCGGCCGGTGGTGGCGCCGGGGAAGGCGTAGACGTCGGTCATATCGAGCGACGGGTTGAGCTCCACCAGCGGATTGTCCTGGTGGTCAGAGGCCAGCGCGCGCCGGGCTGCGATTGCGCTGCCGGCGACGATCACCGTTGCGGCAGCGAGCAGAGCGAGCGCGCGTTTCCGACTTTTACTTCCGAGATTGAATCGCTGCATTGACGTCTCCTGGGTGCGTGAGACAGGGGCGGTCGTCGTGACCGGCACTGGGGCTCGTGTCAGGGGTACGTCGCGGGGGGCGAGATTGGATTGGTGGGGGTGAGATAAGAGAACGGCCCACCCAAAGTTGGGTGGGCTGTTGGAGTCCTCAGAAGCTGCGACTGTCGATTGACAACTTCAGGTGAGAACTCTCAGGTGTCAGCTGCTAGACCATGGACTAGTTCACTGAATCGCCCCGATCACAACGAAAGCACCGGTAGGCTGCGCAACGCCACCCGAAGGCTCATCTGTCACCGCTACCGCCTTCAAAGCATCACGACCAAGCTGGTACGTCGCCCGCACCAAGGCTTCGCCGTTCGAGCCGGGCGCGAATGTCCCGGCGCTGATCTTCGCGTTCGCGGTCACCAGCCAGAGCTGGTACGTCCGCCCCGCCTTGGGCACCGGCAGATTGTGACCAACGAATGTCCACCCGTTGGTCGCGCGATTCCAGAACATCAGCGCCCACGCTTCCTGCGTTTCATTTGAGGTCAGCCTAACCATCGCCATATCTCGGCCGGTAAGTCCGGCGATCAGCTTATCCCGATCGACCAGCGCAGCGCGTAGTGAATCCGTGGACAATTTCGCCGACGATTCGCGCTCGTTGAGCGAAGCCAGCGCATCGCGAAGAGTGGCGCGGTCGCGCCACAACATCACGCTCAGCGACGAACTCGCGAGAATCAGGATCCCCGCAGCGAGCGCCGCACGATTCGCGAACGACCCGCCGCTCCTGGCCACCTGCATTGCGGGCGGCGCGAGCGCCGCATCCTTCGAAGCCTGCACACGCGCCATCAGTCGTCCCTTCACGGCCGCCGCGCGCTCGATATCGTGCCGCGGCTGCGTCGCGAATGCCATCGCCGCGCCCGCCGCGCGAAGGTCTTTCAACTCCGCCGCACATTCGCCACACGTCGCGACATGCGCGCGCACGCGCGCCTCGTTGGTCGCATCGAGTGAATCGAGTGCGAGCGCGGCGAGCAGATCGCGGGCTTCGTCGTGCCTCATCGGGCTATTCGTCATGATGCGTCATCTCGGAGATCGGCGAGCGAGCCGCGGAGTTTCTGAAGCGCCATGCGCGTTCTTGTTTTCACGGTGCCGAGCGGTTCGTTCATCTTCTCAGCGATTTCGCTCTGACTGAGTCCGGCGAAATACGCAAGTTCGAGCGTCGTGCGCTGTTCGGCCGGCAACGCGGACAACGCAGCACGCACCAAGCGGCTCTGCTCTTCGTGCTCGGCGCCGCTCGAAGAATCCGCATTTGGATCCGCGGCCAGCGTGGAGATGGAAGAAGAGCCATCCTCGTCTGTGACATCGGCCGATTCCTCACGGCGGCGACGGCGCGCGCGGAGGCGGTCGAGCGATCGCGTGCGCGCGATCGTCAACAGCCAAGTCTGCACCGATGCGCGCGACGCATCATAGTTTGCGGCGCCGCGCCAAGCCTGCCAGAAAGTTTCTTCCACGACATCGTCCGCCTCGTCGGCGTCTGCGAGAATGCGATCCGCGACCGCGCGCACGACCGGCTGCCACCGGTCGAACAACGCGGAGAAGGCGGATTCGTCCCCACCGGCCACGCGCTTGATCAGCGCGAGGTCGTTCGCCTTCTCCTCTGGATACGTCCTGGTGGCGGCGGCCGGATTCATTGCTAGAAGAATCTACACCGGACGGGGGGCTCGCACCCGTTGACGTGCCGTCGCGGCCTGCCGAATATGCTGGTGGAGATTCCATGCCAAACCCATCTATTGAAGTACGCGAGGCGGTGCTGACCGACGCACCGGAGGTAGTGCGGCTGTTCCGGCTGCTCGGTCACGAGCTGCCGTTGGAGCGACCGGAGGCCCGGCTGGCGGGCTTTGTTGAATCGGGCGATCGCGTGCTCGTCGCCGTCCGCGCCAGTTCCGAGCAGCTGCTTGGCGCGGTCGCGATGCACATCACGCCGGTTATTCATCGGCCGAGTCCGGTGCGGCGTTTCACCGCCGGTGGTGGTGGACGAGGGCGCGCGCGGCGAGGGAATCGGGACGACGCTCATTCGTGCCGCCGAGGAATTTCTCGCAAGGCAGGGATGCGTACAGATCGAGGTCACGAGCAACAAGAAACGCACTGACGCGCACGCGTTTTATGAACGACTCGGGTATACCGGGACGAGTTTTCGATTTGCGAAGACGCTTCAGCAAGGACAGTGAGAAATGGCGAAGACTGGCGAGATGAGCATCACGGTCAGCGGGAATGGTCCGTACATCGTGCAGGGAGAGATGATGGTTGCGGAGCAGCACATCGTGCCGGATGCGGCGGGCATGTCCGTCGAATGGCGCGAGGGCAAAGAGTTCGACCATCCGGCGACGTTCAGGCTCTGCCGCTGCGGTCACACGAAAACCAAACCGTTCTGCGACGGCACGCATAAGAAAATCGACTTTGATGGAACCGGGTCGGCGAGCCGCGATACATACGACGAGCAGGCGGGAATCACAGAGGGTCCGACGCTCTCGCTGAAGGATGCGGAATCGCTCTGCGCTTTTGCACGATTCTGCGATCCGGCCGGTCAAGTGTGGGGACTCGTGCACGAGACCGATCAAGAGGGCCCGCGAATTCAGTTTCTCCATGAGGCGGGCAGCTGTCCTGGCGGCCGTCTTGTCGCGGTCGACAACGAAACTGAGTCCGCCATGGAACCGCGATTGGAAAAGTCGATCGGCCTCGTGATCGATACCCGCGCTAAAGTAGACGGCCCTCTCTGGATTCGCGGCGGAATTCCGATCCCCGCCCTGGACGGCTATGAATACGAGGTGCGGAATCGCGTGGCGCTCTGTCGGTGCGGCCGCTCGAGCAACAAGCCGTATTGCAACGGATCGCACGCGGCGGGCGCCCGATGAAAGGCGGCAAGGGCGGACGCAAACGCAGAGGCCCCGGCGGCGGAACGAATCGCGGCGCTGGCGGGCGGGGCACTCCCATTAAACGAAGCGCGAATATTCCCGCGAACGCACCTCCAAAAAAGGGAAGTCGCAAAAACCCCACATTCGGTGCATCTTCATCATCGAGCGACGACGCGTAACCCACCACCCAACACAGGTGTCCCTTATGCGCACACCGCGCACACTGCGCAACCTCCTCAGGCTCGGCGCTATTACCTCTCTCGCCCTCGCGGCATCCACGCCCGCGCACGCGCAAGGCATCCTCGGCGGGCTCGGCAAAAAAATCGGCGACGCCGTCTCGCAAAAGGCGCAGGACAAGCTCAACAGCAAGATCGATGAAATGTCGCAGAAGATGGTCGACAACACCTTCGCGACGATGTTCGGCGATTCTACGAGCGCTGGCGCGAAGGGCGGATCAGGAGCTTCGCCGTTCGCGATCGGCGGCAACGCGAAAACTGAAGATGCCTACACGTTCAATGTCGTCTCCACAATGGAGATCGAATCGTCGAAGAACGCAGAGAAGGCGATCCTCAAGTTGCATTTCAATACCGAGCAGCCGTACACCGGCACCAGCATCGTCAGCGCAGATCCCAAGAAAGCGCAGCAGGGCAGCGCGTTCATCGTGCTCGACGCTAAGAATCAGGCGATGGTCATGATGATGGCGAGCGATAAAAAAAAGTTCTCGATCGCGTATGACTGGAAGGACGCGACGAAGTTCGCGCAGCAGGCGCCGAAAGAGCAGGTGAACTGGGACACGGTGAAGGTCTGGCGAAACTATTCCAAGATCGGCACCAAGACCATCGCAGGATTTTCAGCGGACGGGTACAAGCTCGATTCGCAGGATGGAAATATCGAGATGTGGATCTCGCACGACCAGCGGCTGTCGGTCGGCAACATGTTCGCCGCGAACTCGGGACTCAAGCAGATGCAGGGACGACTCCCCGCAGATTATCCGCAGGGGATGTTACTGCAAATGGTAAGCACGAACAAAAACTCGGGTGAGAAAGTGACCATGACGGTCACGAGCATCGACACCAACGCGCATGTAACCTATGCGATGGCGGACTATCCGAAGATGGATATGGGGAAGAAATAGTGACCGAAGACCGAGCTCTGATGTCTACTCGTTTCGTCCGCACTGCGGCTCTTCTTGTCATCGGAATGCTCGCAGCGGCGCGAGCGGCGGACGCTCAATCGTGCGCGCCACCGGAGCATCCGTATTTCGAGTATCAGGTTGAACAGCCGGCCAAGTTTGTTGGTGACACCGCGGCGCGACCGCGCCCTGCAGCGTTAAAGCCGGGAGAGAAGAGCGCTGCGGAAGTCCCTCTCATCGTGGCCTTCGTAGTCGATTCGACTGGAGTTGTGAGCGCCGGATCACTCAAGATCCTTCGATCTCCTTCTCAGAGCGAGACCGTTGCTGTGCGCGAGAGTTACCTCAGCTGGAAGTACCGGCCGGCGATACTCGGCGGCTGTCGCGTAGCGCAACTGGTGCAGACCGAGGTCGAGCCGTAGAAAACAACGCAGCGCCGGCTAACTAAACTCAAGCTAGGCGCTCCAATAACCAAGCGG
>JANYIJ010000121.1 GCA_025362095.1 Gemmatimonadota bacterium | reverse complement strand
TGGGACGACATCAAGTTCGGCACCACCAGCATCGAACATTGGTATGGAATTCCCGACGCCGCGATTCCCGATGGGCGCCAGCATTTTCCTAGCGAATACAACTATCTGAACGAGACGGACCGGTTCCGCTGGGCCGGACGGCTGTGGCGCGAGGCAGATCCCAAGCTGCTCGACTCCGTGCTTTCATCGATGGTCCGCGCGAACGTCGCGTGGGTTCCGACGATGGATATCTATGAAGCGAGCCGAGATTTGCAGCGTGCGCAAACCCAGCCGTGGTTCCGCGATTACCTGCACCCCTCGCTAGAAAATTACTTCAAACCCGATCCGTCGAATCATGGATCGTACTTCATCGGCTGGAGCAGCACCGACGAAGCGTACTGGAAAGAGAACTATCGCATTTGGATGGCCGCGCTCCGCGAGTTCGAACGTAAGGGCGGCACGGTTGGCTGCGGCGACGACGCCGGGTTCATCTATGAGATGTACGGTTTCGGCCTGACTCGTGAGATGGAGCTGCACCAGGAAGCGGGCTTCAACCCGATCAAGATCATCCAGCACTGCACCGGCAACAATGCGAAAATCCTCGGCCAGGAAGACAAGCTCGGCAGAATCAAGATCGGCTGGACCGCAGATTTGATCGTGGTCGACGGCAACCCTCTCGAGAACATCAAGGTTCTTTATGCCGGTGGCACCGGCGCGATCCGCGACGGCAAGGAAGTGCGCACGATGGGCTCCGAGTGGATCATCAAGGACGGCATCCCGTACAACGGCCCTCAGCTGATGCGTGAAGTGAAGGAGATCGTCGACAAGGCGCGGGCGGCGAAGAAGTAGAGCGACACAAATGAGCGAGTTCCTCGCCGCCATTCGATCGTTCATCGACGAACGAGCGCTCCCGCTGGAGCGCGAATTTCTTTCGCGGCCGTTCGCCGAGATGGAGCCCCAGCTCGCCCGATTGCGCGCGGAGGTGGAGGAGCGCGGTCTCTGGGCGCCGCACCTGCCGACTGAACTTGGCGGGCACGGACTCTCGCTCTCGGAGTTCGCGCTCGTCTCTGAGATTCTTGGCGAGACGCCGATCGGTCACTACCTGTTCAACGCGCAGGCGCCGGACATCGGGAACTGTGAGCTGCTCCATTCTCATGGAAGTGCCGAGCAGAAACAAATGTGGCTGGGTCCGCTCTCGCGCGGCGAAATTCGCAGCTGCTTCGCGATGACCGAACCGGAGTTCGCGGGATCGAATCCCGTCTGGATGGCGACGACCGCGCGGCGCGAGGGAAACGACTATGTGATCGACGGACACAAGTGGTTCACGTCGAGCGCCGATGGCGCCGCGTTCACCATCGTGATGGCCGTGACCGCGCCCGATGCGAAACCGCATGAGCGCGCAAGTCAGATCATCGTGCCGATGAACACACCGGGGTTGGAGCTCGTGCGCAACATCCCGGTGATGGGCGATGTTGGCAGCGGCTACTCGAGTCACGCGGAGCTGCGGTTCACCAACGTCCGAGTGCCGATTGCGAATCGAATCGGCGCCGAAGGTGCGGGTTTTGCGCTCGCGCAGGAACGACTCGGACCGGGGCGCATCCATCATTGCATGCGGTGGATCGGTATCTGCGAGCGCGCATTCCGATTGATGTGCGAGCGTGCAGTGAGCCGCGAACTCTCGCCGGGTCACGCGTTGGGCGAGCAGCAGGCGGTGCAGCACTGGATTGCGGAGTCGCGGGCGGAAATCGATGCGGCGCGGCTGCTCGTGCTCGACACCGCCACGCAGATCGAGACAGTTGGAGCACATGCGGCGCGCGATCGCATCTCACTCGTCAAGTTTCATGTGGCCGGTGTGCTTCACCGCGTGCTCGACCACGCACTGCAGGTTCACGGATCGCTCGGCATGACCGACTATACGCCGCTCGCGTACTGGTATCGGCACGAGCGCGGCGCGCGGATTTACGACGGGCCGGATGAAGTGCACAAGTCGGCCGTCGCGAAACGCATTCTCAAGGGGTTCGGCCTCAAGAGCTCGTGAGCGAAACCCGGCCGGTGCGCGCCGGCGAGGAAATCGAGCTGGGTGCGCTGAACTTGTGGATTGCGGTAAGCGCAGCGGAAGTCGGCGTGGTGAATGCCGTCGAGCAATTCCCCGGTGGCTTTTCCAATCTTACCTATTTGCTGAAATCGGAACGCGGCGAGTTCGTGCTGCGCCGGCCACCGGCCGGTGTGGGGAAGGGACCTGCGCACGATATGGCACGCGAGTTTCGCATTCTGTCGGCGCTGGCGACCCGCTCCATTCCTGCGCCACGCCCGATCGCACTCTGTGAAAACACTGACGTGATCGGCGTGCCGTTTTATCTGATGGAGCGCGTGCGCGGGTTCATCCTCCGCGGCGCCGGTGGAGTCGC
This sequence comes from Gemmatimonadota bacterium, assembly GCA_025362095.1. Classification (GTDB taxonomy): domain Bacteria; phylum Gemmatimonadota; class Gemmatimonadetes; order Gemmatimonadales; family Gemmatimonadaceae; genus Fen-1231. Next base: position 678 of record JANYIJ010000121.1, on the reverse strand, counting down.
TCCATTGCCGGACCTCATGCGTCGGCTCTGCGAATCGTTCGTCGAGACGCTCGCGGCGATCCATTCAGTCAACGCATCGGATCCGTCGATCGCCGCGCTCGGCAAACCGGACGGCTACATCGCGCGACAAATCGCCGGCTGGACCAAACGCTGGGAGTCTTCGCGCACCGAGGACGTGCCCGAGATGGATCGCGTGGCCGCGTGGCTCGCGTCGCATCAGCCCGAGTCGAGCGGCGTGTGCCTCGTGCACAACGACTACAAGTACGACAATCTCATTCTCGATCCTGCCGAGAACTCACGCATCGTCGCGGTGCTAGACTGGGAAATGGCCACGCTCGGCGATCCGCTGCTAGACGTCGGTACGTCGCTCGGCTACTGGGTCGAGGCCAAGGATCATCCTGCGCTGCAGTCCCTCGGACTCGGCGTGACGGCCCTTCCAGGGAATTTCACGCGTGCCGAGTTGTGGATGCGATATCTCGAGCGCACCGGCCGGCCGCTGGTAGATCCGGCATTTTACTACACGTTCGGTCTGTTCAAGATTGCCGTCATAGCGCAGCAGATCTTTTCCCGGTATCGCAAAGGGCTGACGAGCGATGATCGGTTCGCGCGGTTGGGTGAGGCGGTTCAGTTCTTGGCCATGATCGCGGAGCGCGCGATGGCGAGGCCAGACGGGCATTC
>JANYIJ010000174.1 GCA_025362095.1 Gemmatimonadota bacterium | reverse complement strand
TCCTCGTCACCAGCGCCGTCGATCAGCGTCGTGTTGTCCTTGTCGATCACGATACGCTTGGCGCGGCCGAGCTTGTCGACCGTCGTGTTCTCGAGCTTGAAGCCCATTTCCTCGGAGATCACTTCGCCCTTCGTGAGCGCCGCGATGTCTTCGAGCATCGCCTTCCGACGATCGCCGAAGCCCGGGGCCTTCACGGCCGCGATCTTCAGCGTGCCGCGAAGCTTGTTCACGACGAGTGTCGCGAGCGCCTCACCCTCGACGTCCTCGGAGATGATGAGCAGCGGCTTGCCGGCCTGCGCAACCTTCTCAAGGATCGGAAGGAGATCCTTCATCGACGCGATCTTCTTGTCGTGAATCAGGATATACGCGTCCTCGAGGACGGCTTCCATCTTCTCCGGATCGGTGATGAAGTACGGCGAGAGATAACCGCGGTCGAACTGCATGCCCTCGACCGTCTCGAGCGTCGTCTCGAGGCCACGCGCCTCTTCAACCGTGATGACGCCGTCCTTGCCGACCTTTTCCATCGCCTCGGCGATCAGATCGCCGATTTCCTTGTCGTTGTTCGCGGAGATCGTGCCGACCTGCGCGATTTCCTTCCGGCCGCTCGTCGGCACGGAGATCTTCTTGAGCTCCTCGACGACGGCGGAGACCGCGCGATCGATACCGCGCTTGATCGCCATCGGGTTCGCGCCGGCCGTCACGTTCTTGAGGCCTTCACGAAAAATCGCCTGCGCGAGCACGGTTGCTGTCGTCGTGCCGTCGCCGGCCACGTCGGACGTCTTGGTCGCGACTTCCTTCACCATCTGCGCGCCCATGTTCTCGACGGGATCCGAAAGCTCGATTTCCTTCGCGACGGTCACGCCGTCCTTGGTGATCGTCGGTGCGCCAAACTTCTTGTCGATGACGACGTTCCGGCCGCGCGGTCCGAGGGTGACCTTCACCGCCTCGGCGAGCTGATCGACGCCGCGCTTGAGAGCGGCGCGAGCGTCAACGTTGAAATGGAGTTCCTTGGCTGCCATTGCTTGGTATTCCTTCGAAGAGAGGTTGGTTTAGCGGTGTTGAGCGGCGCTTAGCTGATGACGGCGAGGATGTCCGACTCGCGCAGAATCAGCACCGGCTCGTTGTCGATCGTGACTTCGGTGCCACTGTATTTGCCATAGAGAATCTTGTCGCCGACCTTCACTTCCATCGGCACGCGCTTGCCCTCGTCGAATCGGCCCGGTCCAACCGAAACGACCTCACCCTGCTGCGGTTTTTCCTTCGCTGTGTCCGGGATGTAGAGTCCACCGCGCATCTGCTCGGTGTCCTCCAGCGGCCTGACGACGACGCGGTCGGCCAACGGCGCGACCTTCGACGCGGTAGCGGCTTTTGCTGCCATGATGAACTGTTCTCCTTTCGAGGTTCAAAAAGACGAATAACTGAGCTGTTAGCACTCGTCTCGCGTGAGTGCTAACAGAACCTAAGCATAAACGGTGTGGCGCCTGCGATCAACTCAGCAGGTCGTACGCCATTGCTGTGCCGAGGAGGGTCAGATCGGGGTCGATCTTGTCGAACTCCCGGCAAATATCCTTGAACGTGCTCGCAAGTCCTCCAGTGGCAACGACTAGCGGCTTTGCCTTGCGCGGCCAATCGGCCTTAATGCGCCGCACCAGCCCGTCGATCGACTCCGCCGAGCCGAGCACGACACCCGAACGGATGCACTCGTCGGTGCGGCGGCCGATCACGCTCTTGGGCGCGACAATCTCGGTGGCCGCAAGCTTCGATGTCTTCCGGAAAAGCGACTCCGCCGACATCAGAACGCCCGGCGCAATCACCCCTCCGAAGAACACACCGTCGGCGCTGATGCAATCGAACGTCGTCGCAGTGCCGAGATCGACCACGATGCAGTCGCGCTTATAGATGCGGCTCGCCGCGAGCGTGTTGATGATGCGGTCGGCGCCCACGGTGAGCGGCTCGTCGACATCCAGGGTGATCGGAAGACGCGAGCGGCCGTCGATGATCACGGCGGCCTTTCCCGTGAGTCGCTCGCATGCTTCGGCTAGCGGCGCGGTGACCGCCGGCACCACGGATCCAATCGCGCTTCCCTTCACCGCCGAGCGTTTGACGCCGGCGGAATCGAGCAGCGAGAGGAGCAGCAGGAAAGCTTCGTCCGGCGTGCGGCTTCCGTCGGTCGTCACGCGCCAGCGTTCCTTCACGCGAAGCCCGGCGCAGAGCCCGATGGTGGTCTCTGAGTTTCCAACGTCGAACGCGAGTATCATTTTTCCGTTTCGCACGCTGCCTCCACTCATGTGGCGAACTCGAGAGAGCCCGCGCGGAAATGCGATATGCCGTGCTCGCCGGTGATGATCAGGGCGCCGTCGTTTGTGATGCCGTTCACCAGTCCAACCGCGGGCTTCAGACAGCGCCGGTCGCGCGCGAAATCGCGACGTTCGAACTCGGCGAGCTCGGCCGCCGTAAGCGGTCCTCGCGCGGCGGCCGCGGCGCGCAACGCCGGCACGAGCGCGAGCACGAGCACGCTGCGATGCGTGCCGGGAAGGAGACTGGCCGCCGCCGCGAACTCGGGCGGCGACGTGATATTCACTCCGATTCCGACCGCAACCCAGTCCGCTTTCTGCTCGCGCCAGCGCGCTTCGACGAGAACGCCGGCGAGTTTTTTCCCGCCGGTAAACAGATCGTTCGGCCACTTGATCTGCACTGGCGCTCCGGTGAACAGCTCGAGCACCGGCGCGGCGTGCAGGCCGAGGCGAAGCGAGAGGACATCGAGCCCCGATGCGGTACCGGGACGTTCGAGCAGCGTCATCCAGAGTCCGCGATTCTGTTCGGATTCCCAGCGCTTGCCGACGCGGCCGCGACCCGCCGTTTGTTCGTCGGCAATGATGATCGTGCCGCCGGGCGCGCCCTCGGCGCCGAGTCGATGTGCTTCATCCATCGTGGACTCGACCCGCGGCATGAGCACGACGCGCGGCACCGAGAGTGCCGCTGCCAGCGCGTCGGCGTCCATGCCGTCGATCATGTGGTTCGTCATGCGCGGGTCAAGAATGCGCTCGGTAGGCGATGAGCGCGAGCACCGCTGCGCCGAGCGCGAACCGGTAGAGCGCGAACACGCCGAACCCGCGCGTCTTCACGAAGCGCATGAGTACCGTGATGGCGAGCAGGCTGCTGAGCGCGGCGGTGACCACCGCGACGGCGAGCGGCAGCGTCACACCGCCCTGCGCGAGCGCCTTCGGCACTTTGAGAATTGCCGCGGCAGCGATTATCGGCATCGACATCATGAAACTGAACGTCGCCGCGCTCGCGCGATCGAATCCGAGCGCGCGGCCCGCGGTGATGGTGGCACCGGAGCGTGAGACGCCGGGAATCAGCGCGAACGCTTGCGCGCATCCAATGAGGATCGCGTCGCGAGTGGTGAGGCCGTCGAGTGTGCGATCGCGCCGCGAGCGCGCGTCAACGATCCAGAGCACCGCGCCCATCACGATGAGCGCTGCCGCGATGAGAGCGGGCTCGCGAAACGCATGCTCTGCTTTCTTCTCGAGCAGCAGACCCGCGAGTCCGCCCGGAATGGTGGCGATGACCAGGAGGATCACGCGACGCTGTTCGACCGTCTCGATGCGCCGGCTGGTGACGATCGAGAGCGCCGCGCGCACGAGCGCAATCCACTCCGCGCGAAAGTACCAGAGCAGCGCGGCGAGCGAGCCCACGTGCAGCGCGACGTCGAACGCGAGGCCCGGCTCCGGCCAGCCGAATGCCCACGGCGCGAGCGCGAGATGCGCGGAGCTCGAAATGGGCAGGAACTCCGCGAGCCCCTGCAGCGCGCCGAGCACGAACGCCTGAAACACGGAGAGTTCGTTCATCGCGGCCTACCGTTTTGGAAGCGAACGCATGTACAGCGACTCATACTGCGCGACGATTTGGCCAGACGAAAAACGGGCGCGCGCGTCAGCCGCAGCGGCGGCGCTCATGGCGCTCCAGCGCTTGGGATCTTTCAGCAGCGCGATGCCGAATTGCGCGAGGCCGTCGATATCACCAACCGGACGGAGCGCGCCGGTCACGCCATCCTTCACGACTTCGGTGATGCCGCCGACATCGTAGCCGAGCGCAGGCGCGCCGCACGCGAGCGCCTCGAGCGCGCTCAGGCCGAACGATTCGCGATCCGTTGGAAGCAGGAAGAGGTCGGCGGACGCGAGGAGCGGCGCGACCGCGTCGATGCGTCCGAGGAAGTGCACGTCGTGCTGCACGCCGAGGGCGCGCGCTTCTTCTTCGGCGGAGAGGCGGTCGGGGCCGTCGCCAACCATCACGAGCACGCTCGGCACTTCCTGGCGCACCTTCGCGAAGATGCGCACGACGTCGAGCACGCGCTTTACCGGGCGGAAGTTGGAGATGTGCATCAGGATCTTTTTGTCCTCGCCCATCTGTTTGCGAAGCGCCGGCTCGTGCGCCGCGCGATTGTAGACGGCGGGATCGACGAAGTTCGGAATCACCTCGACGTCGCACGCGGTGCAGCCGAACGCGCGGACCGTCTCTTCCTTGAGAAACTGCGAGACCGCCGTGATGCGATCGGACTTTTCGATCGAGAACTTGGTGATCGCATGGAACGAGTGGTCCTGCCCGACGATCGTGATGTCGGTGCCGTGCAGCGTGGTGATCACCGTGATGTCGCGCCCTTCCTTGCGCAGCATTTCCTTCGCGATCCACGCGCTCGTCGCGTGCGGAATCGCGTAGTGCACGTGGAGCAGGTCGAGCCCCTCGTTGATGACCACTTCGTGCATGCGCACGGCGAGCGCGAGGTCGTAGGGCGGGTACTGAAAGAGCGGATAGCGGCCCACATCGACTTCGTGGAAATACACGCGCGGCAGAAACACCGGCAGCCGGAACGGCAGCTGGTACGTGATGAAGTGCACCTCGTGCCCACGCTCCGCGAGCGCGATGCCCAGCTCGGTCGCGACGGCGCCGGAGCCGCCGTACGTCGGGTAACAGGTAATGCCGATCTTCACTCGGACTTTCCTCCGCGCCACCACTGTTCGACGATCGCGTCGCACTTGGGATCGTGCGGGTCTACACGGGTCACCCGCGCATCGCCTATTTGATGGCGAAACCAGGTCCGCTGCCGCTTCGCGTATTGCCGGGTCGCGATAAGTATAGTATTGCGAGCCGCGGCGTAGTCGACCTCGCCGTGTATCAGCTGGCGCACCGCATCGTAGCCGCAGGCCTGCCACGCTGGCGCATCGGCGGCGATACGCCCTTCCAGCGCGCGCACTTCCTCCGGCCAGCCGCCGGCGAGCATCGCGTCGAGTCGCGATTCGATCTGTTCGTGCAACTTTGCTCCGGGATCAACCACGAGCCAGCGGGCGCGAATGCCCTGCACCGCCGGACCATCCGCGTGAAAGTCGCTCAAGCGACGCCCGGTGAGCAGCGCGACTTCGGCGGCGCGCAGCAGCTGTGTGCGGCCGAGGTGCGCGCGCGGCGGGTCGAGCGTCTTCACCCAGCGCCGAAGCTCGGCGGTCTCGACGAGAGCGAGTTCAGCGGCGAGCGACGTGCGCCGGCCGCTTTCGAGCGCGGGCGACGCGCCGAGCGGCGCGGTGAGCGCGCGCAGATAGAATCCCGTGCCGCCTACGGCGAGCGTTCGCGCAGCGCCGGCGCTGTCGATCCAGCCCGCCGCATCGCTCGCGAATCGCGCCGCGGACCAGCGCTCGAGCGGATCCGCGACGTCGATTCCAAAATGCGGCACGCGCGCGCGGTCTTCATGCGTCGGCTTGGCGGTGCCGATGTCGAATCCCCGGTAAAGCTGCCGGGAGTCGGCGCTAAGGATTGAGAGCCCGTGCTTCGCGGCAAGCTGCATCGCGATGGCGGACTTTCCCGCGGCCGTGGGGCCGCAGATGACGCGCAGCTCAGCGCCGTCCGAATCGACGCTCAAGTTCATCCCAGCTGACCTGTACGATCGTGCTCCGGCCGTGCACGTCGTGCGCGGGGAGCGTCGTGCGAGCGAGCGCGACGTACAGCGCGCGCATCTCGGCGGGGGCGAGCGTGTCACCGGCCTTCACCGCCGCCTTGCACGCGACCGTTGCCGCGAGCCGTTCGTGTTTCGCGAGCCCGCTGCCGAAGCGATCACCCGAAAGGGTCGCCAGTGTGTCGCGCAGACAGCGCTCGGCGTCGAATCTCGGATGCGGCATCGGCACGCTGTTCACCAGCAGCGTGTGGCCGCCGAATCCTTCCACTTCGAAACCAAGGAGCGCAAAGAGCGCGCGGTTTTCCTCAAAGGCTTCGGCCTCGGCGGGTGCGAGGTGAAGCGTCATCGGAAAGAGAAGCCGCTGCGACGGCGCGTTGCCGCCGTCGAGCGTGCGCATGAACTGTTCGTACAGCACGCGCTCGTGAGCGGAGTGCTGATCGATCAGCACGATTGCATCGTCACGCTCGAAGAGGAGCCACGTGTTGCGCAGCTGCAGGAGCGGCGGAACATGGATGTCGCCGGAAGCCGGAAGCCGGACGCCTGAAGTCGAATTGGCGGCGCCGGTGCCTCCGGCTTCCGCGCTTCCGGCCTCAGGCGCCGTGAACAGCGGCGTCTCGGGAAGAGGCGCAGAACTCAGCGCCGTCACGTCCATCGTCGCGCCGGATTCAAACACGGGCGCAGCGAACGATCGCTGCGCGAAACCGAAGGCGGCCGCGCTTTCCTCGGTGCCGAGCGCGCGGCGCACGGCTCGCTCGACGGCGCGCTCGGTGTTCCAGCGATCGCGAAAACGCACCTCGGCCTTGGCGGGATGGACGTTCACATCCACGTCGCCTGCGGGAACTTCGACAGAAAGAAAAAGCGACGGCCGGATTCCCGCGGGAATGGTTGAGCGGTAGGCCGCTTCAGCCGCACGGACCATTCCGGTGTCGCGCACCGCGCGGCCGTTCACCGTGAGCAGCAGCCGCCGGCTGGACAGACCGACATCGGCGGGACGCTGCACGAGACCGCTCACACGAATCGGGCCGCTCACATCGTCGACGCTGACGAGCGCGTCGGCGGCGTCGACGCCCCAGAGCGCGGCGACACGCTCGCGAAGCGAACCCGCGGGCGGCAGCGTGAGTGATTCGCGGCCGTCGTGCGTCACCGCGATGCGCACGTCCGGGCGCGCGAGCGCCATCGCGGTAATCACGTCGGTGATCGCGCGCCATTCGCTGCGCGAGCCGCGCAGGAATTTCTGGCGCGCCGGCGTGTTGTAGAAAAGCTCGTTGACAGTCACCGACGTGCCGCGCCTGCGGGCTGAGTCGCCGACGCTCTCGAGCGCGCCGCCGGCGACGCGCACGCGCGTGCCTGCGCCATCGCCGGTTGCGGTTTCGATTTCGAGACGCGACACCGAGCCGATCGCCGGCAGCGCTTCACCCCGGAAGCCAAAACTCGCTACGCCGACGAGATCACTCGCGACACGAATCTTGGATGTGGCGTGGCGCTCCACCGCGAGGGTCGCGTCCTCGCGCGCCATGCCGCTGCCGTCGTCGCTCACGCGAATCGAGGCCCGTCCGCCTTCGAGCACGGCGATGTCCACGCTCGTGGCGCCGGCATCAAACGCATTCTCGACGAGTTCCTTCACCACCGATGCCGGCCGCTCGACGACTTCGCCGGCGGCGATCTGGTCGGCGACGGCGGCCGGCAGAATCGCGACGACGCGATTCATTTGCCGAGGGGTGCGAGTCGTTCCGATGCGATCCAGCCGTCGCGATCGCCATCGAGCGCGATGCGCGTCCACACGCCCTGCCGCTGAACCACGCGCGCCACTTCGCCAGCAAGCGGAACCGCGCCGCCCTCTGCGCCGAGTGCCGGAAGCGCGCGCAGCGGACCGGGATCGGTGACGACGACAAGGTTGCGTCCTTCGAGCCGGTCTTCAAAGAGCCGTGCGCCGACCGCGGCGGAGCCCGCAACGACGAGTGTTATCACGGTGAGGCGGAGCGCGGGGCGGCGGCGCCAGTGCAGCCGCGCGACGGCGAGCCAGCCAGCGACCCACAGCAGAAGCGCGAGCGCAGATGGAGCGCGCGGCGGGAGTGGCGGCACGCGCGCGACGCCGATGTCCTGCGGCGCCCGCACTCGCGCGAGGCGGTCGCGCAGATCGTCGGCCAGCGGATCGAGTCGCAGCGCGCGCTGCCATCCCACCACCGCGCCGGCGGTGTCGCCGGCGGCAAAAGATGCCGTGCCGGCGTTCGCCCAGCTCGCCGCGATGCGCGGAGCAGCGCGCGCCGCATCCTCGAACAGGCGCGCTGCGGGCAGGTAGTCTGCGCCCGCGTATGCGGCGATTCCACGCGCGAATGGTTCCCGCGCGCGTTCGATATCCCGTGCAAAAACGATCGCGGCCGCGCCGAGCAGCGCGACAACTGCGACAAGCGCGACGAGCGCGATCGTGCCGGCGGCGGTGGGCGACGGCGCGCGTTTCCGCGCAGGCCGCGAGCGGCGCGCCTCGGATTCGATTCGCGCGAGCAGCGCGTGTGCGCTTGTGGCGAGCGCCGCGCCGTCTTGTGACGCGGGGCCGAACGCCGCTGCGTCGAGCGCTTCGAGCACCGACTCGGTCGCGGCCGCTGTTTCGTCTGTCACGCCCTCGAGACGCAGCGCGCGCGCCCACGCGCCGGGCTGGGTGAGATCCACGGCATCGAGACCGGTGCGTCGCTGCACGCCATCGAGAAACGCGGCGCGCACATCGGCGGCGGCAACGCCTGCCGCCGCCGGAGCGGCCATCGCGCGCAGTCGCGCCGCTGGAGTTGTTGGCGCGCGAACGCGGCGCGGCCGCCTTGCGATCCACGCGAGCAACGCCGGGAACGGCGAGAGGATCAGCAGCCATCGAACGAGCGCGAGATCGCCCAGCGGGAGCGGCGCTTCGTCGCCGAGCGCGGGACGCAGCTGCATCGCGCGTTCAGGCGGTGGAGCAACAACCGGCGTGGAATCTGCGGCGATCACCGCCCCCGCCGCGACTTTCACCGTGAACGCTTCGGTGGCGCTCTCTTCGTAGCGCTTCGAATACGGGTTGAAGAACGCGAACCGAACCGGCGGCACACGCTGCGCGCCGCTCGTGCGCGGCGTGACGAGCCAGTCGAATTCCTTGCTGCCGCGCAGCGCAGACGGCGTCGAATCGATTTTCACCCGCTCGTTCGCCGCGACGATGCTCGCCCACGGAATAGCCAGCGCGGGGCGCGCGAGCAGCGCGACGTTTCCGGTTCCCTCGACGCGCAGCGTGAGCACGATCGGATCACCGGCGCGATCGCGCACAGAATCGACGCGCGCGGTCGCGTGCCACACGCCGACGGCGCCCGCCCAACTGAGAGGGCGGCCGGAAGCCGGAGCGTCTATTGCCACCAGGGTCACTTGCTCGGATCGAAGCGAGAACGATTCCTCGCGGCTGAAAAAACTTTGTCCCTGCGGCAGCGTGTAGGAGAGACGCGCCGGGTTGATCGAGTATCGCCCGGGCGTCAGCGGAAACAGCGCCCGCCGGAACACATGCACCTCGTACGACCGGCCGTCCCTGTTCACTTGCAGCGAGCCGCCGGGATCCGGCAGATCGTACGCGAGCATCGCGCGTGATTCCGGCGGAATGAATTCAGGATTCCGTCGCAGGCGGCCGCGAATGTCTTGATCGAGAAATACGCCCAGCTGGTACGTCGCCTGCTGGCCCACATAAACGGTTTCCGGAACGACGAGCGCGTGAAAATCCACGCCGCCGTTTCGTTCGAGGCGCGGGCGCGTGACGACTTCCGGCAGCGGACGCTGCGCGGGGGCGGCCGCCGCCTGAAAAAACATGAGCAGCGGGAGGAAGGTCACCATGGCGTTACCAGGGGGTCACCATTCCTTTCCTCCTGGCGGCCGGTCCTGCTTGCTGCCGCGCTGTTTTCGCGCTTGCGTGTCCTTTTCTTCACGCGACGCGGCAGCCAGCAGCTGCTGCGCCTGCTGACGCGACATCTGCTTGTTCTCGTCTGCCTGATTTCGCTGCTGCTGCTGCGGCGGGCTGTTGTTCTCATTGTTCGATCCGCCGCCGCCCTTCTGCTGCTTTTGCAGCTTCAGCGCGAGCTCGTAATTCCATTTCGCGTCTGAATCGCCCGGCACCTGACGCAGCAACGATCGATACGCATTCACCGCCGACGCGAAGGCGCGCGGATCCTGCGCGCTCTGCCGCATTCCGCGCTTCAGCTGCGCGAGGCCGAGATTGTAAAGCGCGCGCTGCCGCAGCGTGGCGTCGGGAGCGGTCGCGGCGCGCTCGAGCACTTCCGCGGCGGCGTCGAGCGAGTCGGCCGCGAGCATCGCGGTGCCCAGATTGTAGAGCGTGGACGGATGCTTGTCGCCGCCGGCGAGCTGTTCCTTCCAGCGCTGCGCGGCACGGTCGAACTGGCCCGCCTTGAACAGGTCGAGCGGATCCGGCGCTTTCTGGGCGTGCGCCGTTCCAGATAATGCCGCGAGCAAAAACAGCGGCGCGACGAAACGGAGCCGGCGGCGCACGATGGCAAAGCTGCCGCCGTCGGCAAACCACGAATCCAGCAGCAGAAGGAGAATCGCCGGGAGCAGGAACCACGACGTGCGCAGCGGCCGAGAGAGTCCCTCTGCGACGTCGCGCTGCTTCGCGTCGAGACGCGCGAGCGCCTGATGGATGCGCGCGCCTTTGTCCGTTGCCGCCGCAGGAATGAATTCGCCGCCCGACGCCGCGGCGACATCGCGGAGCAGCGCAGGCTCGTACTTCGTGACCACGGTCTGGCCCTGCGCATCACGTTTCTCAGTGACGGTCGCGCCGCTGCGCACGGGAATCGTCGCGCCGCCTTCGGTGCCGAACCCGACGGTCACGACGGCGATCTGCGCGTCGTGTGCGGAGCGCGCCGCTGCGAGCGTTTCACTGCGATCGTCGAACGCCTCGCCGTCGCTGAGTATCACGAGCGCGCGCCCCGCTGCGCCGTGCGCGGCCCGCAGCAGGTCGACGCCCTGCACGATGGTCGGCGCCATCGCCGTGCCAGCCTGACCCACGATCGAAGGATCAAGATTGTCGAGGAACAGCTCGATCGCGCCGTCGTCGGTGGTGAGCGGCGAGAGGATATAACTGCGGCCGGCGAACGCGAGGAGCGCCACGCGGTCTCCCGGCGCCGATGCGCGAAACCGCCGCACATCCTGCTTCATGCGCTCGAGGCGGCTCGGACGTTCGTCCTGCGCGAGCATCGAGAGCGATGCGTCCATCGCGAGCACCACATCGATTCCCTGTGTGCGCACGACGTTCGTTCCCGTTCCCCAACGCGGACCCGCGTACGCGAGCGTCGCGAGCCCAAGCGCCGCCGACACGCGCACAGCGCGCGCGACGGGGGCGCGGCGCACACCGGCCGGCGCGAGCCGCTCGATGGCCGCTTCCGCGCCGAGCTGCGCAAGGCGCGCGATGCGGCGCCGGTGCCACACACGAAATGTCAGCGCGGAGAGCAGCGACAGCACGATCGCGGCGATCGCGACCCACGGAAGATCGAACCCGATGCTCATGGCAAGGGCCCTCGCAGCGCGAGCAGCGCAAGCTCGAGCAACAACGCGGCCAGCGCCGCGCCGAGCGGCCAGCGGTAAAGCTCGCGGTACCGCACGTACCGCTTCGCATGAATCGGCGAGCGCTCGAGCGCGTCGATCTGCTGATAGATGCGCCCCATGCCAAGCCCGTCCTTCGCGCGGAAGTACCTCCCGCCGGTGGACTGCGCGATGAACTCGAGCAGCGGTTCGTCGAGTTCCACGGCGCGCGTCTCGTATCGAAGACCGAACACGCCGCGGCCCACGGGAACGGGTGCCATCCCCTCGGTGCCGATGCCGATCGTATAGACACGCACACCGAGTGCCGCCGCAGCTTTCGCGGCGGTTCTCGGATCTATGGTTCCGCGGTTGTTCACGCCGTCAGTGGCAAGGATGATCACCTTCGAGCGGCCTGGCGCGTCCTGCAAACGGTTCACCGACGTGGCGATCGCGGTGCCGATCGCCGTGCCGTCTTCGAGCTGGCCGGGCTGCAGGTTGTCGATCGCTGCCAGCAGCACCGGATAGTCCATCGTGAGCGGCACCTGCGTGAGCGCTTCGCCCGAAAACGAGACGAGGCCGATCTGATCCTGCGTCCGGCCGGTGACGAACTGCTTCATCTTGTCCTTCGCCACTTCGACGCGATTCTGCGGCTGGAAATCTTCCGCCAGCATCGAGCTCGAGAGATCGATCGTGAGAATGATGCTGATGCCATCGCCGCTCACCTGTTCGACCCGCGCCCCGGTGCGCGGCCGCGCGAGCGCGACGCAGCCGAGCACCATCGCCGTGACGCGCGACGCGAGCATGACGCGCGCCGTCCAGCGGCCGAGCGACGGGCCGCGCAGCAGCACGTCCGTGCGCGAAAACAGAATCGCCGCGGGATGCCGCCGGCGCCGCCACCAAAGCCAGAGCGCCGGGAGCACGAGCAGCGCGAGCCACATCGGCTCGCCGAAATCGAACGCGACGAGCCGGTTCATCGCCTCCGCCCTCCCTTGGGCGAGCGCTCCATCTGGCGGACGCGGGCCTCGTACGCGGTTTGAATATCGCGTACGATCGCCTGCGACTGCTTTCCGAGTTCGATCGCTTCGCCGGAACTCACGGCGCCGCGCGCAAACCGCACCGACGATTCACGCCGAAGCAGTTCCACAATACGCTGCGGCAGCACCGGCACATCCGATCCCGCAATTGCCGTTTCGATCTCTTGTGCCGTCAGCGACTCGCGCATATCGGGGAAGCGCCGCGCGAGATAGTCGCGCAGCACGTCGACGCTCGCGATCACATGCCGTCCCGCCTCACCCGCCTCGGGAAGTTTGAGGTCGTCGAGCGCGCTGAACGATGCCGTCGCCGCCGCGAACGGTTCCGGCACCTTCGGCGGTTCCAGCGCGCGCCGCACGCGCCGCCGCCACCAGTACCACGCGAGCGCGCCGAGCAGTAGGGCGCCGATCACCAGAACCTTCCAGAGAATTCCCGGCGGCGCGAGCGGATCGCGCGCGTCCTTCGGCACGCGGTCGGCGCTGTCCGCCGGCAGGAGCGACAGCACCGTCAGGGCCGGCAGCGCCACCGCGTACTGTTGGTCCGCGCCGCCGCTTCCGACGCTCACGTTCGCAAAATGCGGCGTGTGCTTCCCGACGTCCCACGCGACCAGCCGGTACACCGCAGTGCGGTCGATCAGCTCGGCGTCGCCGGCATCTTCGGTCGCGCGCGGATCAACCGCTTCGATCGCATCAGCGGTGTCGGGGACGGCGGGAAAGTGAATCGTCGCGAACTTCGGCGCCCGCACGCGAATGCGCACGGTGAACGGCTGGCCCACCGTGACCGTTTCGGGCGCGACGCTCGCACTCACGAGCGCGCCGCGCTCTGGCGTGGCCTGCGCCTGCGCCTGCGCCTGCGCCTGCGCCTGCGCAACACGCGGCACGAGAACGATCGTTGCCCCGGCGACGGCGATCGCAGCAGTTCTGCTCCAGCCGGCGGCGCCGAAGGCGCTCATCACCGCCGCCTCGTCTTCCGGCCGCGCGTCTCCCGCGTGTTGAAAAACCGGAGCAGCGGCTCGGCGTATCCCTTCTCCGTGCGCACGAGCACTTCGTCGATCGCGAGCCGGCGCAGGAGCTGCTGCCGCGACGCGCGCTCGCCGTCGAGCGCATCGCCGTAACGGGCCCGGACCGATGCCGCGTTCGTGTCGATCTCCACGAACCGTCCGGTCTCCGGATCGACGAGCCGCGCCACCCCGAGTTCGGGCAGTGCGCGCTCGCCGGGATCGTCGAGTACGACGGCGACCAGATCATGCCGCTGCGAAAGCATCTTCAGCGGCCGGTCCATCGGCGCCGAGACAAAATCCGAAATCACGAAGACCAGTGCGTGATGCGTGAGCACTCGGGAGGCGTAGTCGAGCGCGAGCGCCAGATTGGTGCCGCGAGAGGTCGTCGGCCACGCGAGCACATCGCGCACGAGCCGCAGCGCGTGCCGCCGTCCTTTGCGCGGCGGCACTACGTGCTCGATCCGGTCGGAGCAGAGAATCAGCCCTACGCGATCGTTGTTCCGCGTCGCGGTCAGCGCCAGCACCGCGGCGAGTTCGGCCGCCATCGATTGTTTGTCGCGTTCGCCTGTGCCGAATCGACTCGAGCCCGAGCAGTCGACGATCAGCATGACCGTGAGCTCGCGCTCCTCCACGTACCGCTTCACGAAGAGCCGGTGCATGCGCGCGCTGACGTTCCAGTCGATGGTGCGGACTTCGTCGCCGATCTGGTACTCGCGCACTTCGGAGAACTCCATGCCCTGCCCTTTGAACACGGAGTGGTACTCGCCGACAAAGCGCGAGTTCACGAGCCCGCGCGTCCGCAGTTCGATGCGCTTAACCTGCCGGAGGATTTCCGGTGAGATCGACTGAGTCTCAGCCACGCCGCGCAGTTCTCCTCACCCGTGCCCGTCGCTATGGAGACGGAACCGCGTCGAGCACGCGCGTCACAACCTGATCACTCGTCACGCTCTCCGCCTCTGCTTCGTACGTGAGGAGCACCCGATGCCGCAGCACGTCGGGCGCCATCGCCTTGACGTCGTCCGGCGAAACGAACTCGCGGCCGCGCAGGAAGGCGTGCGCTCGCGCGGACTGTGCGAGCGCGATGGTCGCGCGCGGGCTGGCGCCGAACTCGATCAGCGGCACGAGATCGGCGAGCTTGAAGTCCGCCGGTGCGCGTGTGGCGTGCACGAGATCAACGATGTAATCG
The DNA here is from genome assembly GCA_025362095.1 of Gemmatimonadota bacterium. GTDB lineage: Bacteria > Gemmatimonadota > Gemmatimonadetes > Gemmatimonadales > Gemmatimonadaceae > Fen-1231. The sequence goes on along the minus strand of JANYIJ010000174.1, from coordinate 1,995 downwards.
ACGATGCGCGCATCGAGAAACAGCTCGGAGATTCTCTTCCGCGCGGCCATGATCGCCTGAGGCGTCGCGACGGCTTCGACGGCGATCGCGACGCCGCCCGCCATCCGGCGCATGATCTCCTTTTCTTCCTCACGCGACGGATATCCGACGTGCAGCTTGAGCATGAAGCGGTCGACCTGCGCTTCCGGCAGTGGATATGTGCCTTCCTGTTCGATGGGATTCTGCGTCGCGAGCACGAGGAACGGCTCGTCGAGTTTGTACGTCGTGCCGCCGATGGTGACCTGCTTCTCCTGCATCGCCTCGAGCAGCGCGGCCTGCACTTTCGCCGGCGCTCGGTTGATTTCGTCGGCGAGCACGATGTTTGCAAAGATCGGGCCCTTCTTCACGGAAAACTTGCCGGTCGACTGATCGTAGATCTGCGTGCCAACGACGTCGGCGGGGAGCAGGTCGGGCGTGAACTGAATCCGGCTGAACGTCGTATGCACGGTTTCTGCCAGGGTGCGCACGGTGAGCGTCTTCGCGAGACCCGGCACGCCCTCGAGCAGAACGTGGCCGCCCGTGAGGAGCGAGATGATCAATCGCTCGACCATCGCGTCCTGTCCGACGACGCGCTTGGCGACTTGATCGAGAACGCCCTGGATCAGCGTGTGGTCGAGTTCGGATTGGTGCTGTTCACTCATGCGTGTGTTACCCCATTCCCTTGGCTGCGGCCTCGAGGAGTTTTCGTTCGCGGCTATTGAGCGGTCTCGCGGATCCCGATGGCAGCGAGCCGAGTTCGAGCGGGCCGAATTTGGTGCGGATCAATCCGAGCACTTCGAGGCTGAGCGCCTCGCAAAGGCGGCGCACCTCGCGGTTTTTCCCTTCGCTGATCGAGATCGAGAACTCCCACAGGCGGTCGCCGATCGGATGCGCCTCGACGTGATCAGGCTTCACAAAGCCGTCCTCCAGCTCGACGCCTTTCTTGGCGGAGACAACGGCGTTGGGCGCATTGCCGCGCACAGTTGCGATGTACGTGCGCTCGACGCCGGTTTTTGGGTGCGTGAGCGCGTGGGCGGCGTCTCCATCGGTGGTGAGGAGCAGCAGCCCCTCGGTCATGTAGTCGAGACGGCCGACGTACGTGAGGCCCGGCGCGGGCGGCACGAGATCGAAAACGGTTTTGCGGCCGGCGGGATCGCTCTTGGTGGTGAGCACGCCTGCGGGTTTGTTGAGCATCACCCACACTGGCGCGACGGGCGCGGAAATTTTGGTGCCGTCGACGGTGATCGTGTCGGACGACGGATTCACCGTCTGCCCCGTGCGCGCGACCACGCCGTTCACCTTCACGCGTCCGGCCGCGACAAGTTCCTCCGCCTTGCGGCGTGACGCGATTCCCGCGCGGGCAAGCGCGCGGTGAATCCGCATGTCGGGCGCCGCGGCTTTCGCAGCCTTCACAATTTTCAAAAAATCCTCACAGCGGCTGCGGTTCGCGGCGGAGTGCGATGGCGAGCTCGTCGACGCGCGGCAGTTCCTCGAGATGCCGCAGCGCGAACTGTTCGAGAAAGAGCGGCGTCGTGCCGTAGAGCAGCGGACGACCGAGGCCTTCTCCTCGCGCGACGACTTCCACCAATCCGCGCTCGAGCAACGATTTGAGAATCGCGCCTGCATCCACGCCGCGGATGTCCGCGACTTCAGCGCGGCCGATCGGCTGGCGATACGCGATGATCGCGAGCGTCTCGAGCGCCGCGCCGGACAGCCGCTGGGGCCGGATCGCCATGCGCGCGCGCTCGATCGCCTCGGTGTATTCGGGGCGCGTGAGGATCTGCCATCCTCCGCCCTGCTCCACGAGTTCGACGCCATGGCCGCCCTCGTCGAACATCACGCGCAATTCTTCCACGGCCGCGCGCACCTCCTTCACGCTCGCGTCTGCGTCGAGCGATGCGAGCTCCTCGACCGAAATCGGTCTGGGACTCGCGAAGAGCGCGGCTTCAAGCAGCTTCGCCAGCGAGTTCACGCTTG
>JANYIJ010000151.1 GCA_025362095.1 Gemmatimonadota bacterium | reverse complement strand
ATCGAGTTACGGACTGTAGTAAACGAAGGGGTCCGGGCGAAAGCCCGGGCCCCTTTGGTTTGCAGGTACTCTTGGTTGGGAACCGCGGCGACTCGCGACTAGAACTACGGCGACTCGCGAGTCGGAACTGGCGAGAGCGTGGCGATTCGCAAGTCACCACGCGCTCGCCAATAACGACTCGCCATTCCCCGTAGGTTCCCCGTAGGTGGCGGCGCCTTACTTCTGCTTCCGGGCGACCACCATCAGCTCACGTGAAACAGTGGTGCTGCCCGCCGTCACCGTGATCGTCGCCTTGCCTGCGCTCACAGCGAGCAGCTCACCGGCCCCGGCAAATCGCACAACCGCCTGATTCGACGACGTCCACACCACCTGCGGCGTCGTGACCCGCGCTCCTGCGTCGTCCAAGGCTTCCAGATGCGCGTGGACCGTGTCGCCCACCGTCGCCCGAGCCTTGGGCAGGCTCAGCTGCAGGAGGGCCACAGCGTCGGCCGCGACCTCTCGCGGAGCCTTTCCCTTCGCGGCGGCCTTTGACGCCGGGCCGAGGCCGACCGCCATCGAATCGCCCGGGAGCCCCTTCACGGCCGGCGACGCTACCGGAGCCGGCGCAGCAGGAGCAGCGACACCCGGTGCCAGTGCCGCAGCAACCGGAACCGGCTCCTTCTTCTTCCCGCCAATCGACATCACGCCAATTACCACAAGCACCACGCCGGCCGAAACTACCGTCGCCGTCCGGGTGAACTTCGGTCCTTCGGTCTTCGGACTTCGGTCTTCGGTCCACATCAACTCCACCTCCGCCGACGACACGCCGAGGGCCGGCATCGCCTCACCGACCTCCGTCTTCGCGTCCCGCTCCGGCGAACTCTTCACCGCTGGCTCTCCACCCAGCGCGTGCACCGGCATCGTGTCCGAGCTTGGCCGCGAAGGGTAGGGCACCACCGGAGTCCGCACCCCGCTCAGCGGCGTCGGGCTCAGCGGCGTCGCCGGAAACGATTTCCGGCGCGGCGGGCCCGATTTCACCATCGCAACCAGCTCATCCCTCGGCCCCTCACCCAGCGCGTCGAGACCGCGAGCGAAAATCGGAATGAGATCGCGTAGCGACGGCCAGCGCTCCTCGGGCGTCTTCAACAGCATGCGCATCACAGCGCCGCTCAGCTCGAGACTCAAATCCGATCTCCTGTCGCGAATCGGAATCGGCGTGTCCTGCATGTGCGCGATCTGCAGCTCGATTGGGGTCCCGACAAACGGCGGCGCGCCCGTTAGCAACTCATACGCGAGAATTCCCAGCGAGTATTGATCGCTCGCCGCGCTCGTCTCCGATCCATGACACTGTTCGGGACTCATGTACGCAGGCGTCCCGATCGTCGCGCCTGTCTGCGTGAAATGCTGCGTGTCCGCCGCGCGCGCAATTCCAAAATCCATCACGATCGAACTCCCCTTCTGATCGACCATGATGTTCGCCGGCTTGATGTCCCGGTGAATCACGCCTTCCCTGTGCGCGTAATCCAATCCGCGCGCTACCTCGGTGAGAATCAGCTGCGCTATCGCCACCGGAAACGCCTGGTGCTGCGAAAGCAGATCGTCGAGCGAACGCCCGTCGATGTGCTTCATCACGAAATACAAAAAGCGGTCCTTCTCCTTCACCGAGTGGATATAGACGATGTGCGGATGGTCCAGTTTCGCGGCGGTGCGTGCCTCGGCAAGGAAACGATCCCACATCCGCTCCCCGTAGCTCAGCCCCGGCAGCATCACCTTGATCGCGACTTTTCGATTGAGGTGCAGATCATGCGCGAGAAACACGGCGGCCATTCCGCCGCGGCCCAGCTCGCCCTTGATCTCGTATTCACCCAGCGTCACGCTGCGCAGCTTCTGGAGGAGCTCGACCCACGGATCGTAGCGATCGCCCTCCCCGCTCATCAGCGCCGACCCCGTCATGGGGTTGCCGCACGTGCCGCAAAACCGGTCGCCCGAGGGGACGGCCGACGCGCAGACGGGGCAGTTCACGGTAACGGGCATCGGCTTGGAATATCGGACCGCCTGAGTCGGGGCGGAAGGGAGCTAACCCCCTGCGACGCCTCCCCTTTCACGTAGAAGTACTGACTTCCGAGCTTGCGGTCCATGCCGTTACATTATTGAGCCACAGGTGTGACGGAAATCACGAACTGCGACGACGGAGTCGGCGTGCCAGCATGCAGCGTAAAGAAGCGACGTGGTGAATAGAAAAACGCAGTCGCGTTTTATCGTCGCGCTTTGCACCGCCACTCTGGCGGTGTTTTCATGCACCTCCGGCGAGTCGACCGCACCGCCCGCCAAAGTCGCGGCGCTCCCCGCCGATTCACAGCCCCACTTCACCGTCCTCCTGCCGACCGGCCAGGCGATGACGACGGGCACAAAAGAAAATATCAGGCTCGCGGTGCTGAACGTGAAACCGCAGAGCTGCTACATCACGGCGCCCGACTGGCTTGGTCTGCATGCGGGCGCCGATTCGAATTCCGTATGGACCGTTGCGCCCACGTCCAGCGGATCGGCTGTTCTGCACACGAGCTGCATCGACTATCGGAATAGCGTTCCATTCCGAACCGACACGCTCACCGTCTACCAGAAGCCGGTCGTGATTCCAGACATCAGCGGCATCGTGCCCGTGGATGTCGGCGACTCGATCGACGTCTCGTACGATTCCACCAATGCGCTCCGCGTGGAAGTGACGTGCAACAATTGTTCGACCGCTGCGCGGCTGACGCGTGTGTCGGAAAACACGATGCGCTTTTTCGCGCAGGCGGTTCCGACCGACACCAAGGACCATGGCATCTGCTTCACCGCGCGCGGATTGGACGGCCGCTACACGCAGCAGTGGTGCGTGACCGTTGCGATCATGCCGGCGCAGACGGCGCTGTACTCGGTGCCGGCTGCTATTCGCGCATCGGAGCTCGTGCCGCTGCACACAATTCCCGTCGCGACGTATGACAAAACCGGCCAGTCGAATCACCCCGATTTCATGCGCGTCAATGCGGCGTGGGGCGGCGGCAACTGCTACATGGTGTTTACGCCGTACTTCGGATCGAACGGCTGGGTGGAAAATCCGTCGCTCGCGACGAGCGCGGACTGCGAGCACTTCTCGCCCGCTGCTGGAATCAAGTCGCCGCTGATCGACAAGCCCGCGGACGGATACAACTCCGATCCCGAGCTGATGTACGACAGCAAGCGCGGCTGCATGGGCGTCGTCTTCCGTCAGGTGGTCACGGCCAACATCGTGAACATCACCACCACGTGCGACGGAAAAACTTTCTCCGCTCCGCGCGCGCTGTTCACGGCGCCGAACCACAGCGCGGTGTCGCCGACCGTCACGCAGGGGCCCGACGGATTCAACCGCGTGTGGTACGTCGACGCAGGCAGGGTCGGCTGCACGAATCAGGGCAATGTCGTGAAGATGCGCGTCGCGACAACCGACACCGCTGGGCTCGGCACGGTGAAGTTCGGCGCCGAGGTGACGACCGATCTCGACCAGCCCGGCTACACGATCTGGCACATGAAGGTGCGGTACGTCGACGCACTAAAGCAGTACATCGCGATGTACGTCGCGTTCCCGAACACGACCGGAATCGGCGACTGCACGAACGACGATCTCTACATCGCGACGAGCATCGACGGCATGCACTGGACGACGTACCCGACGCCGGTGATGAACCATCTGGACAAGCGCTTCAAGTTCACGTCGCTGTATCGCGCATCGTTCCAGTACGACGCGACCACCGATCAGCTGCGCACGATCGTGTCGGGGCTCGAGAAGAGCAATTGGGGACAATACGGCGTGGTGCACTCGTACAAGGCGCTGGTGAACGCGCTGCACGCGTCGACGACAGTCGCGGCCGCGCAGCTGGTGCCGTCGCAGAAGCTGGTGCGGAAGGCGGACCCGGTGATCAAAAAGGTGATCACGGAGGATCGGCCTTAGCTGCAGCGACGGGCAGGGGTGAGCTTGCGGCTCGCCCCGCCAATTCCGATGATAGGGCGTGCTCACGCTCCCGCGCTCCATCATTACCGCAATCGCCGAGCTGGTGAAATCAGAGTACTCCGCGCTGCTTCGCGAACGAACTCGCGGCGCTGAACGAACTGCTGCGCAAGCGAGGACTCGCGCCTGTTCTCATCGTACAGCCGTAGCGCAACCGTAGCGAAGCCGCAGCTCAGCCGAGCTTGACGAACGTCAGCGCGATGGAATCGATGCAGTAGCGCAGTCCGGTCGGCCGCGGCCCGTCATCGAAGATGTCGCCGAGGTGCGCGTCGCAGCGGTGGCACGTGACTTCTGTTGCATCGGCGCCGCGGCTCTGCGCTTTCGGGCCCACCACGTTCTGCGCGGCGATCGGTTTCCAGAAACTCGGCCAGCCCGTGCCCGAGTCGAACTTGTGCGCTGAGCTGAACAACGCGGTGTTGCAGCAGACGCAGCGGAAGATACCGGTCTCGTGCCAGTTCCAGTACGCGCCGGTGAATGAGCGCTCGGTGCCGGCGCGGCGCGTGATGTCGAACGCGAGCGGGCTGAGCTGTTTGCGCCATTCGCTTTCCGGCTTCACGACTTTCGGAACGCGCGCGGGCGGAAGCGGCGCGCCTGCCGCGGTGAACTCGACGATCGTGACATCGTCGGATGCGCCGCGCAACTTCGAAATCAGATGCATTCCTGCGGCGCCAAAAACGCCGGCAAGGAATTCGCGCCGGCTCGGCTGGATCCGCTTGGTCTGGGCGTCGGGCATTCTCGCAGTATATCGCACGCGCCGGTCGAGTGTCCATCGTCTGAGCGGCGTCGGGATAGGGCTGGCGAGTTTGCGCCCTAGTGGTCTGCCTGAAAGGCGGCGAGGTCGCTAAGTTTCGTCGTTCGCTCAGGTCCGACCCGATAGCTCAGCTGGTAGAGCAACGGACTTTTAATCCGTAGGTCGCGGGTTCGAAACCCGCTCGGGTCACTGCTTTGCGAAGGACATGAAGGCTGCATTCTCGCGCAGCGGCCGCTTCACACGCACGCGCCAGAGCCAGTAGATCAACGCGCCGAGTACGATCAGCGGCGGAATGATCAATAGCGGAAAGATCCGGTACGGCTTCGGAATCACCTTCGCCTGGCCAAGAAAGAACGAGAACGCGGCGATGAGAAGGGCAGTCGTCATTCGCCAGAGATGACGCCGGATTCGCGGCACTCCCCGAATCGTGCTCACACCTCCAGCGCGAATCAGCCGCAGATCGCCGACAACCGCGAGTGTCCCGATCGCCGCAAACATGAAAAATGGAAATGACGGCATGCCATATAGCATGCCCTTCGGGCTGTTCATCGCGACTATTGCGAAGTTCAGCAGCGTGAGTGTCACTGCCGATGCGAGCAGCGCAGAGCCGAGATCGATCCACCGCGCGCCGTTCGCCGGCGCGCGAACGGTCGTGAGCGAAGTGATCACGAGGTACGCCGTGAGCAATCCGACCGGCGCGTTCGCGCCCGGTGCTTTGTTCCAGACGACGGCGATTGTCGATCCAAGAACAGCCATCACGATCATGGCATAGACAAAGCCCATTCCGGCTTTCTTGTGCAGCGCCGCACCCTTCGCCGCGAACAGCGCGATAAATCCGAAAATTATTCCCAGTGATCCCGCGATGATGTGCGTGGATAGCGTCGTGGTATGCAGCATGAACCTCCTATGCCCGCATCGTGATTGCCGGGTCCACGCGCGATGCCCTGCGCGCCGGAATCCAGCAGGCGACAAGACCGATCACCGACATTGTCAACCCGACGCCAATGAACGTGACGGGATCACGCGGCGCGACGTCGAACAAAAATCCGCGCAGCACGTTCGTGGCGAAGTACGCGCCAATGCCGCCCGCGAGCAGTCCGCCGGCGACGAGAACTCCGCCTTCTCGCAGCACCATTCGTTGCACTTGGCTGCGGTCGGCGCCCAGGCTCATGCGAATGCCGATTTCATTCGTGCGCACGCTCACGGAGAACGCGAGCACGCCGGCGATGCCAACCGCCGAAATAACGAGCGCAAGCATGCCGAAGAGCGATATCAGCTCGGCGTTCAGCCGCCGCGGCGCAAGGCTTTCCTCCTTGATCTGCGTCACGGTGAGGACATTCTCGATAGGCACGAGCGGTGCGATGCGCCGCACGATTCGTGTCGCCGCCGTGGCGAGCGCCGCGACGTTGCTGTCGGCGCGGATCACGAATCCGCCCGAGATGGCTATCTCCTGCGCGAACGGCGCGAACAGCACGACGCGCGGCTTCGCCTCGAGTCCGCCGTCTTGCGTGTTGCCGACCACGCCGACGATCGTGCGCCAGTCACCGGTGAACATTCCGCGGCTCATCGGATCGCTCAATGCGATTCGCTGTCCGATTGGATCTTCGCCGGGAAAAAACTTGTCGACGAGATTCTGGTTCACGACAATCACGCGGCCCGCGCCGGGTTCATCGGTTGCCAGGAAATCGCGTCCGCGCAGAAGGGGAATCCCCGCGGAGTGGAAATAGCCGGGGCTTGCCGTGCGGAAGTCGACTGCCGGCGTCGCCTCGCCGACTGCGGCTGTTTTTCCTTCCGCCGTCACCTGAAACCGGAACTGCGCCGTCCGCAGTGGCATCGCGGACCCCAGCCCGACATCGACGACTCCTGGGAGCGCCCTGATCTCCGAGCGCATGCGTTCGTACAAGACTTTGTTGCCGACGTCCGCGGCCGCGAGCTGGCCGGGGCCCACGCGCGACGGGTTCAGCAGCGGCACCGGCATCGTCAGCACTTCTTCCGTGCTCAGCCCGGTGCGCACATTCGAGAGGCGAATCATTGTTCGCGTGAGCAATCCGGCCCCGGCGAGCAGCACGACGGAAACCGCGATCTGCGCGACGACGAGCGCGCGTTGCACGCGCTGTTTCTTGCGGCTTCCGCTGACGCGACCCGCGCCGGCCGCAACCGACGACGAGAGTTCGCGCTGCTTCGGCAGCGACGCCGCGAACGACAGCAGCAGCGCGAGCGCGACCGAAAGTGCGAGCGTGAATCCGAGCACGACGCTGTCTACGCTGATCTCGCCGGAACGAGGCGAATATCGCGCGGCCACCGACGTGAGCAGCGCAACGCCGCCGATCGCAATGCCGATCCCGAGCACGCCTCCTCCGAGAGTCAGCAGAAGATTCTCGATCAGCAGCAGTCTCCTCAAGCGCGACGCGCCCGCGCCGAGCGCAACACGCAAAACGAGTTCGTGCTGTCGCCGCACCCGGCGCATGAGCGTCAGGTTGGTGACGTTGGCCGCGCATATGACCAGCACGAACGCAGCGGCGCTCATGAGCAGCAGGAGCGTCAGTCGCGCGTTTTCGCCGATTGCTTCCTTGAACGGCACCACCGCGACGGTGAAGTGCGTCTTCGGGTCGTAGGCTTCCTTGAACTCGGTCAGCACGCGCGCGCGCATCACCGCGACTTCGTTCCGCACCTGCGTGATCGTCGCGCCCGGTGCGAGGCGCGCGACCACTTCGGTCATCCGGTGCGTGCGCGTTTGCACCATCATCGCGCCGACATGGTGCGGGCTGATCACCATGTTGGTGAACACTTCGACGCGATCGGGGAAATACGGTGCGGGCTGCAGGACACCGATCACCGTAATGGAGTTGCCGTCGAGCGTGACCTGCCTGCCGATCACGCTGGAGTCGCCGCCAAAGCGCTGCAGCCAAAACGCGTGCGTGAGCACCATCACGGGCGGTACACCGCCTCCATCTTCACTCGGCCGCGTGAGGCGTCCGAGGACGGGAGACAATCCCATCACTTCAAAGAAGTTTCCCGTCACGAGTCCGATGTTGATGCGCACGACGTCGTGATCGCCCTGGAGCACACCGAACCACGGCGAATATTCTGCGATTCCGGCGAGCGAGGGCACGCC
>JANYIJ010000104.1 GCA_025362095.1 Gemmatimonadota bacterium | reverse complement strand
AACTCCGCCGCCAGATTCTTCAACGACTGGCCACCGGGATCGAGCAAAGCAGAATGCACTTGTCGCCACACATCCAGCAATCGAAGGGGCGCGGAAGTGCCCGGCACTCCCGATATAAGCGCCGCATAGAGAGCCGGGCTGAACGGAACGAATCCTTGATCCGCGAGCGCGGCGATGCGCAGCATGTCTTCCGACGAATGTCCCGGATGACGCACCTCGAGGCCGTCGAGCCCCAGCGCGACGAGCGGCTCCACGCGTTCGCGCCGTCCGTCGCCGCCGGGATGCGCGATCACCGCAATGCCGCCGCAGTCGTGAATGAGCTTGATGCCGTCGGCGATCGTGATGCGCTGCTTCTCGACGTTCGCCGGACGGCCTGCGCCGAGGTATTTGTCGAACGCCTCGCGCTGATCGCGCGCCCAGCCGCCGGCGATGATCGCCCGCGCGATGTGCGGACGTCCCACTGCGCCGCCCGCCGCCTCGGCGAACACGGCATCGAGCGTGACGGGAATGCCGAGCGCGTTCAGCTTGCCGACGATCTGCTCCGCCCGGGACTTTCGAGAGTCGCGCACCGCGACCAGTTCCGCCTGCAGTTCGTCGACCCGCGCGATGTGCAGGCCGAGCATGTGCACTTCTTTTTCGCCGTCCATCAGGCTCAGCTCCACGCCCGCGACGACACGCACACCCAATCGGGCGCCCGCCTCCGTCGCGGCGGCGATGCCCGCGAGCGTGTCGTGATCGGTGAGCGCGAACGCGACGAGTCCCGCCCGCGCCGCGATCTCCGCGACTTCCGCCGGCGGAAACGCGCCGTCAGATGCGGTCGAATGCGAGTGGAGGTCTACGAATCCCGGCGGCTTCGGCGCTGCGGCTGGCATGCTCTCCGGTCGGTCAGCGTCCACGCGGACCGTCACGGTGCGTAGCCGGCCTCGGGCGACGTGAAGCTCGGCTGCGATTGTTCGAACAGCGCGCGAACATCGGCGTCGCTGAGCGTCGCGAGCGACTGTTCGCGTGAGTGCGCGCCCTGCGGCGAGTAGCGCGTGATTCGCACGACGCGATCGCCGCCGGTTCCCTTCACGAAGAGCAGCCCGAATTCATCTGCTTCGTATTGTGTCGTGTAGCCCGAGGGAAAGACGTTCCAGCGTGCGCCGTCAACGTCGATGCTGCGCGTTGGCATTTCAGGTGAGCTCCACTTCAGTGTAGATGCGCGCGGGGTCGAGCACCGGCTCGGGCGCGGCGGAGTGCGCAGCTTCGAGCGTTGCCGCGTCGGCCGCCTCCACGAACTCGATGAACGCGCCCGTGAGCGCCGCCTCTTCGAACACCCAGAACTCGCACGTCGCGCGCTTGTAATAGTCTTTCCGCGCCTTCAAGCGCTCGAGGTACTTCGTCCGCTCGTTGAGGGGAACGATCGAGCGCTTGATGGAAAGAGCACGCGGCATGGGCTAGAACCCCTGATCGGGAATCGACTCGAGCGTGCGCTTGAGATCTCCCATGAAGCGATCAGCGTCGGCGCCGTCGACGACCTTGTGATCGAACGAGAGGAAGACGTATGCGCACGTGCGGATCGCGATGGTGTCTTCGCCGTCCGTTCCGGTGAGAACCTTGGGCCGCTTTTCGATCGTGCCAAGTCCGAGAATGCTCGTCGTGCCGACCGGAATGATTGGCGTGCCCATGAGCGAGCCGAACACGCCCGGATTCGTGATGGTGAACGTCGCGTCCTGCGCGTCGGCGGGGCCGAGTTTTTTCGCGCGGGCGCGACTCGCGAGATCGTTCGCGGCCTTTGCGATTCCGGAGAGCGACAGATCCTCCGCGTGCTTGATGACGGGAACGATCAACCCGGTCGGTTCGAGTGCCACCGCGAGACCGATGTTGTACCGGCGACGGAAAATAATTTCGCCACCGTTCACCGCCGCGTTGATGATCGGATGCTTCTTCAGCGTCATCACCACGGCCTGAATGATGAACGGCAAATAGGTGAGCTTCTGCCCCGACTGCGCCTCGAAATCCTTTCGCATCGCGGCGCGCACGCGGGCCACGCGCGTGAGGTCGATCTCGAAGAACGTCGTGACATGCGTCGCGACGCGGATCGCCATACCCATGTGCTCCGACGTGAGGCGGCGCAGCTTGGACATCGGTTCGACGAGATCGCCGGGCCACGCGGTGGCACTCGACACCGCATGCGGCTCGTGCGCGGGCGAAGCTGACCCGCCGTTTCCGCCGTGAGCGGGTGCCGGAATTGGCGCGCCGCTCTCAAGGAATCCGACCAGATCGCGTTTGGTCACACGACCGGCGATCCCGCTGCCGGTGAGCTGGGAAATTTCCACGCCGTGTTCGGCGGCGATGCGACGCACGAGCGGCGAACTCTTGGTGCGGATGCGCTCCTCGAACGAACCTGCCGGAGCGCGCGGCGCGGCGTGCGGAGCCGGCGCCGCAGAGGCGGCGGCGGCCACACGGGCAGGCGCGCTCGGAGCGGGCGACGGAGTGGCGGCAGGTGCGGACGGCGCAGCAGCAGGAGGCGCGACAGGAGCCGCAGCAGGAGCCGCGGCGATCGACGCGCCTTTTTCCGTCTCGATGCGGGCAACGACGGTCTGCACCGAAACCGTCTTCCCTTCACCGACGATGATTTCCGCGAGCACGCCCGCCGACGGCGACGGAATCTCCGCGTCGACTTTGTCGGTGGAAATCTCAAAGATCGGTTCGTCGCGCTTCACTTCGTCGCCGACTTTCTTCAGCCAGCGCGACACCGTTCCTTCGGCGATCGACTCCCCCATCTGGGGCATGATCACGTCTATTCGAGCCACGGTTAGAACTCCGTCTCAGATTTTTTGCCTTTGGCCGGTTTGCCAAGAACCCACAAGATCATCAACGGCAGGGTCACCGCGCCGATCAGCCCGCCAATACCAGCCCAAATGTACCAGTTACACGCCGGAATCCCATCGCAATCCGCCGACTTCGTGACGAACGCGTAGAACTTCGAGAGCAGCGCGGCCACCATTGCCCCGCTTACGAATCCAAGCCATGCCGTGAAACAGCCGATCGCCACCCGGCGAACGGTCGACACCCTCTGTGCGTCCTCGGTCTGCGGTCCCCGATCCTCAGTCTGCGGCGCTCGATCTTCCATCGCCGCAATTTAGTAGGTCAGCAGCCGTTGCGCCGCCGCGACGATATCCGCCGTCTGCGGCAGCACGAAATCCTCGAGCGCCGGGGCGCTTGGCAGCGGCACGTCGTGCGCCGTCACCCGCAGCACCGGCGCGTCGAGCCACTCCCAGCAGAGTTCGTTTATTCGCGCGGTGATCTCGCCCGCAATGCCGCCCGTGCGCGTGTCTTCGTGAACGATGACGACCCGGTTCGTTTTCCTGACCGTCGCGACGATCGCGTCGTCGTCCAGCGGCGCGAGCGTGCGCAAATCGATGACCTCCGCAGCAACGCCGCTCTTCGCGAGTTCCTCCGCCGCGTCGAGCGCTTTCCACACGGTCGCGCCGTAAGTGATGATCGAGAGATCCGTTCCGGCTCTCGCCACCCGTGCCTTCCCAATGGGAGTGAGGTGATCCCCCGCGGGCATCACTCCCTTGATGCGGCGATACAAATATTTGTGCTCGAAGAACAGCACGCAGTCGTCGTCGCGAATCGCGGACTTCAACAATCCCTTCGCGTCTTCGGCGGTCGAGGGACACACGATCTTCAGGCCGGGCGTGTGGAGGAACGCCGCCTCCGCATTCTGTGAATGGAAGGGTCCGCTGCGCCCGTAACCACCGCTCGGCCCGCGCACGACCATCGGGCAGGCGAGCCCCGTGCGGTAGCGCGACGTCGCGACATAGTTCGTGAGCATGTCGTACGCGCACGCGATGAAATCGATGAACTGCATTTCCGCGACCGGTCGCATTCCCATGTGCGCGGCGCCCGCCGCCGCGCCGACGATCGCGATTTCAGAGATCGGCGTATCGATCACGCGGTTCCCGCCGAAGCGCGCCTGCAGCCCCTCGGTCACCTTGAACGCACCGCCGAACACTCCGACGTCTTCGCCCAAACAGATGACGTTTTCGTCGCGCTCCATCTCTTCGAAGAGCGCTTCGCGAATCGCTTCGAGGTAGGTGATCTCGGCCATTGCTATGAGCGCTCGGACTCGCGGCCCGCAGCAGGGGCACGATACCAGTGCGGCGCCACGCGCGATCCGCCCGCGTACACATCCGTGAGCGCGTCCGGCCCGGCGGGCTGCGGCGAACTCAGCGCCTGATCCGTCGCGAGATCGACTTCGGCTGCAACGCGCGCGTCGATCGCGTCGAGTTCCGGCTGCTCCACCTTTTCACGATCGAGGAGCACGCGCACGAAGCGGTCAATCGGATCGTTCTCCGCCGCCCATCGTTCCACTTCGCCTTCCGGCACATAGGACTGATTGTCGTGCTCTGCATGTCCCCGCCGGCGATACGTTGTGAGCTCGATCAGCGTGACGCCACCGCCAGCTCGCGCGCGATCCACCGCGCGCTGAGTCGCGTCGTGCACGGCGAGCACATCGTTGCCATCTGCGCGATCGCCCGCGACGCCGTAGCCGGCCGCTTTGTCGACGAACTGCTTCGCGGCGCTTTGCTTCGCGATCGGCGTCGAGTACGCATAGCCATTGCTCTCGACGATCACGACGAGCGGACACCTCTGCACGGCCGCGAAGTTGATCCCTTCATGAAAGGCGCCGGTGCTCGTCGCGCCGTCGCCCAGATACACGAGGCCGACGCGCTTCTCGCCGCGCACTTTGAATGAGAGCGTAACGCCGGCCATCACCGCGACCATGTCGCCGAGCGGCGAGATGTGGCCGATAAAACCGCGCTCGAGATTCGCGAAGTGCAGTCCGAGGTCGCGGCCGCGCGTGGGCGAGTCGGCCGTTGCGGTGTGCTGCCGGATCACGTCGGCGGGCGTCGCGCCTTTGATGAGAAGAGATCCGAGATTGCGCGTGAGCGACGAGAGCACGTCGTTCTCTTCCAGAGCGAACGCCGACCCGACGGCATCCGCCTCCTGGCCCAGCGAGCGGAACAGCCCGCCGACGAGCTTGTTCTGCCGGTGAAGATTGACGAGCCGCTCTTCCAAGGTGCGCGTGATGCGCATCCAGTAGTACAGCTCGAGTTTGTCTGAGCGCGTGAGTTTGGAGGCGCGCTTCCCCGACACGCTCAGTACGACGCGCTCAGCGCGTGCCTGGGGTCCGCCATCTTGTGCAGACGAGTGAAATAATTTTTCACACCTCGGTCGAGGCGGCTCTCACCCTGCGCCGACGTTTTCGCTTCGACAAAAGTGTAGTGCCCGCCTTCCATCTTGACCGTGAGCTCGAGCGTGACCTGCTCACCCGGCTCTCCCACAGCGCCTTCGTACTTCCGCGCGCGCGCCGTCGAAGACGCCTGCTTCATGCCGATCGTCGGGAAGAACGCGTCGGCTTCCGTCAGCGCCGCCTCGGGAAGAACGGAGGTGCGGTGAAAATGCTTCATGGCTTTGCGCTCCCAGGTTCCGCGGCGACGAGCACGGTCTGCCGCCAATCGTTGTCAGGTTTCTGCAGGGCCTTGGTGGAATCCCGGCGGAACTGCAGATTCATCGCCCAGTCGCCGGCGGTCACGAACATGAGCGTCGCGTGGTAGACACCGACTTCGGGGCCGTACGAGAAGCCATCGGCAATCGAGTGCCCATCGGCGTTCGTCGCGAAGATTCTTCCCTGCCCGTTCGCGACAGGTTCGTGCGTCTTGTTCTCGCGAACGGTGATTGTGTAGTGCACCTGCTCGAGCGAGCGCGGGGGGACGATGTCGGAGGAGATCCGGAATTCGAACTCCGGGGTCCAGGAGCGCATGTCGGTGTTCGGCAGCGTCGGGCCACACGAAACAGACAGCAACGCAAGCACACAGATGACAGCGCGCCGGACGTTCACGCGTAATACTCCAATCCGAGATGCGTGATCTGCTCTTCACCCATGAGATGCCTCAATGTGTTCTTGAGCTTCGTCTGCTGGATGAAAAGATCATGCTCCGGCTGGAGTCCCGCAGCGGTCATCGGCGATTTGTAATAGAAGCTTAACCATTCCTGAATCCCCTTCATTCCGGCTCTGTGCGCGAAGTCGGAAAAGAGCGCCAGATCGAGCACGATCGGCGCCGCGAGGATCGAATCCCGGCAGAGGAAGTTCACCTTGATCTGCATCGGGTAATTCATCCACCCGACGATATCGATGTTGTCCCAGCCTTCCTTGTTGTCGCCGCGCGGCGGGTAGTAGTTGATCCGCACCACGTGCGAAAAGTCCTTGTACAGATCCGGATATTTGTCCGGCTGAAGAATCGTGTGCAGCACCGACAGCTTCGACTCTTCCTTCGTCTTGAACGACGCCGGATCGTCGAGCACCTCGCCGTCGCGATTGCCCAGGATGTTCGTGGAGTACCACCCCTTCAACCCGAGCATGCGCGCCTTGATGCCCGGCGCAATGACGGTCTTGAGCCAGGTCTGCCCGGTCTTGAAATCCTTGCCGGAAATCGGAACACCCTTCTCGTTCGCGAGATCGAGGAGCGCGGGAATGTCCACGCTGAGATTCGGCGCGCCATTGCAGAACGGCACGCCTTCCATCAGCGCGGCCCAGGCGTAAAGCATCGATGGCGCGATCTGATCGTCGTTCGCATCCATCGCCTGTTCAAAGGCGGCGAGTGTTGCGTGTGCAGGACCAGGCTTGAGGTAGATCTCTGTCGACGCGCACCAGACCACCACGAGCCGATCGAGCTTGTGCTTCGCTTTGAATTCGCGGATGTCTTTTCGGAGCGCCTCGCCGAGATCGCGCTTCGTCTTTCCTTTTTTCACGTTCGCGCCGTTGATGCGCGTCACGTAGTGGTTGTCGAAGACCGCGGGCATCGGAACAATCGCCTTCAAAAATTCCGCCACTGGCGCGAGATCGCGCTCATCCAGCACGCCGGCTTTCTTCGCGGCCGTGAGCGCATCGTCTGGAATCGGATCCCATGCGCCGAACACGATGTCCTCGAGCGACGCGAGCGGAATGAATTCCTTGATCAGCGGCGAACGGTTGTCCGTGCGCTTGCCGAGGCGGATCGTCGCCATCTGCGTGAGCGATCCGATCGGCTTGCTGTGACCGCGGCGGATACTCTCGACGCCGGCCATGAAAGTCGTCGCCACGGCGCCCAGTCCCGGTGTAAGAATGCCGAGACGGCCAGCTGCGGGACGAATACCGTTGTTGTCTTGATTCGACGTCATGGCCGCGGGGAAGGCGCGTGCACCGCGGCGGGCGCGCCGTCTGGTGCGGCGGTGGTTTGCGAGGAGAGATCGGCGAGCGGTTCTCTGCGGACGGCTTTTGGCGTGGTAGCGGCATGCACGAACGCGATCCGTTGCACGGCGGTGATCCACGACGTCACCGCGAGCAGCGAGACAATAATCCCGAGCACCAGTCCGTTGAATGCCAAACCGAAAAATGCCTGCGGGGCCGAGAGGAGCACGACACGCTCGACGCGCTGGATCATGCCGACTTTCGCGTCGATGCCGAGTGCCTCTGCTCGGGCGCGCGTGTACGACGTCAGAAACGTGCCGATGATCGCGAGCTGGCAGATGATCACCATCTGCACACTGTGCCGCGGCGTGTCGGTGGCGTAGAAAACGGCGAGGCCGGCGAGCACCATTCCGTCGGACACCCGATCGAGCGACGAATCGTAAAACGCACCGAACTTGGTTTCGCGACCCGTGCGGCGGGCGACGATTCCGTCGAGCACGTCGAAGAGGGCGGTCAGGCCAAGTATCCAGCCACCGATACTGATGTGGCCGAATGCATAGGTGACGGCCGCGGCGACTGTGCACGCCGTTCCGATCGTCGTGATGACATTCGGGTTCACGCGGCGGCGGACGAGGTAGTCGGCCACTGGCTCGATCAGCCGGAGATATCCTGTTTTGATCGGGTCCCAGAGTGATTTCATACTCTGGCAAAGCTAGAGAGGCGACCGAGGAGCGGCAACGGGCGAGAGCCCGCCAAACTGGGCGACGGCATCCCTCTTTCGAGGTAGTTCGACGGCTTACCTGTACAGCAGGTACGGCTTAATCGACTCTCGGAAAGCGACGATCGCGGGAAGCTCGCGATCCAGGACGGAGTCCGGATCCTCACCCGCCAGCAGCGCAACGCGCACTCGCGCGGCGCCGAACCGGTCGTCGAAAGCCGCGTCGCGGATCTTGAGTGAGTCCTTCGACGTTTGCATGATCGCCCAGATCAGGGCGGCTCCGACGCGTGCCGGGTTAACACGATCGCGGTCCGTGACTACGATCTTCACTCCCGGAATCGACTGGCTTGGGAATTTTCCGTCAGTCGGCGCGTTCGGCGTGAACTGTTCGGCGACGAACTTCACCCCCGGAAGCGCGCGCTCCTCGAGCAACGACGCCATCTCCTTCGCTTTCAGCCAGGGCGCGCCGATGTGCTGGAATGAGTCAGAAGTTCCCCGCCCCACGGAAACATTCGTCGCTTCAAATGCCACGAGCGCGGGATACAGCAGTGCGCTCGTGAGGGTCGGGAGATTCGGCGACGGGCGCACCCACTTCAGCGATGTCTCATCGAACCACGTCGAGCGGCGCCAGTTTTCCATCGGCACGACGGTCAGGTTTGCGCCGATGCCGAGCCGTTCGTTGAACATCAGCGCCAGCTCGCCCATCGTCATCCCGTGGCGGAGCGGCACCGGAAACAACGCATAGGCCTTCCCCGGTTTTCCTGGCGCCGGCTCGTTCGGGTTTGCGATCGCCGCGTCGAGCAGCGGCCCGTCGCTGCGCGTGCCGGTAATCGGGTTGGGCCGGTCGAGCACGAGAATCGGAATGTGATTTCGGGCGGCCGCGCGCAGCGAGTAGAGCATCACGCCGGTGAACGTCCACGTGCGCGTGCCGATGTCGGGCAGATCGACGATCAGCGTCTCGACTCCCGCGAGAAGCGAATCCGGCGGCGCGATGGTCTGCGCGCCGTACAGCGAGTGCACGGCGAGTCCGCTCGTCGCATCCACTTCGTTCGCGACGTTGCTGTGATCCTCCGTTCCGCGAATGCCGTGCTCGGGCGCGAACAGCGCGACGAGCCGCACGCCCGCGTTCATCGCCCGCGGGTCCGCGCGCAGGAGGTCGATGTCCGAGCGCCCTTTTTCGTCGATGCCCGCCTGGTTCGTCACGAGCGCGACGCGCCGGTGCTGGATCAGCCCCATTCGCTTCTCTAGCAAAACCGTGATGCCGGGCTTCACTTTCCCGAAGGTGAGCCGCTCGACTTGCGGGCCGCGCTGGGCCGCGGCCGCACTCGCACACACAGCCAGGAGTCCGATTACGCGATGAAGATGCATCATCTGCTCCCGTCGGCGTTTGTGGTCAGCGTGGTCGCGCTCACTCCGATCAAGCTATCGCACGATGCCGGTCTGTACGACTCCGTGCGCGCCACGCTCGACCGCGCCGTCGCCGACAGCGCCTTCCCCGGCGCATACACGATCATCGGCACGCACGACCGCATCCTCGCGCAATACGGCGCGGGCCACCTGGACTGGTCCCCATCGCCCGTGCCGACCGCCACTACGCTCTGGGACATGGCCTCGCTCACGAAAGTCATCGCGCTCACGTCCTCGATGATGCAGCTGGTGGAATCACACAAAGTCGAACTCGATGCGCCCGTTCAGCGCTACCTGCCATCATGGACGGGGCCGAACAAGGAAAAAGTCACCGTCCGCCACTTACTCACGCATTCCTCCGGCCTTCCCGCGTGGCGCCCGCTCTACAAAGAAGCCGCCGACGCCGCGTCCGCCCTCGCGCTCGCATACGCCACACCGCTCGACACGCTGCCCCGCGTCCGCATGGTCTACTCCGACATCGGCGGAATACTCATGGGAGAGATCGTTCGAGCCGTGAGCGGCCAGCGCATTGATCAGTACTTCACTGAGCACGTCGCTGTTCCGCTGAAGCTGCACGAGTCGATGTTCCTCCCGCCCGCCTCCCTGATTCCGCGCAGCGCGCCCACGGAGATCGATCCGTGGCGCCAGCGCCATCTCCGCGGTGAGGTGCACGACGAGAACGCGTCGATGCTTGGCGGCGTCTCCGGCCACGCGGGGCTCTTCAGCAGCGCCCGCGATCTCGCCCGCATCGCGCAGCTCTACCTGAATCACGGCGCGCTCGACGGCGTTCGGATCTGGAAACCCGAGACGATCGTCCAGTTCGGCACGGTACAGGATTCGACTTTTTCAAATCGCGCGCTCGGCTGGGAAACGCCCACCGGCACGAACTCCGCCGGCCATCTCATGAAACGTCCGGCGTTCGGCCACACGGGATTCACGGGGACATCGATCTGGATCGATCCCGCGCACGATCTCTTCATTGTGCTGCTCACCAATCGCGTGAACCCCACGCGGGCAAATACTAAGATCACAGCAGTGAGACAGGCACTCGCAGATTCGATTGTGACTCACACCCGCTGATCAAGCATGCAAATCACGTCGATCGACTGGGCCATCGTCGCCGCCTACTTCGTACTGTCCACCGGCATCGGCCTCTACTTCACCAAACGCGGCGGCGAATCGCTCGACCAGTACTTCCTGAGCGGCCGTCAGGTCCCGTGGTGGCTCGCCGGCGCCGCCATGGTCGCGACCACGTTCGCCGCTGACACGCCGCTCGTCGTCACGGGCCTCGTCGCGACGAAGGGTGTCGCCGGCAACTGGCTCTGGTGGAACTTCGTCATGAGCGGAATGCTCACGGTGTTCTTTTTCGCCCGCCTCTGGCGGCGAGCGAACGTCATGACCGACGTCGAGCTCGCTGAAGTGCGCTACGGCGGAAAACCCGCGGCATTTCTCCGCGGCTTCCGCGCGGTCTATCTCGCGATTCCGATCAACCTGATCATCCTCGGCTGGGTCACACGCGCGATGATCAAGATCCTGACCATCTCACTGGGACTGCGCGACGTCTCGATCGCAGGAATGACCGTGAGCGGCGAAGTCGTCGCGGTGGGAATTTGTTTTTTGATCACGGTCGCGTACGCGGTGGCCGCAGGAATGTGGGCGGTGCTCTGGACCGATCTCGTGCAGTTCGTGATCAAGATGAGCGCGGTGATCATCCTCGCGGTGTACTCCGTGCGTGCCGTCGGCGGGATCGACGTGATGAAGGTGAAACTCGCCGAGCATTTCGGAACCGAGAAAGCCGCGTTGTCTGTGTTGCCGGTGAGCGTCGGTC
>JANYIJ010000102.1 GCA_025362095.1 Gemmatimonadota bacterium | reverse complement strand
TGGAGCGGGCAGTACGAGTACATGCAGCGCGCCAGGGATACGATGAAGGTGGTCATCCTCGCAACGCTCGCGATCATCTTCCTGTTGCTCTATTTCAATTTCAAACGCGTTGGCGAGACGCTGATCGTCATGCTGTCGCTGCCGTTCGCGCTGGTGGGCGGGATATGGTCGTCTGGATGCTGCACTACAACTGGTCCGTCGCGGTCGCGATCGGGTTCATCGCGTTGGCCGGCGTGGCTACAGAGACCGGCGTCGTGATGCTCATCTATCTCGATCACGCATGGGAAGCGCGCATGGCGCGCAGTGCCACACCGGATCTCCGGGAACTCTACGCGGCGATTGTCGAGGGCGCGGTTGAGCGAGTTCGTCCAAAGATGATGACGGTGACCGCGATCATGGCCGGATTGCTGCCGATCCTCTGGGGCACGGAAACCGGGGCGAGCACAATGAAGCGGATTGCAGCGCCGATGGTCGGTGGAATGATCTCGAGCACCCTGCTGACACTGATCGTGATCCCGGCCGTGTACTCTCTGTGGAAGGAGTACCAGCTTGCGCGAGCACGCGCGGTGAGCCCGATGTCTGCTGTCGTGCCGCGTTCGACTGACATCAAAACACATTTCGCGGATAACTCCGCCGCGCCTCCTCGCTCAACCTGAAATCAATCTCCACCGTAACAAACGGCGCATCCCGCGTAGTCGTCGCGAGAATCTCCCCATCCGGACCTATCACCCATCCCACTCCACCGTACGCACCACTCTCATCCACCCGATTCGACGAAAGGCTGAACGCCCCCGACCGTACCGCCGCCACCACGCCCGCCGACAACCACTTGAACGTCGTCCCCGCCGCCGTCGCCCGCGGCGCGAGTATCGCCTGCACGCCGCACTTCGCATAAGCCGCGTAACTCTCCAGCGCCCACAGCTCCGTGCAAATGTTCAATCCAAAACGCAACGCGCCGGCGCGATACGCGGGGAACTCCGAGTCGCCCCGCTCAAACCAGCGCGCTTCCCAGCCACCGGGCTGATTCGGGATAAAATACTTTGCGCGCAGCGGCACCATGCGATCTGTCGCCGATTTCAAATATCCTTGATTGAATCGCCGGCCCTGCGTAGTGACGGGTCGCGTGCCCACCACGTACTCGGCGCGCAACTCCGGCACTCTCACGAGCGCGCACTCGCCGGCTGACTCCGCAGCACTCCACCGGGTCTGATCGAACTCCTCCGATTCCCACACTGGCTCCACCATCGCAAACTCGGGCAACAGCACGAGCTCCGATCGCTCGCGCACGGTGTGCTCGCACAGCGCTTTCCACGCGGCGCCCAACGCCGCCCGTTCGTGCGGAAGTTCGCAAACGGTCACTCGCATGGATTCTTGCGGAGGCGCGCTACCAAACTCTCACCCGCGCCTTGGGCTCGAGATAGAGCCGCTGGCCCGGAACCACATCGAACGCCTCGTACCACGCATCCAGATTCCGAACTGTGGAAATCCGGTACACCTCGGGCGCATGATCGCTCGCGAGCTGCGTTCGTAGGGCAGCGTCGCTCATCTTCGTCCGCCAGCTCTGCGCGAAGCCGATGAAAAACTCGCGGTCCTGCTGCCGCACGTAGCTCTTGTCGCTCGCTCTCGCCCCGAGTGTCAAACGATACGCGTCGAATGCCGCTGAGAGGCCGGCGAGATCGGCGATGTTCTCGCTCTGCGTGAGCTTGCCGTCGACGGCCGCATCCGCAAACGGACGATACCCGGAAAACTGTTTCGTCAGCGGGTCCGCCAGCGCCTGAAAGCGCGCGGAATCCTCGGCGGTCCACCAGCCCTTCATCGCGCCGTCAACGCCGTACGCCGCGCCGAGCATATCTAT
Source organism: Gemmatimonadota bacterium (assembly GCA_025362095.1). GTDB lineage: Bacteria > Gemmatimonadota > Gemmatimonadetes > Gemmatimonadales > Gemmatimonadaceae > Fen-1231. Next base: position 5,965 of record JANYIJ010000102.1, on the reverse strand, counting down.
GAAGTGGCTCACGTCGTGACCGATGATGGCGCCGATCGCGCCGTAGTTCGCGGCGTCTGACGCGGCCGGATCGAACTTTGGCGGCTGCAGCAGCGCGGCGGTGAAGTCGTACGTGTTCTGCTGGAACACGAGCACCGCGCCCGCGGTCTGCGGCGCCATCTGCCACTCCTTCATGTCGATGGGCGTGCCGAGCCGCGCCAGCGCGCGCCGGTAATCCCGGTCCGCCACGCGCCGGAGATTTCCAACGGCGTTGTGTGCGTCGATCACGAGATCGGAATAGTCCTGCCAGCGTTCGGGATATCCGATGCCGACATACAGCGCATTCAACTTGGCGAGCGCAGTTGCCTTCGTAGCGGGCGACATCCAAGCGCTGCCCTCGACGCGCTTGATGAACGCATTCGTCACGTGCTTCACGATGCGCTCCACACGCGTCTTCTGCTCCGCCGGGAAGTAACGATCGGCGTACATCCGCCCGATGGCGTCGCTCATTGCCGATTCAGTCGGGTCGGCGGCGGTCTGCGGGCGCGCAAGCTGCAACGCGTGAACGCGCAGATAGTCCTTCCACGCGTCGAGCGGTTGCGACGCAATCAGCGCCGCCACGCCGAAGATCGCGCTCGGCTGCCAGGCGACGATCGATTCCTGCCCGCCCAATCCCGCCGCTGCAAGAAACTCGTGCCAGTCGATGCCGGGCGCTTGGCGCACATAGTCTGCATGCGTCCAGGCGTGATCTGCGTTGTGGTCGTTGGCCGAGAACTCGCGCGTGGCCTGCGTCTTCGCGATTTCTGTTTCGAGAGCCAAAACATTTTCCGCCCGCTGATCGGCACGATCGAATCCGCCGAATGTGAGGAGGCCGCTGACGTACACTTGATACTTCGTTCGCGAGGCGCGCATGGCAGGTTCGTCGCTCACGTAATTCTCGCGGTCGGGCAGGCCGAGCCCGCCCTGCAGCAGAAAGGGCACATACGTCTTCTCGCCGTGAATGCTCGGCTCCACAGACAAGCCCAACAGGCTGGACGACTGGTACACGCCCCAGTTGAGCGGGTCGACGTCGGCTCTCATGGACTTGCCGATGAAACGGGTCAGCGCTGATTTGTTCGCGATCGCGCTGATGCTGTCGAGCAGCGGCTTGAGCGGGGCGATTGCATTTGCGCCGAGCGCGGGCTGGGTCAGGAACGCCGCGCGGAAATCGGCGACCTTTCGCGCGGGCGAGCCCGGGGGCGCGGTGCGCGCGTCGTCGAGCAGTTTCGCGATGCGCGCGCGCGTCAGCGCGTTGATCTCGTCGCGAGCGCCCCAGCGTTCTTTCCCCTGCGGGATCTCGGTGGACTTCAGCCAGGCGCCATTTGCATAGGCGAAGAAGTCATCGCCCGGCTTGATGCTTTGCGCTGGCAGGGCGAGCGCGAGGCACAGTGACAGTGCCGAGAGTTTCGCGATCATGGTTTAACTCCTCGTGAGTGGGCGACCCGGTGAAGGTAGAAAAAGGCCCACCGTAGGGCGCGTCACGGGGCGACGAGTTTGGATCAGTTTCAGACATATTGCCAAATGCATCATGTCGCCGCCGACCGAGACGATGTATGATTCCAGACCCATTCAATGTCCGAGAATGATCACTCGCGCTCATCTCATCGACGTTCTGTTCGTCATCGTGCCGCACTCGCTGCTGCTCGATATCGCCGGTCCAGCGGAGGCGTTTCGGCTCGCGAACCAGCATCGCGAGCGCCGCGGCCAGCCGCCGCGCTTCCGGCTGCGTTTTGCGAGTCACGATGCGGCGCTCTCCAGCTCAGTCGGATTGCAACTCGCGGGACTGATCCCGCTGCCGCAGAAACTGACCGCGCCGACGTGGGTGGTGGTCGTCGGCCAGCCGACGGCGCACACGACAGAGGTGACGCCGGCGATCACTGCCACGGCCAAGTGGCTGAATGAATCACTGCGCCAGCCGCTGCTCGACGCCGGCTCGCCGCATCGGCTGATCACGATCTGCTCGGGCTCGCTGCTCGCCGCGCGCGCCGGCCTGCTCGGCGGGCGCCGCTGCACCACGCATCATGAGCTGCTCAGTTCGCTGCGCGCGCTCGCGCCGCAGGCGCAGGTGATGGACAACCGCGTGATTGTAGTAGACGGGCCGGTCGCATCGAGCGCGGGAATCACGGCGGGCATCGACATCGCGCTGCATATGATTGCCGAGGAGTGCGGCGAAGCACTGGCGGCGAGCGTGGCCGAGGACATGGTGGTGTATCTGCGGCGCTCGCCGCGCGACGCGGAGCTATCGCCGTTTCACATGCATCGCCGGCATCTGCATGCGACGGTGCATCGCGTGCAGGATGCGATCATCACGCGGCCGGAGCGCGATTGGGACATGGCGCAGTTGGCAGCGGTGGGGAACAGCACGGAGCGGCATTTGCTGCGACTGTTTCTGGAGTATGCGTGTGTGTCGCCGCTGGACTATTTGCGGATGATTCGCCTTGAGCGCGCACGACAGTCGCTGGAGTTCGGGGCGAGTGTTACGCGGGCAGCGGAGGTCGCGGGGTTTCGGTCGGGGCTGCAGCTGCGGCGGGCTTGGGGTCGCCAGTGGGGAGGATCGCCGCGAGATGCGGTTCGCGCGGCCCGCAGTTAGCGCGGCGGTCGCGAGCGGGTATTTCCCGCCGAGCTCCGTCCAAACAGCGAGCGGACTCGTCGGGACATACCCGCTCGCTCCCTCACGGTGCTGAATGTGGCGAGCCCCCATCGACGGTTGGTCGGTGAGGGCTCGAATAGTGCGGCAACCCGCACTCCACTGCGAATGAAGTTCTGTACAGTACAATGTCTTGCAGCGTAGGACAAGAGCCAACCCCGTGTCCGTGACGGGACTCGAACCCGCACGCCCGAAGGCACTTCATTCGCAGTGAAGTGTGTCTACCAGTTCCACCACACGGACCGGTGCCACTCGACGAATCGAGCGCAACGCGCAGGCTGCGACCTGAGCGCGGTTGGCGGAATGGACGGTACCGCGTTCGAACCAATCGCGTGTCATCAATTCGGAACGATGGTAGGCGAAACCTCGCCTGCATCTCCTTATTTATCCGAGCGAGAAACACAAACCCCGCGGGCCGATTGGCCTCGCGGGGTTTGGCGTCAGCCGGAGCTGACGCGTGCGCACCTGACAGGTGTGTGTGATGATATGTGCGTACTTTCGCCGAGTCAATGATCTGGTGAGGGCGACACGATACGGCCGTGTCGAGAGCGGGCGGGTATGTCCCGACGAGTCCGCTCGCTGTTTGGACGGAGCTCGGCGGGACATACCCGCTCGCGACCCCGAACTAGCGAGCCGTCATCCGCACAAACCGCGGATTCGAACCGAGAGGTTTGAACACCGGCTCAAGGCGAAGCCAGGCCGGCGTGATATCCGCATAGTTCGTAGTGAGCAACGGCTCGATGATATCGAGCGCGCGATCATACGCTCCCGCCTGCACGAGAATGCGCGCCACTTGATACCGCACGTACGGTCCACTCGACGCGTCGAGCGCCGTCTCGCGCATCTTGAGCGAGCGCTCCGCTTCCGCAATCGCGTCTGCGCTGCGCGATGGTCCCATCAGCGCGAGCGATCGCCCGCGCAGCTCGTGCAGCTGCGGATCCTCGGGGTAGCTCGCGAGCTGCGCCTCCGCCACAATTCTCGAGCTGTCGCCGAATGCGCGCCCTCGCGCGGTGTCGCCGAGCAATAGCCAAGTGCGCCCAACCTTGAGCGCCCACTGCTGGCGGTTGTTGCGGAACTGCGCCGGTGTCATCGTCACGATTCGCCGGAGCAACGGCTCGTCGAGCACCCACTGCATTTCCTGAAAGAGCGCGAAGTAACTCGCGAGTTCGGTGGTATCGGCGCCTTTCGCGAATGCCTCGTGGACGTCGGCCTTGGCGGCGGCGAGATCACCGAGCGAGATGTGATTGATTGCGCGGTCTTCGGTGTATGAAATATTCCCGGGCGAAAGCGCGAGCGCCTTGGCGAAGTACGCATCGGATTCGGCGAATCGCCTGGTCGCATGCAGCATCCGCCCGACCACACTTTCCGCGTTCGCGTTGCGCGGGTCGAGCGTCGCGGCGCGCATCGCCGTGCTGACGGCGGCGTCCCAGCGCGAGTTCAGTGCGTTCAGCGAACTTGAGGTCGCGAGCAGATCAACGTTGTTCGGATCGCGAATGAGCGCGGTGTCGAGTTGCGCGAGCGCCGCGACGAAATCGTGTTTCACAATCCGGAAATAGCGCGAGTACGCCCTGCGCACCTGTGGATCGTCCGGCGCGAGCCGCATGGCGTGCATCACTGCCACCTCGGTCTTCAGCGCGAGATCGTTCGTCGGATTCACGTTGAACGTTTGCGCGTACACATAACTCACGCGCGACCACGCGAGCGCAAAGTTCGTGTCGAGCGCGACCGCGCGCTCGTAGTGGGGCAGGGCCTTTTGGAGCGAGAGGCCGTCGTTGCGCACCATTCCCTCGGTTTCTTTTTCGCCGAGGAGATATTCCTGGTACGCGTCGATGTTCTTTGTTGGCCGCGCTTTCAGTTTTTGCTCAACCTCGGCGGCCAGCGAGACGCCGAGCGCGTTTGCCACGTGTTCCGCGATTCCCGATTGCACGCTGAACACATCGCTCACCACTTCGTCGAACGGCTGCTGCCACTTGGTGCTGCCGTTCGACACGCTCACGAGTTCGGGTGTCACGCGAACATGGCGCTTGCCATCGGCGCCGTTCTCCCAGCGGATCGTGCCGGTGAGGATGTATTCCACACCTAGCTCATTGCCGATCTCGACGGGCGTCTTCTTTGTGGCCTTGTATTGATTGCTGCTCGTGCGCGCGGTGACGCGCAGGCCCGGGACGGTCGTCAGCTTGCCGCGCACCTCCTCGGTGATGCCGTCGGCGAAGTACGCGTCTTCGGCTGCGCCCATGTTTTCGAATGGGAGAACTGCGAGTCCGTGCCCAGCTGACTCGCCGCGCCGCGAGCGCCAAGCGAAGAGCGCGCCGCCGCCAAGCAGGAGGCCGAGCACGAACATTGTGAGGAGCGGCGACTTGCGACGGGCAACGGGCAAACCGACCGCCGGCGCAGCTGCGGTAAATGTTGTCGACGCCGAGGGTGCTGCTGCAGAAAGCGCCGCGCCAAATTCTTCTGCCGTGACGTATCGATCGGCTGGGATCTTCGCGAGTCCGCGCGCGACCACGGCGTCGAGCGCCGCACTCACCGCTGGTCGCGACGGGTGAATCGGCCGCGCCTCCTCCGACAGCGTCTTCGCGATCACCGACTGCGCGTTCGGACCGAAGAAGGGCGGATGTCCAGCGAGCATCTCGTAGAGCACGCAAGACAGCGCGTAGATGTCAGTGCGAGCGTCGAGGTCGCGCTCGCCGCTCGCCTGTTCGGGGCTCATGTAGCCGGGTGTGCCGACCGACGTACCGGTTTGCGTGAGCGTTCCGGCTTTGCCGGCGAGTGCGCGGGCGATGCCGAAGTCGGCGATGATCGCGTGCTTGCCCGAGAGCAGAATGTTCTCCGGCTTTATGTCGCGGTGAATTACTCCCTGGCGGTGCGCATGGTGCAGCCCGTCGGCGACCTCGAGCACGATGGCGACGGCATCGGCGACCGGCAGCTGCTTGTCTCGCGAGATTCGGTCGCGCAGCGATTCGCCCTCTATATATGGCATCGCGAACCAGAGTCGGCCGCCGACACTGCCCGAGTCGAAGACGCCGAGGATGTGCGGGTGCTGAAGCCGGGCCGCGAGTTTGATCTCCTGCTCGAATCGCTCGGCGCCTAAGCTTGCGGCGACCTCGTCATGAAGAACTTTGAGGGCGACTGGGCGGTCGTGTTTTAGGTCGTGCGCGAGATACACCACGGCGAATCCACCGCGGCCGAGTTCGCGTTCGAAGCGGTAGCGATCGGCGAGGGCGGCGGCGAGTTGAGCTTGAGTCGGCATGGGCGAACGGAGTATGCCGATTTGGGCGGGCCGGCGCTATCGCGACCTGG
>JANYIJ010000068.1 GCA_025362095.1 Gemmatimonadota bacterium | reverse complement strand
CCTTTCCGCGCGAGCCGCTCCATGTCGGCCACCAAACGCGACGATACGCGCACGCCGAAGTCCGATTCGATCAGCAGCGTCTCGAGCCGCTCGAGCGATCCGGCGTCCACGCCGCCGCGCGCGAACACGCCCACGTCCGTGAGCGCGACATCTTTGATCCGCTGCCAGAGCGACTTCTTCGGCGCGGTCACGCGACCGCGGCCGCCCGCAGTGCTCATCTCAGCCCAACCTTGCGGCGAAGAATCCATTCGGCGCAGAGCGCGAGCAGGGCGATCGCGTACAGCCACCAAATCGTTCGCGCTCTCGGCGCGCGATCTGCCGCGGGCGCAGATCCCACCGCGCCCGAGTGAACGGCGGGACGTCGCGGCAGCCATTCGGCGGATTGATTCACCACCAGAAGACCGTCGCCGCCCGCCGTGTGCGTGTCGTAGATGCCGGCGGCGAGAGGCGGTGTGTCCGCGATACCCGTCTCCCCTGCGAATCGGAGTTGAAGCGTGTCCGCGCGCGCTGCACCGGCCGCGCGCAGCACAACCGTGGCCGCCGTGTCGCGCGCGCTGCCGCGACGCCAGCGCACCGTCTCGCCCGAGCGAACCCACGCTGAGGCCGGATGCGCGGCGCGCACGTCGGCGGATTCGCCGGTGAGCCAGTCGAACACGGAGCCCCAGAGCGCGGTGAACGCGTCGGCACTGCGGCCGCCGCGGAATTTCCAGCGCCAGAGTCCCGCGGCGCTCACCACGACCACGCGACGAGGCTTCGACGTTCCCGAGACTATCGGACGTTCGTCCATGCGCCGCGCGCGGCGCGACGTCACCGCGACCCATTCGGCGTCGCGCGTGGCGAGGCCTGGTTCCACCGGCGGCAGTGAGTCCCACGGAAGGCCACCGAGCGCTGCGAGCAGCGGTGATGGCGGCGCGCCAACGGCGTAGTAGTCGTCGCCCTTCTGCGCGGGGGGCGCGATTAGCGCGAGCCCGCCACGCGTGAACGCGCGCGGCGGTCCAAAGATCGCAGTGTCGCCATGAATAACCGCGAGCGGAGCCTCGGCGACGCTGCGCTTCACGTCGTCTTCGCTGACCACGGTGAGCGAACCGTCCTGCACCCAGCGGCCCGCCGCCACGCGAAAGTATCCTCGCGTGGGAACGGCGAGCGTGCCGCGAAGGACTTCGAGCGAATAACGGGCGTCTTCGTCGGGCGCGGTCGACGCGAACACCGCCGATGCGCCGCGGGCGACGTCGAGAGCGAAGTTCAGCGTGTCGTTCGCGGCGAGCGCGTCGCCGTCGGTCACGAGCACCAGGCGAAGCAGTCGCGCGCCGGGGACTCCGGCGAGCTGAGTTCGCAAACGCACGGTTCGTTCGGCGTAGGCGGCGAGCGAATCGACCGGCGCGGTCACGAGCGTCGCGCTGCCCTGCACCAATGAGATGTGTCCGGCGTGCGACCCCGCGCCGCCCGACGCGATCACCGCGTTGAACTCGACCGTATCGCCGACCACCGCGGCGGCGGGACCGTCGACTGAAATCACTGCGGCATCGAGCTTCGACGCACCGTCGAGCGTCACGACCTGAGAACCAGACGGAAGATCGGCGAGGTGTTCGGGATCGTCGACGCGACCGTCGGTGATGAACACCGCGGCGCGGCCGGCGCCGAGCGCGCGCTCGACGAGCGGCGCGACGCGTGTTGCGCGATCGATCGGTGTTGCGGGCGCGGAGCCGGCGCGGACGGAATCGCCGAGCAAGAGGAGTGTGTCGGCGCCGACGGAATCGGCGCTGCGCACGGCGCGATGCCAGAGGGCGGTGTCACCCGAAGCCGTCCAGCTCGCGCTCGCGTCGAGCGCGGCGTACGGCCGAACGCGGCGCGATGGACCGCCGGGGGCGTCGAGGAGGAGCGCGACGATGAGCGTGACGGCGAGTCCGCGCAGAGCGAGCGGGACTTTGGCGTAGCTCGCGCCGCCGAAGCGGTACTGCAGATATGCGAAGCCCGAGCCGGCGGCCAGGGCGAGGAGCCAGATTAGCATCGGATAAAACTACGCGCGGAGGCACAGATTCGCGGGGACAGGGGCCGTTGTCTGTCCTGTCCAAGCTCCTACACTGGAATCTCACTGCTTCCGTTCCCCACTGGGATCTACAGTTCTCCGTGGGGAACTGAAGCAGTGGGACTTCTGCATCTAGATCACAGAGGACAGACGACTACAACCGCCACAACTCTAGTGCGACGGAACCGCCGGCGCTCTCACCACCCCAGCCGCCCGATCCAGTTCGTTCACCGCGTCGTGCCGAGCCCGATCGAACGCAGCCATCTCCCTCGCCACCAACGGGGGTCCCGCATTCGACTTCAGCGCCGTGCGCGGATCCCGCTGCACCCCGCCCACCAGCACCTCGAAATGCAAATGCGGCCCAGTGGCCAGCCCGGTCATCCCCACATATCCGATCGTCTGGCCCATCGAGACCCGCGAGCCCGTTCGAACTCCAGACGCGAACGCCTTGAGATGGCCGTACCGCGTCACGAAACCGTTCGGATGTCGCACATCGATGCTGTTGCCGTATCCGCCGCGCGTCGCTGCAAAGAGCACAACGCCGTTTCCGATCGAGCGAACCGGAGTTCCGGTCGCCGCCGCGTAGTCCGTCCCTTTGTGCGACCGCCATTCGCCGAGGATCGGGTGTTCGCGCATCCCGAACACGCTGGAGATCCGGCGAAATGAGAGGGGGGCGCGCAGAAACTGCGCACGCAACGAGCGTCCGTCCTGATCGTAGTAGTCGGCCTTCGGCTCGCCTCGCGGCGCAAAACGTATCGCCTGAATTTCTGCGCCGCTGCGCTCGAGTCCGGCGGCGAGAATGGCGCCGATCTTCTCGATGCCGGCGGGTGATCGCGAGCGCTCGAACACCGCGCGAACGGCATCGCCGTCCTGCAGTTCGCGGCTCATGTCGATCCGATATTCGAAAATGTCGGCGATCGCCCACGCGAGTTCGGCTCGCGCTTTCTTCGTCGCGAGATCACCAGAGCCCGCGTTGACCGCGTCGTACAGATTGGAGTGCACCACGCCGTGCATCACCAGCGTATCGGTCAGCCACGGTGTGCGCTCCTCGCGGGACGACCAAACGTTGCCATCGCGCACGAGGTGCAGGGTGAGATCCGCTGAGAACAGCAGCGCAATGTCCATCGGGCGCGGATCGGCGCCGTTCGTGCTGTCGCCGGAGAATCGCACTTGCATACCGGCGGGAATCTTTCGCGGGTCAATGGTCTTGGCCGCTCTGATCGCGGCGGTCTGATCGTCGCCGCCGAGTCCGCCGCGCCCGAGCACTGCGGCGAGCGATTCACCTTTGCCGAGTGTATCCTCGGCGCTCCACGCGCCCGGCGGGCCCGCGGGAGGTGCGTTGGGCCGCGGGGGCATTGCCGGCCCGAATCGAAGCGCGGCGGCAGCCAGTAGGGCCACCGCCGCGCCTGCAACCCAGAGGGCGACGCGATTTCGCGACGCCGTCAATCCATCTGCCTCCGAATGAACGTCGGGATCTCGAGATCGTCGAGATCGGCCTGCGGACGGCGCTCGGGAGCGGGCTGTGGCGCGGGGCGCCGCGCCGGTGCCGCGCCGCCGCCCGACGAACTCTGTCCGCCCTGATACGCGCTGCCGATGACGGGCCGCGGACGTCCACCGTCTATGGGAATAACCGGTGTTCCCGTGGAGATGCGGGGTGCGGAATGCGTATGCGACAGCGCCTTGCCGAAGCCCGTGGCGACGACGGTGACGCGAATCTCGCCCTGCATCGACGGTTCCTGCACGGCGCCAAAAATAATTTCTGCGTCGTCGCCCGCTGCGTCGTGGATGATGTCCGCGATCGCGGTGACTTCGCCGATCGAGAGATCCGCGCCGCCGGTGACATTGAGCAGGACGCCGGTGGCGCCCGAGATCGAAACATTGTCGAGGAGCGGGCTGGAGATCGCCTGCTGCGCCGCTTCCATCGCGCGGTTGTCGCCGCGGCCGATGCCGGTGCCCATGAGCGCGGCGCCGCCATCCTTCATCACGGTGCGCACGTCGGCGAAGTCGACGTTGATCATGCCGATGCCGCTGATGATCGTCGAAATTCCGCTCGTCGCGTGGAGCAGCACTTCGTCAGCCTTCTTGAGCGCGTCCTGGAACGGAATCCCCTTCCCGACTACCGCGAGCAACCGCTCGTTCGGGACGACGATCAGTGTATCGACATACTTGGCCATCTCGGCGATTCCCTCGTCGGCCTGACGCATGCGCTTACGGCCTTCGAACAGGAATGGCTTGGTGACGATTCCGACGGTCAGCGCTCCGGCTTCGCGAGCGAGCTCGCAGACCACTGGTGCAGCGCCGGTGCCCGTGCCGCCGCCCATGCCGCAGGTGACGAACACGAGATCGCAGCTGGAGAGCACACGCAACACTTCGTCGCGGTTTTCTTCGATCGCCTGGCGCCCGATTTCCGGGCGGGCGCCGGCGCCGAGGCCGCGGGTGAGCTTCTTGCCGATCTGGATTTTGATGTCGGACTTCGAATTCAAAAGAGCCTGCGCATCGGTGTTCACCGAAATGAACTCGACGCCGCTAAGGCTCTCTTCGATCATGCGATTGACTGCATTTCCGCCGCCGCCGCCGACGCCAACGACGCGCATCCGTGCGCTCTGGGCTGGCGTTTCCTCGAACTCGAAAATGCTCATTTCTCTGGGACCGAAGTCGGAGGACCGAAGACCGAATATCGTGACGGGAAATATACGCGTGCGGTGATTTCTCACCACGTAGTTAGGACGATTCAACGTGAAAAAAAGAACGCGCCCGATTCGGCAGAGTTATCCACTGTCGCGGCGCGTCGAAAGCTATGTGATATGGCCTGGTTTTACCGCCTTGTCGCGGATTTACTCGATGAACCCGGATCTCGCGGATCCTTCCTAGGGGAACACCAAAGCAAGAGCAGTACCCGCGCAATCTGTTCGTTTTCCGCGATTATCCGTGACAAGCAGTTGCGGTCTAGAAGAAATCCTGAAGCCAGGTCTTGAACCGC
>JANYIJ010000018.1 GCA_025362095.1 Gemmatimonadota bacterium | reverse complement strand
ATCGTCGCGCCGCTCGCGGGAGTGAAGCTCAGCGATTTGATATCGGTGGTGTACCGTTTGTTCGCGGTGAAGTAGGCGCGCTCGAGATCGGTGAGCTTCGCGAGATCGGCGCGCACCGCGTCGGCGACGCGCGCGCGGTCCGCCGGAATTTCCTGCTGCGCCGGCAACACCCGGGCCGCTGCTGCGCAGCTTCCGAGCGCGAAACACAGGAATCGAACGCGCATCACTATTTCATCGAGTTCGGGCACGTCGTCGCCGGATCGGGTGACGGCGCGCCGTACGATGATGCGACGAGATCGGCTTTCTTTCCGCCGCCGTCGAGAATCAGCACGAAAAAATTCGAATACTGCGAGTCGCAGATGTCTGGAAGTTTCGGGCCGCCGAGCGCCGCGATGATCGCTGGGATCGTGTTGCTGTGGCCGACTACGAGCACCGTCTGACCCGCGTGCGCGCGGACGGCGTCAGCGACGGCTTTGACGTGCGCGTCGGTCGGGCCGGTGTGAATCGCTTCACTGGAGAGGCCCCGTGCCTCGGCGAGCGGCCGCGCCGTCTCTCGCGTGCGCGTGAGCTCAGTCGTGATCACCGCCTGCACACTCGTGTTCGCGAGCGCGGCCACGAGAGCTTTTGCGCGCGCGACTCCGGCCTCGGTGAGCGGCGGATCGTTCGCGGGCGTGGTGCCCTTCTCCGCGTGCCGGACGAGAATGACGACCGTCGGTTTCGTTTGCGCCGCGGCGTTGGCGCCGACTCCGAAGATGCACAGCAACAACAGGAAAAACCGTCTGGTCATGGCGCCGTCCAAGTTTAGGTATAGTTACGCTGGGACTCTGCGAGAGGAGATCGCGATATGCGCATCAGCTATGTACTGTTGCCTGCGGTGCTGATTTTCGCCAGCGCTGCGCCGCCGCCGCCGAAAGGAATTCTCATTGAGAATCTCAGCTGGGTGGAGGCCGAGCGAATCCTCGACTCGGGGACCGTGGTGGTGATCCCACTCGGTGCGGAATCGAAGGAGCACGGACCGCAGCTCAGACTCAAAAACGATTTCGTGCTGGCCGAATATTTCGCGGGGCGCATGATGCGCGACTCGAAGGTCGTTGTGTATCCGACGCTGAACTATGGGTTCTATCCGGCGTTCGTCGAGTATCCCGGATCGACGACGCTGCGACTGGAAACGGCGCGAGATATGATCGTGGACATCATCCGGACGATCGCGCGGCACGGGCCAAGGCGATTCTACGTGCTAAACACGGGCGTCTCGACCATCCGCGCGCTGACGCCGGCGCGGGACTCGCTCGCAGCGAGCGGCATCGTGATGATGTTCAAAGATATTCTGAACGTCGGGAAGGCAGCGGAGGAGCGCGTCAGCAAGCAGGAAGGCGGCACGCATGCCGATGAGATCGAGACATCGATGATGCTCTACATGCATCCCGAGTTCGTGGATATGACGAAAGCGGTGAAGGACTATCATCCGGGTGCCGGCGGCCTCACGCGCGACTCGGCGACCGCGGTGCGCGACAAGAAAGTTTGGTCGCGCAGCGGCACGTACGGCGATGCGACGCTCGCGACGCGGGAGAAAGGACGGATTGTGGTGGAGGCGCAGGTGAAGGACATGCTCGCAGAAATCGAGACGCTTCGGCGACTGGCAATTCCGTGAGATTGCCGCCATCAGCGATTGCCGGAAGTGCCCCTAACTGTGCGGGATATCACACGTCTAACGGTGTGCACCCATTAGATACCAATACATGAGATCGATACTGGTATTCGTCTTGCTTGCGGTGACGCTCTTCGCCTGCAACGGCGGTGATAAGGTGACTGTGGTCGGGTCGTCCTTCCTCGCCACACTCGGCATCAGCGCGCCGCACAATACGCTCACGGTCGGCGGGACGATGCAACTCTCGGCGAGCCCGAAAGACCAGACCGGCAATGGCTACGCAACGACAGTGACATGGACTTCGGGCAGCAATTTTGTCGCGACAGTGACGAGTAGCGGATTCGTCACCGGCGTCGCCGGCGGACAGGCCTACATGTATGCGCACGGCGGCTCGCTAACGGACAGCACGCTGGTCACCGTCATCACAGGCGCGTATCCGTCGTCGCAAGACATCTACATGCTGCCGCTGTCGTACACGCCGAACACCGCCGACGTCGCGGTGGGAGCCACGGTACTGTTTCACTTTCCGGTGACCGCGCACAACGTGTTCTT
>JANYIJ010000236.1 GCA_025362095.1 Gemmatimonadota bacterium | reverse complement strand
GTCAATCCGCGGTCATCTGCGAGATCTGTGGAAGGCGTCTACTCCTTTCCACAGATTCCGCCGATCTCGCGGATACGGCCAATACTTTCTCTGGAACGACAAAATAAGAGTTTGTCGTAAATCCGCGGTCATCTGCGAGATCTGTGGAAGGCGTCTACTCCTTTCCACAGATTCCGCCGATCTCGCGGATACGACCAATACTTTCTCTGGAACGACAAAACAAGAGTTTGTCGTAAATCCGCGGTCATCTGCGAGATCTGTGGAAGGCAGTTGCAGTTACGCCCTGAGCACCGCTGGAGGATTGCCGCTCGAAGACAGGAGCATTCGGCGAAAGGTCGCGTCCGGTCCGAAATTCAGAATCAGCCCGATCTTGATGCTCGTCGCCTTGAGATAGTTCAACAGCTGCGTTTCATGCGTTTGAGCGATCTTCGGAGCAACCTTGCACTCGACGATGACCTTTCCGTCCGCGATCAGATCTGCTCGGTACTCGCCCACGACCTGCCCGTGGTAGTGGATGGTCAAGGCGCGTTCAGTTTCGACTTCAACTCCGCGTTCTCTGAGCGCAATGACGATCGAGCGCTGATAAACCAACTCGGCATACCCATGACCCAGCTCGTTGTACACGTCAAAAAACGCACCAATGATCTTGCCGGTGAGAGCGCCGTGCAGCAGCTCCAGTTCGGCGCGAGTGTTTCGTTCCATTGTTCACGATTCTCCGCGCTGGTAGACGCGAACGTTCGTGGATCAGGAATCGGCTGGCGTTATCTAAATAGGAGTCTCGCAATCAAAGAAACGCACTCGAATCACGTCCACTGCGTGATCCTGACCCCGTTCGCGTCCGTGAACCCGCCGACGATGATCATGATCAAATCAATCATCGCCCAGATCCCGAGGCCGCCAAGGGTGAAGATCATGATGATCGCCGTGCCGGTTTTCCCAACGTAGAATCGGTGCGCTCCGAAAACACCGAGCAAAAAGCAGAGCAGAAACGCGGGTAGGATCCGCTTATCCGTAGTCATTTCGTCATTCATTGTTGCTGCGTCCTCGCCAGGAAGGGGAGTCATTCGCACGGCCACTGACCGGACGAAAATGAAGCCGGCAGCGCTTGAGCGCCACCGGCCTCATTTCCGACGCGGCGCGCGCCGCGCGTCCTACTCTTCGCGAAGCGCGGTCAGTGGATCGATTCGCGTGGCGCGCAGGGCAGGGACGAGCGTCGCGGCGACGGCCACTACTACGAGCACTGCAGTAACCGAGAGGAACGTCGCCGGATCGGTGGCCTTCACCGAGAACAGCTGCGTCGCTATCAGGCGCGTCAGACCATATGCGCCGGCGAGACCGATCACCACGCCGATCAGCGTGATCGTGACACCCTGTCGCATCACGAGACCGAGCACGCTCTGCCGGCTGGCGCCGAGCGCAACTCGAACGCCGAGCTCTCTCGTACGCTGCGCCACTGTGTACGACATCACGCCGTAGATCCCGATCGAGGCGAGCAGCAGCGCGAGTCCCGCAAACACGCCCAGCAGCACGGCCGAGAGGCGGCGCTGTCCCATGGAATTGTCCACCAGCACATCAAGCGTGTTCACCCGCGACATCGGCATGTCGCGATCGATCTCGTGAATCGCATTTCGAATCGCGGTGACATAACTCTTCGGGTCACCCGATGTGCGCACGGCGATCTGCATCGAGTTCAGCCCAAACGCCGCCTGCGATGCAGAGAGATAGAGCTGCACGCGCGGCGTCGCGTCGAGTCCCTCGTGCTTGGTGTGGCCGACGACTCCGACGATCGTGATGAACTTCGTGCTGTCCGTGATTGTGTTCGAGAAATAGATGCGCTTGCCGAGCGGTTCCTCGCCGGGCTTGTAGAAGCGGCGCACAAACTCGTCGTCGACGACGGCGACGCGCGGCGAACTCGGCGCGTCAGCCTGCGTAAACCCCCGGCCGCGCTGGATCGGAATCTGCATGGCGCCAAAGAAATCACCGCCCACCACGCGTATGTCGCCCCACGGACTGTTCGTTTTTGGCGGCACCACGAAACCTTCGACGTTGAAACTCCCTGTCGACCATCCGCCGCCGAACGGCATCACCGATGTTCCGCCGGCAGCCTTCACCCCCGGAACCTGCGCGATGCGCGGAATCACTGCGTCGTAGAACTGCGCCTGCGCGGTGTCGGTCTTGTAGCGGGCGGCAGGCAGCGCGAGTCCAAACGTGAGCACGTTGGTCGTCTTGAATCCCGGATCAACGCCCTGCAGTTTCGCAAAACTCTTTACCAGCAACCCGCCGCCTGTGAGCAACGTTAGCGCGAGCGCGACTTCGCTTACCACGAGCACCCGTCGCATCATCTGCCCGCCGCGATCCGCCGTTCCCGATCGTCCGCCCTCCTTCAGCGTAACATGCAAATTCTCACGTGACGTCTGCAGCGCGGGCACCAGCCCGAAGACCACGCCGGTCGCGAGCGAGACCGTGAGCGTGAAAAGCACCACGCGCGTGTCGATTGTGAGATCGGTGATTCCCGGAATGTTCCCGGGGTTCATCGCGACAAGACCGCGAATGCTGGCATAGGCAATTAACAGACCGAGCGCGCCGCCGAGCACAGAGAGCATCACACTTTCCGTGAGCAGCTGCTTCACCAGACTCCAGCGATCGGCGCCGAGCGCGGTGCGGATCGCGACTTCCTTGTGACGCGCTGCGGCGCGGGCGAGCATCAAGTTCGCAACGTTCGCGCACGCGATGAGCAGCACGAATCCCACCGCGCCCAGCAGCACCAGCAGCGCCGGCCTGATCGGCCCGGTGCTCACGTCGTTCAGTGACTTTACTTCGAGCGTCCACTCCGGCGAAAAACTGTTCGGATTCTCTT
This sequence comes from Gemmatimonadota bacterium, assembly GCA_025362095.1. Taxonomy (GTDB): domain Bacteria; phylum Gemmatimonadota; class Gemmatimonadetes; order Gemmatimonadales; family Gemmatimonadaceae; genus Fen-1231. Next base: position 11,199 of record JANYIJ010000236.1, on the reverse strand, counting down.
TCTTCATCGTCTCCGCGAACGCGGTCATGTCCTTCACCGCCTGCTCGACCGTGACGCCCGGCTTGAGCCTCGCGGTGAGCGGCATGAACTCGTTGGTATAGTTGCGGGGCACGAAGAGCGCGGGATTGAGCGCGATCGGCGCCCAGAGGTCCGCAAGCTTGTTCCACGGATCCACGAATGTCGCGGGCATCACGCCGATGATGTCATACGTCTCACCATTCAGCGACGCCTGCTTGCCGACGACGGACTTCTCTCCGCCGAAATCGCGCTGCCAGAGTCCGTAGCTCAGGACAACTTCGTGGTCGTGTCCGAGCGCGTCTTCGTCCGGCCGGAATACACGGCCATGCAGCGGCGTCACGCCGAGCGTCGAAAACCAGAGCGCGCTCACCTTCGTTCCAGCAAGCCGTTCGGGATCGCCGATGCCGGTGAGGTTGACGTTCCATCCTGTTTGCACCGCGACGCTCTCGAAATCGTGCGTGCGGTCACGATAGTCCTTGAATCCCGGCGCCGACACTGGCGCCTCCATTTTCAGAGTGGGATAGAAGTGATAAATCGTGACGAGCTTGCCGGGATCCGTATATGGCAGCTGTCGCAGCAGCACCGTGTTGATGACGCTGAAGATCGCGGAGTTCGCGCCGATACCGAGCGCGAGCGTGATGATGACGACGAGCGTGAACGCGGGGGAATGCCGGAGACGCCGCGCGGCATACCGAAGATCGAACAGGAGACTATCCATAAGGATTCGACACCCTCGACTGGCTAAACCGTTTGTAAACCGACTGCACTACCCTTGCAGTGGCAGGGTCAGCCGGGCCTCGCAGCCGCGCGCACCCACGCGGTTGGCCAGCACCAGAGTTCCAGAGTGCGCGTCGGCGATCTGCCTCGACAGTACCAGTCCGATCCCGGTGCCGCCCGGTTTCGTCGTAAAAAATGGCACAAACAGGTTGGCCGAGTCCGGCAGGCCCGGCCCGTCATCGTGCACCGTCAGCTCGAACGAATCACCGCGCGTCGTCCAGCTCACGCGAACGGCGCCGCTGGTCGAGAGTGCCGCGTCAACCGCATTTGCGACGAGATTGATTAGCAGTTGATCGAGTTGGTCGCCATCGGCCTGCAGTTCCACATCCGGACTCGCGGCTATTTCCACCGCCAGACGCGATTCGAGGCGCGTCACGCGCTGCACCCATTGCGCTACATCCACGCGCGCGAATTTCGGCGGCGGCAGCTTCGCGAGTTTCGTATACGAAGCGAGGAATCGCGTGAGTCCCTCCGACCGGTTTGCGATCACGCCGAGCCCGCGCCGAAGATCCTCGCGCAGCTCGCCCTCCGGCGGCGAACGCTGGAGCAGCGTGTTCAGCCTGTCGGCGAGCGAGTTGATCGGCGTCAGCGAATTGTTGATCTCATGCCCGAGCACGCGAATGAGCCGCCGCCATGCGAGCCGCTCTTCTTCGCGCAGCGCGCGGCTCACGTCAGCGAGCACCACGAACTGGTGCGGCCTCCCGCCCTGCCTGAACAACCCGCGCCGCATTTCGTAGCGGCCGCTGCGGTCGCCGACGCCGAGCTCCATGACGCGTGGCGCGTCGCCTTTGAGACAGCCCGCGAGCCCGAGCTCGTCAGCGCGATGTCCGAGCAGGCGTTCCGATGACTGGCCGAGCAGGCGCTCGCCGCCTGCGTTCACAAGGCGAAGCGCGCCGCTGTCGTCGAATGCGAGCACCGCCACGTCGATCTCGGCCATGACGCGCTGGAGAAGAGCCGTGGCCTCGAGCGCGCCGAGCCGCCGCTCTTTCAGCTCCGTCATGAGCGTGTTCATCTCGAGCATCGCGAGCCCAAGCGCATCGTCGGCGTTCGCGTGGCGCGCCTGCAAAGAGTAATCCTGCTCGCGGATCGCGGCGATCATGTTCGAGAGTGTCTGCAGCGGCCGGATCACACGCTCGCGAAGCGACGCCACACCGCCGACGAACACGAGCGAGATGAGAACCGTGAGCGTCAGCTGCGTGCGCAGCGCGAGACTGCCGGTCCAGAGGAGCACGAATGCGACGACGAGCGCGGGCAGCACCGTGACCAGCGCGATGATGGTAACCTGACGTTCGTGAGAAGAACTCACGCTTCCGTCTGGGGTCGACCGTCTGGAGTCTTAGAACGCCTTTTGCAGTTCATAGCCCATGGCGCTGTAGCCGCCGGTACAGCGCGCTGCGCGAAAGCCCGAGCGCCTGGGCCGCGAGACTCACGTTGCCCTCGTGACGCGCGAGCGCTTTGGTAATCAGCGCACGCTCCACTTCCTCAAGACTCATTTCGTCGAGCTTCGGCGCCGCATCAGTCGCCGCACGGAAGTTTAGATCCACAGCAGTAACCGTTTCTCCCTCGGCAAGCAACGTCGCTCTCTCGATCGCGTGCGCGAGTTCGCGTACATTCCCCGGCCACGAATACGCCAGCAGCGCGCGCATCCCGTCCGGCGAGAATCCCGCAACGGCCCGTCGATATCGCGCCGCGAACTGCTTGAGGAAATGTCCCGCCAGCAGCGGAATGTCGTCGCGCCGTTCCCGCAGCGGCGGGAGATGGATCTCCACGGTGTTCAAACGAAAGAAGAGATCCTCCCGGAACCTACCCGCGGCAACTTCCGCGCGCACGTCGGCGTTCGTCGCCGCGAGAATGCGCACGTCCACACGCCGCGAGCGCGAGGATCCGACGCGCTCGAACTCGCCTTCTTGCAGCACCCTCAAAAGCTTCGCCTGCTGCGCCATCGAGAGATTCGCGATCTCATCCAAGAAAAGCGTGCCGCCGTCGGCGAGTTCGAAACGTCCCACCCGATCAGTCTTCGCGTCGGTGAACGCGCCCTTGCTGTGTCCGAACAGCTCGCTCTCGAACACGCCTTCCGAGAGGCCGCCGAGATTTACCGTGACCATCGGTCGCGCAGCGCGCGGCGACACCATATGAAGCCACGCCGCCACAACTTCTTTACCAGTGCCGTGCTCACCGGTGATCAGCGCGTTCGCGTCGGATGGACCGATGCGCTCCATCAAGCGAAGGATCGGCTGCATCACCGCCGACTCGGCGATGAGCTGCGGCGCGCCGTCGCGACGGAGCGCGAGGCTTTCGCTCTCGAGCCGCTGGCTGCGGCGGAGCGCCCGGCCGAGTTCTACCTGTGTGTGCAGCACGTGAAGCAGCCGCGTGTTGTTGTACGGCTTTTCGATGTAATCGCGCGCGCCGCGATGCAGCGCCTCAACGGCTCCTTCGATGCTGCCCCACGCTGTCATCACGACCACCGGAAGCGTCGGCTCGATCTGCTGGAGTCGCGCGAGGAGATCGAGTCCCTCGGTTCCGCCTGTCGTATCGCGCGTGTAATTCATGTCCATCAGCAGCGCGTCGAAATCACGCGCGCCGACCGCGGTGGACACTCCCGATGGCGATGTCGCGACCTCGACGTCGTACCCTTCGCTCTTGAGCAGAAGCCGCAGCGCTTCGAGCACGTCGCGATCGTCGTCCGCCACGAGGAGGCGGGGTTTCATCACACGAGCCAGCCGTCCTTCAGGTTGATGATCCGGTTGCCGTATGTGGCGTTCGTCTCGGAGTGTGTCACCTGAACGATCGTCGTACCGGCCTGATTCAATTTCGTGAACAGTTCCATGATCTCTTTGCCCTGCGCCGAGTGCAGGTTGCCGGTGGGTTCGTCGGCGAGCAGCAGCGACGGCTTGTGGATCACCGCGCGCGCCACCGCAACGAGTTGCTGCTGTCCGCCGGAGAGCTGGCTGGGATAGAGATCCTTTTTCGCGACCATGCCAAATCGATCGAGCGTGTCGGCGACGATCGACTGCCGTTCGGATTTCTTGATGTCGCGATATGAGAGCGGAATGTCGAGGTTTTCGGCGACTGTGAGATCGTCGAGAAGATGGTACTGCTGGAAGACGAACCCGACGTACTGCTTGTGGAGCGCGACGCGCTTCTTTGTCTCGAGCTTGTGCACAAGATGTTCATGGAGCTGGTATTCGCCGGTCCACGACCCATCGAGCATGCCGAGCACCGCGAGCAGCGTCGATTTTCCGGCGCCCGACGGTCCCATGATGGTCACGAACTCACCCGGCTTGATATCCAGCGTGATGCGTCGGAGGACATACGACTGCCCGCCGGCGATGGGGTAGGACTTTTCGATATTGCGGAGAGAAATCATTTTTTGACCGAAGTCCGAAGTCCGAAGACCGAAACAGCCTCAATTATTGCGGGCTGTGCGAAGTAAAGCGGAAAGCATTCGTTCGAGTTCGATGAGCTGTGCGTCAGCTGTTTTCTGGTCAGGGCCCGAGATAAATTCAAGGTCGCGAGCAATCATCAGATGACTACGAACCTCCTTCGCCGACCCTTTCGCCATTTGGAGGAATCTAGCCTGGTCCCCTTTGTGAAACCTCCCGCAAGCCTCGGCGATATTGGCCCCAATCGAAACTGCCGCGCGGCGTATCTGACTGGTCAGGCCGAACCGCTCGTCGCTTGGAAATGTGGATGTAAATCGATACGCGGAGAGCGCCAACCCATGCGCGGCTTGCCATACCTTGAGGCTCGTAAAATCGGCCACGGATTCCTCCAATTTCGATGGAGGATACGTCAACGGGTGCCGCGATACGGCACCCGTTGATCGCCCAGCGTGTTCTTCTATTGCAGTTTCGGACTTCGGCCTTCGGACTTCGGTCCGCAGTTACGCGTGCGCCGCTCCCGCCCTATCATCAACCACCCGCCCGTCGAACAGATGGATCGAACGATCTGCATGCGCTTCGTAGCGCGGATCGTGCGTCACCATGCAGATCGTCGCGCCGTTGCGATGCAGTTCGCGAAGCAGCTCCATCACCGACTCTCCGTTCACGGAGTCGAGGTTACCCGTCGGTTCGTCGGCAAGGAGAATCGCCGGGTCGCCTGCCACCGCGCGCGCCACTGCGACGCGCTGCTGCTGGCCGCCCGAGAGCTGCGCCGGATAATGCTTCACACGGTGCGCCATGCCCACGCGCTCGAGCGCCGCGTGCACGCGCTCTTTGCGTTCGGTCGCGCTCATGCCGCGATACGTGAGCGGAAGCTCGACGTTTTCGTAGACCGTGAGATCGCCGATCAGGTTAAACGCTTGGAAAATAAATCCGATCTGGCGGTTTCTGACGCGCGCGCGCTGCGCCGCGTCGAGCCCGGCCACCGGCGCACCGTCGAGCAGATACTCGCCGCCCGTGGGCGTGTCGAGCAGTCCAAGAATGGAGAGCAGCGTCGTCTTGCCGCAGCCCGAAGGACCGCCGATCGCGACGTACTCACCCTGCTTGATCTCGAGGTGCACGTCGGCGAGCGCGTGCGTCTCCACCTCGTCGGTGTAGAAAACTTTCTTGATATCCTTCAGGTGGATCAGCGTCTGCTGCGCTTGCTGCTCGTTCGCGGCCATCGTCTGCTCCTTACTTGAGGCGTACGCGTTCAACTTGGTCCCATTGCGACATGTCCGACAGGATCACGATGTCACCCACATTCAACCCGCGCACGATCTCAACGAAGTTGACCGAGCTGCGTCCCAGCACCACTTGCACGCGAATCGCGGCAGTCTTGCCGTCCACCAGCTTGAAGATTCCCACCGGACCTGTGCCGGCGCCAGACGCCGGACGTCCGGTGAACAGCACGTTCTTCAACTGCTCAACGATGATCGTGCCGTCGACGCTTAAATCCGGCACCGCGCCTGAAGGAAGCGGCCCATCGAGTGCGACGTCCACGAGCACGGTCCCCGCAACCGACGAGGGGTCCTTTCTTGAGACATGTCCGGGGATGATACCGTTGCGTGTGTCGACCGAGGCCTTCTGACCGATCTGCACGTCCTTGGCCTGTGTTTCCGGAATTCTGAGCTGCGCCTTGAGCTTTCCCGGCTGAACGACCTTGGCCAGCGTCGTGCCCGATGTGACCCACTGACCGGGCTGAAGCGTGAGGTCCTGGAGCACGCCCGAATCTGGCGCGCGAACCTTCAGCGAAGCCAGAATGTCTTCCTGAAATTTTGCGATGTCCTTCAGGCGGTTCACCTGCTGCCGCTGAACCGAGATCTGCGAGTCCACCGTCGACCGCATTAGCGCCAGCTGTTCTTTCGCGATCCGCAGCCGCTGCGTGAGTTCGTCGGCACTGGCCTTCTTGTTGTTGTACTCGAATGTCGAGATCAGCTTCTTGCTCAGCAGCGTGTCCGCCGCCATCGCATCTTGCTTTGCCTGGATGTACGCCGTGTTCGTCGACGCGACCAATCCTTCCTGCGACAAATTCGCCGTGTGCAGCGTCGTCGTCAGCGTCACGAGCTGCGCCTCGGCCGCGCTCAGCTGCTGTTCCGCGTTCAGCGCCTGAATCTGCTGATCGGGGTTCGACGTCTCGAGGAGGATGTCGCCCATCTTCACGCTCTGGCCCGACTCGGCGATCAGCTTATCGACGCGCGCGTTCGCGCGCGCCGTGATCCACGTGATGTGCTCCGGTACGAGGCTTCCGGGGCCTCGCACGTCGCGCACCATGTCGCCGCGGCGAACAGAATCTTTGTAGAGCGTTGCGTCCTCGACGGTCGGCGCGGCCGGTTTGAGTCTCGCGAGCGCGATCGTCACGACGACGACGAGCAAGATGCCCGCGCCGATCATGGCGTTGCGGCCGGTCTTTTTCTGGGGTGCGCGGGCTACGTCCAAGCGAAACCTCTTCAGTGTTATGGGCCACCCTACGCGCAACAAGATTGGCAAGTGTCATGCCGCGCGAAGTTCACACTAAATGTAGTGCTCAGAGCGTGTTAGCTCTGCCCATTGCACCTTTGGACAGCCCAACTCTGTGCAGGGTTGGGATTGGCTGTCCCACAAACGAACACCCCGACACCCTGCGATCACATCGCGGATCGCTACACCGCCCGCATCGCCTCCACCGGGTCGATCTTCGCCGCGCGCCGTGTGGGCACGAGGCTGGCAGCGGCCGCGATCAAGATGAGCACCGCAGCTGTGCCAGCGAGTACGAGCGGATCCGTCGGGCTCACATCGAAGAGCAGTGATTTAAGCAGGCGCATCCCGACAATCGAAGCAACGAGACCGATCACCACGCCGGCGAGCGTGAGCCGCATCGTTTGACCGAGCACGAGTGCTGCGACCTGCGGCGTGCGCGCGCCGAGCGCAACGCGCACGCCGATTTCCGTGCGCCGCTGAGTCACCAGATATGAAATCACGCCGTAGATGCCGACCGCACTGAGGAGCAGCGCAGTCACGGCCGCGATCAGCAGCAGGGTCATCACGAAGGACGTGCGCGCGATCGATCGCGCGACGACGTCGCTCATCAATCGCGCGTCAACGAGCGGCGCGCGCGGTGCGAGGTCGTGAAGAATTTTTCGGATCGAGGGCAGCAGCAGGCCGGCGTTGCCGCTCGCGACTTTGACGGTCCACACAGGCTCACTCATGACGTCGGCGCTGAACACCGCCTCGATCGGCGCCTGGTCGAGTCCTTTCGCGCGCAGCTCCGGAATCACGCCGATGATCCGGTACGACTGCCGCATTTGATGGCGGTCGCCGATCAAGATCCCTTTTCCGATCGGATCTTCCTTTGGCCAGAGATCGTTCGCGAGTGCTCGCGTGATCACGGCGACCGTGGCGGTGTCGCCGGTGAAATCAAAATCGGCCCACTGCGGTGTGTGGCCTCCGCGCTCGAGCTGAATGCCGAGCGATTCGAAAAATCCCGGGAGCGCGGCGAGCGTTGCGATGCACGCGCCTTTTCTTTGGCCATCGGCGGATTGTCCTTCGCGAACCACGCCGGTGCAGCCGGATCCGAAGTCTTGCAGGGGAAGCGCAGTCGACGCTCCAACGTGAACGACGCCCGGCAACGCTGCGACGCGCGACTGAAACTGTTGCAGCAGTGCGGGCGCATCGGCGGGCGACGCGAGCGCACCGTCGAGGACGGTTGAAAACGTCAACACGCCTCGCGGATCGAGCCCCGGTTTCACCGCCTGCAAATTCGCGAAGCTGCGGAGCATCAGCCCACCGGCGGCCAGCAGCACGAGCGCCAGCGCGACCTGCGCGATCACGAGTGCGCCGCGCGCCGCGCGCTGCGCCGCCGAGTGCGTGCTTCCCCTCGCGCCGTCGCGAAGTGTGCCGACGTCCATGTCGCTGCGCGTGAGCGGCAGCAGGCCGAACACGACGCCGGCGACCGTTGCGAGCGCGAGCGCAAAGAGCACGGCGGTGCCGTCCAGTGAAACCGACGCCAGCCGTGGAATGTCCGTTGGCGCAATCCGCAAAATCGCGCGCAACCCTGCCTGGGCGAGAACGAGTCCGATGATACCGGCGCCGAGGGTGAGGAGCATGCTCTCTGAGAGAAAGTGCCACGCCATCTGGGCGCGATCCGCGCCGAGCGCCGTGCGGATTGCCGACTCGCGGCGGCGTGTCTCCATGCGCACGAGAAAAAGATTTGCGACGTTCGCGCAGGCGATGAGCAGCACCACCGCCACCGATCCGAACAGCAGCCAGAGCGCGTTCGAGAGTTTTGGGCCGAGGACTTCATCGCGCAGCGGCACAACGGCGATCCGGAAGTTGTACGACTTCATGAACTGGTCGGTGTACGCCCTCGGGATCTTCGCGGTGAACTCACGCATGATGGATGCGAGATCGCGCTGCGCAGCTTCCGCGGTGACACCGGGTTTCAGCCGGCCGATTCCGGAATATTGATGCGAGTTGGCAAACGGACCGTTCGGGTTCAGTCGCAGCGGTGTCCACAGGTCTACGCCGAACCCTGCGAGGTTAGCCGTTGACGCGAACGGCCCAGGTTTCGGCAGCGTCAGTCCGCGCTCGGCGACACCTATAATTTCCCGGGCGCCGTCGCTCGTCTGCAGCATCGTTCCGACGGCTGACCGGTCGCCGCCGAAGCGCCGCTGCCAGAATTCGTAGCTGAGAACCGCAACAGGCGGCGCGCCCGGCTTGTCGTCGTCCGGTGCGATCAGGCGGCCGGTGGCGGAGTGCGCGCGCAGCGCGGAGAAGACCGAGGCGGTGATCCCGCCGACCTGCACGAGTTCAGCGTCTGATCCGCTGAGCAGCGAGACCGTTCCCGTTCGGTATCCACCGAGCTCTTCGAACGAATGGTTTTCGTTTTTGAATGCGAAGTATCCGCCGGCGGACATTCCCCATTTCGATTCGCCGTTGCCGGGCACCGTCGCCGGATGCAGCACGGATACGAGGCGATCGGCCTCGCGGTAGGGAAGCGGGCGGAGCACAACGGACTCGAGCACCGTGTAAATCGCGGTCGTCGCGCCGATGCCGAGCGCGAGCGTGGCCGTGACGACGAAGGTGAAGCCGGGGCTGCGGCGGAATTGGCGCAGTGCGAAGACGATGTTCCTGCGGGCGCTGTCGGACACGGAGGCTCCTTGGCCGAATGTTCCTAGGTTAGACGCTGCGACGGTGAAATTGGTTTGGCTGCCACGCACCCAGACTCATCCGCGAGTCGCCCGGAACTACTTCATAGAGATCACGTGCTCCACGAACTGCCCGACGGCGATCTCGGTGCCCTCGTAAAAACCCGACGTTTTGTTTTTCTCGAGGTCCGCTTCATCCCGGTGCAGCGCCGTGAAAACGTAGCGAGTGCCGGTTCCCTCGGCTTGCATCGTCATGACGGCTGTGATCGGAATGTCGTCAAACACGGCCGGGCGATAGTCGGGGAACAACATGGAGGTCCAGACAAGGCGCTCCATCGGAATGACTTCCAGGACACAACCGACGTTGGGAACCTCCGGGCCGTCTTTCACTGCGATGTCGATGCTGATGATGCCGCCCGGCCGCAGGTCGAGTTCGGCTCGCGCGACGCGACCCCAAACCTTGGGCATATACCACTCCTTGAGATGCTGCGGTTTCGTCAACGCCTCCCAGACGAGCCGCACGGGGGCGTCGATGAAGCGTTCGATGGCGAAATCAAGTTTCGGATTGAGCGTCAATTGCGTGCTCATGCTTTTGATTCCTTTTCGTTGAGTCGTTTGACGTATTGATCGAATCGGTCGAGTCGAGCTTCCCACAACTCACGGCGCGCGGTCAGCCAGTCTTCAACCACCTTGAATCGTTCGGGCGCGATCTCATAGGTGCGCACCCGCCCGCGTTTCTTTGACCTCACCAACCGGCTCTCTTCGAGCACCGAGAGGTGCTGCACGAACGACGGGAGTTGCATGTCGAACGGAACCGCCAGTTCGCTGACGGTGGCCGGTCCTACTGATAAGCGTTCCAGGACTTTCCGCCGGGTCGGGTTTCCCAAAGCGGTAAAGACTTCGTCAGCGGCTGCAGCTCGAACCATTCCGACACCTTTCGATTGCTTGGGTTTCTCATCCGACTGACGGATTCTATGGTCACGGAATACTTCTGTCAATACCTAAGTGTTGGTTTTTCTGCGGCCCTTGCGGTCGGACGGGGGTAACGCTATCCGTTCTTACAGAGTTTAAATAGAGAGACTGGAGGAACACCGATGGCATCCTTGCCCGTAGTGAAGGGAACGCTGGATGTGCTCGTGCTGAGAGCCCTGCAGTGGGCGCCGATGCACGGCTTCGAAATCACGAGCTGGCTCGAAGAACGCTCGTCGAACTCGCTCGAGGTCGAGGATTCGGCCGTGTACCAGGCGCTGTATCGCATGGAAGAGCGCGAGCTGATAGAGGCCGAGTGGGGCGTGACGGAGAACCAGCGCCAGGCGCGCTACTATAAGATCACGCCACAGGGGCGCGCGCATCTGAAGGCGCAGACCGCGCAGTGGCTGCGCTATTCGGAGACGGTGACGACGATCCTCACCGTCAGTCCGAAGCAGGCCTAGGGGAGCGCGCTGCGTGATCCGTCCTAGCATTCGAAAACTCTTTCGGCTCGCCTTTCACCGGCGCGCGGACGCAGAGCGCGATGTGCGCGACGAAATCCGTTTGCACGTCGAGCTCCGCACCGAACAGCTGATCGGCGGCGGGATGGCGCCTGACGATGCGCGGAGGGAGGCCGAACGAAAGTTCGGATCGATCGACGCTGTGCGGCCGATGCTCGATGACGCGGCAACTCACAGGGAGATGGTGATGCGCAATCGCGAATGGTGGGAATCGTTCATGCAAGACCTGCGATACGTGCTGCGGTCGCTCAAGCGGTCGCCGACGTTTGTGATCTCGGCGACACTGACGCTGGCGCTGGGGCTCGGCGCGAATGCGGCGCTGTTCTCGCTGCTCGACCGATTGTACTTACAGGGACCCGCCGGAGTCAC
>JANYIJ010000201.1 GCA_025362095.1 Gemmatimonadota bacterium | reverse complement strand
TTCACCATCGGAAACGTCCACGCGGCCGACGCCAGCGCGAGCAGCGGCGTCGCCTGCGCAATGTTCGTTACGCGATCGAGCGCGATGAGACATGCAGCCATCAACGCGAACCCGACGAGCATCGCGTTTCGCCGGCCGATGGGCATGACCCCGGCAAAGAGCCCGCCGAGGCCGATGCAGGCGCACATCGCATAGGGGGCGGAGCCGCTGCGATTTGAAGGCGTGGGCACGATGCAATGTTACATGCTTGGCGCTGAAACCAGCGCCGCCCCTGTTGCGTTCTGTGCAAGTACCCGCTTGCTTTCCATGCAAGTGATCACTTGCATCTGCGGCCCCCGCGCCGCGCACGAACAACCGGACGCCACATGACAGCACCCACACGAGACCACATTCTCGAAGCCGCCGCGCGACTCTACGGCGAACACGGCTTCCGCGGCACGACCACACGACGGATCGCGGAGGAAGCGGACGTCAACGAAGTCACGCTCTTCCGCTTGTTCGGGAGCAAGACGGCGCTGCTCCTCGAAGCGCTCCGTGTGCACAGCACTGAATCGGGCCACTGCGAGCTGACCGACACGCCCGTCGATCCGCTCGCCGAGCTTACCGAGTGGGTCACGCACAAGCGGCGCGCGATCAGCGGGATGCGCGCGATCATTCGGAAGGCGATGAGCGAGTTCGAAGAAAACCCGGACATGCCCAAGTGCATCACGCCGGGCGCGAGCGCGACGTACACAGTGCTCCGCGACTATCTCGTGCGCCTCCACACTGCCGGATTCACCGACGGCAAAGCCGACGTTTCGACCGCCGCAACCATGCTCATCAGCACCGTTTTTCACGACGCCATCGCGCGCGACATGATGCCCACCGCATTTCCACAGCCATCCTCGGCAGCACCCGGCATGTACGCCAAACTCTGTCTCAAGTCGCTCGGCTACGACACCGCCACTCACAAATCGCGGACGAACGGGCGCAAACGCCGGCTGGTCGCCGGCCTCTCGCTTCTGCTCGCCGCCGGCGCCGCCGGCGCCGCGACGCTGCACGCGCAGCAGAGTGCGCCCGCGACCACGGCCACCGCGCAATCGAGCGCGCTCTCGCTGGAGGATGCGCTGCGAATCGCCGCGCGGATCAGCCACACCGTGAAGACCGCGGAAGCCGGCGTGCTCCGCGCGCGCGGCACCCAGATGCAGGCGCATGCGGGATATCTGCCACAGATCAACGGCACGGTCTCCTATCAGCGCACGCTCGAAAGTCAGTTCGCGGCGATCTCGGGATCGTCGACCGACACGACAAGCAAGAGCGGATCGGGAAGCAGCTCGAGTTCCTCGAGCAGCATCTCCTCGCTCTCGAAAATCTTTGCCGCACCGAACACGGTGATCCTCGGCGTGACGCTCTCACAGAATCTCTTCACGGCCGGAAGACTGGCAGCGGCGAATGAAGGCGCGCTCGCCGCGCGAACATCGGCGGACATCGGACTCGACGCCGCGCGCGCGCAGATTTCGCTCGATGTCGCGCAGGCCTACTTCAATGCGGTCGCGAGCGGCAAGCTGGTGGAGATCGCAGACAGCACGCTCGCGCAGGCGGAGCGCACACTCCAGCAGACAACGGTTTCGCGTCAGGTAGGATCGGCGGCGGAATTCGATCTGCTGCGCGCCCGCGTCGCGCGCGACAATCAGCGGCCCGTGGCGATCCAGGCGCGCAGCAACCGCGACATCGCGTACCTGCGCCTGCGCCAGCTGCTCGGCATTTCGCTCACGCAGCCGCTCACGCTCAGCACCTCGATTCGCGATGAGGGGGCGGCGGACGGCGCGCTGCAACTCAACCAACCGATCACGATGCCCGGCGGCGACCGCGGCATGGTGCCCGACACGAGCGTCAATCATCGCTCGAGCGTCCGGCAAGCCGAGGCAAACATCACAGCGCAGGAGTACGCGCTGCGTGCCGCAAAGTGGGAACGGCTGCCGTCGGCTCAGCTCACTTCCACGTATCAGCGATTCGGATATCCGTCCGACGCGGCGTTCGCGCAGAACGTGTTCGGCACGTACTACCCGAACTGGACGGTGAGCGCGGGCCTTTCGCTGCCGCTCTTTCTCGGCGGAAAGCTCACGGGAGACCGGATGGTCGCCGAGGCGAACCTTGCTGAAGCGCGCCAGTCACTCGAGCAGGTGAAGGAACTCGCTGCGCTCGACGCGCGCACCGCGCTCGCGCAGCTCGAGCAGGCAGACGCGAGCTACGTGGCAAGCGTGGGCACCGACGCGCAGGCGGCGCGCGCATATGCGATCGCCGAGGTGCGCTTTCAGGAAGGGATTTCGACGCAGGTTGAACTGCAGCAGTCGAGAACGCAGTACGAGCAAGCGCGGCTGAATCGCGTGCTCGCGGCGCGCGACGTGGAAGTGGCGCGGCTCCGCGTGGCGCTGCTAAAGGACCTGCCGGTGGGATCGACGCCGGTGAACAGATGACCGAGGACCGAAGACCGAAGACTGAAAAAACCGTCACAATGAAAACTCACAACCGGAACACCCAGATGCCCCCCAGTCGCAACACAGCGATCATTCTCGCCATCGCCCTCGCCGCCGCCGCGTGCGGCAAGAGCACGGCTGACGCGAAGGCTACCGCAGGTCCCGCGCAGGTCACCATCGGTCCCGAAGCAATCACCGTAATCGCCGTGACGACACTCAACAGCGGCCCCGCAATTTCGGGTACGCTCGTCGCCGAGAAAACGGCATCGATTCGCTCGGAGGTTTCGGGAGCGGTGGTGGCGGTGCTCGCGGACCCCGGCGCGCATGTCTCGGCGGGCGCGGCACTAGCGCGCATCGACGACACCGTGCTGCGCGAAGCGTTTCTCTCCGCGAAGAGCGGCGTGACGCAGGCGACGCTCGCGGCGGACATCGCGCATCGCGAGGCGGGCCGCGCGGACCGGCTGCTCGCCGCCGGCGCGATCGCCGACAACGCGCTTGAGGCGGCGAAGCGCAGCGATGCAGGTGCGCAGGCCGCGCTCGAAGATGCGAAGTCGCGGCTCGCGAGCGCGCAGAAGAATCTCGACAACACGGTGATCAAGGCGCCGTACGATGGAATCGTGAGCGAGAAACAGGTGAACGCCGGCGACATCGTCAGTCCCGGATCGCCGCTATTTACCATGGTTGATCCTGCGACGATGCGCCTCGAGGGCGCGGTGCCTGCAGAGCAGCTCGGTCTCGTGCACGTCGGCGCGCCGGTGAAGTTCGCGGTCACCGGATATCCGGGACGCGATTTCACAGGCACGATCACCAGTGTGTATCCCAGCGCGGATCCACAGACGCGTCAGGTCCGCCTGTACGCGCGCATTCCGAACGCAGGCAACGGGCTTGTCGCCGGACTCTACGCGACGGGCCGCGTGTCGAGCTCCACGCATCAGGGGCTCACGGTTCCCGCGGCTGCGGTCGATCAGCGCGGTGTGAAGCCGCAGGTCACGCGCCTCAAGAATGGAAAGGCCGAAGTGGTCGAAGTGACGCTCGGCATGCGCGACGAAGGATCAGAGGTCGTGGAGATCAAGAGCGGACTCGCCGTCGGCGACACACTGCTCGTGGGCGCAGCGCAGGGCATTACGCCCGGCGCGCCAGTGAAGGTGACCGCGGCGTCGCCGTCGGCCGATCAACCGAAGAAGAACTGAGGAGCGCAAGCAAACCGTGTTCATATCCGATTTCGCCATCAAGCGGCCGATCGTCACCATCGTTTCGATGGTGGCGCTGGTCGTGTTCGGGTTGTTCTCGCTCGCGCAGCTTCAGACCGACGAGTTCCCCGACATCACGCAGCCGATCGTAAATGTGTCCGTGCCGTATCCCGGCGCATCGCCGGACGTGGTCGAGCGCGAAGTGCTTGATCGCATCGAAGAGTCGATCTCAGGAATCAGCGGCGTCGACCGCATGCAGGGCACGGCGCAGGACGGCTTCGCGAACATCACGGTGTTCTTCGTGTTCGCGAAAGACGTTCAGCAGGCATCGCAGGACATTCGCGACAAGATCTCGTCGATTCGAGATCAGCTTCCGGTTGAAATGAAGGAGCCGATTCTTTCGCGTTTCGATCCCTCGGATCAGCCGATCGTGCAGCTCTCGCTGAACTCGACGACCCTCGACGCGCCGAGCCTCACGCGCATCGCCGATCCCGGGCTCACGAAGGAGCTGCGCTCGATTCCCGGCGTGGCCGAAGCCGACGTTGTAGGCGGCATCGAGCGCGAGCTCACCGTGGAGATCAAGCCCGATGCAATGCAGGCTGCTGGCGTGAGCGTGTCGCAGGTCGTCGCGGCGCTGCAGGCACAGAATCTCGCGTCGCCGGTGGGGAAGGTGAACGGCTCGCTCGACGAGCGCGCGATCCGGCTCCGCGGCAAGCTCGAAACGCCGGAAGATTTTCTTGCGCTTGTCGTTGCGCAGAAGAACGGACGGACCATCCGGCTGGGCGAAGTCGCCACGGCGCGCGATGGCACGGCCGAGCCGAACTCGTCGGCGCTCTACAGCGGGCGCGACGCGGTCGGTGTGATGGTGAAGAAGTCGAAGGGATTCAGCACCTCGCAGGTGTCTCGTGAGGTGCTCGAGAAAGTGAAAGCGATTCAGGCCAAGCTGCCGAAGGGCACACGGCTCGACGTCGTGCAGAACTCGGGCGATCACGTCGATCGTTCCGTGCAGAACGTGGAGGAGGCGCTGATCGAGGGCGCGCTGCTCACGGTGCTCGTGGTATTCCTGTTCTTGAACTCCTGGCGATCGACGGTGATCACGGGTCTGGCGCTGCCGGTATCTGTTCTCTCGTCATTCATCGCCGTGTTCGCGTTCAACTTCACGCTAAACACGATGTCGCTGCTCGGACTCTCGCTGGCGATCGGCATATTGATCGACGACGCGATCGTGGTGCGCGAGAACATCGTGCGGCACATCGAGATGGGGAAAGATCATTTCAGGGCATCGCACGACGGCACCGATGAAATCGGCATGGCCGTGACAGCGACGACGTTCTCGATCGTCGCGGTGTTCGTCCCGATCGGATTCATGGGCGATGTGGCAGGACAGTGGTTCAAGCCGTTCGCGCTGACCATCGCGTGCTCGGTGATGGTGTCGCTGCTCGTCTCGTTCTCACTCGACCCGATGCTCTCCGCGTACTGGGCCGATCCGCAGACCGAAAGTCATGAGCGCCGGAACCCGATCGCCCGCGCGCTCGACCGCTTCAACGTGTGGTTCAACG
>JANYIJ010000215.1 GCA_025362095.1 Gemmatimonadota bacterium | reverse complement strand
TCTTTCGTGAGCCGCTCGTGCTCGCTCATCGGCACGATGTTCGGCAGCGACGGCTGCATCGCGTCACCCTTCGATCCGCTGCTGGGGCCCGCGTCCCCAAAGAGCGAGCCTTGTCCAGTGGACGCTTCATCTTGCAGCAGCGATGCGTGCTGGATCGCGCCGTCGAGCGCCGCCGCGTACTGCGCGCGGTGTCCGCCGAGGCCGTCGAGCGCGCCCGCATAGAGCAGCGCTTCGAACACGCGCTTGTTGCAGGCGCGCAGATCCACGCGTTCGGCGAAGTCATACAACGAAGCAAATGGCGTGACCGAAGTCGGAAGACCGAAGTCCGAAACGGCGCGTTCGGTCTTCGGACTTCGGTCTTCGGTCGGGTCCGTTCGCGCCCCAATGATCGAATCAATCGCCGCGCGTCCAACATTTCGCACCGCGCCAAGTCCGAATCGAATTCGCTTGTCGTCGAGCACGGTGAACTTGTATCCGCTTTCGTTGACATCCGGCGGGAGAATCTCGAGGCCGAGGTCACGGGCTTCGTTGATGTACTTCACGACCGCGTCCGTATCGCCGATGCACGCCGAGAGGAGCGCGGCCATGAATTCGGCCGGGAAGTGCGTCTTCAGATACGCGGTGTGATACGACAGCACCGAGTACGCGACCGAGTGCGACTTGTTGAAGCCGTAGCGGCCGAATGTTTCGATCTGTCCGGCGAGATCGGCGATAATGTGCTTGTCGTAGCCCTTCGCGATCGCCTTCTCGACGAACTTGCCGATCTCCTTTTGAATCAGCTCGGCGTCCTTCTTGCCCACGGCTTTGCGAAGGACGTCGGCTTCGGCGAGCGAGATTCCCGCGAGCTTTTGCGCGATGCGCATCACCTGTTCCTGATAGGTGATGACGCCGTACGTCGTGCCGAGAATTTCTTCGAGCTCGGGCAGCGCGTAGCTCACGGCTTCTTCGCCGCGCTTTCTGCGGATGTAGACCTTGTGCATCCCCGCGTCGAGCGGGCCGGGGCGCATCAGCGCGCTGCTCGCGACGAGGTCGTCGAAGCGGTCGGCGCGCATCGAGCGCACGAGATCCGTTGCAAGCGGTGATTCAAACTGGAACACGCCCGCGGTACGGCCAGCGCGCAGCGCGCGATACGTGGCTTCGTCGTCGAGCGGGAGCGTCTCGAGATCGGGCACTTCGCGGCCGCGCGCTTTGATGGTCGCGAGCGCGTCGTGGATGATCGTGAGCGTCGTGAGGCCGAGGAAGTCCATCTTCAGCATTCCGGCCTTCTCGAGCGCGTTCATGTCGTACTGCGTGACCACCACGCGCTCGTCGGCATCCTTGCCGGAGCCTTTGGAGTCCTGCGTGCAAATCGGGACGTAGTTGTCGAGCGGTCCCGGCGCGATGACGATTCCCGCGGCGTGGATTCCCGCGTGCCGCGAGAGACCTTCCAATGAAATTGCGAAGTCGAGCAGTTGCTGGTGACGTTCGTCGCCCTCGTAGAGCTTGCGCACCTCGGGGACTTTCTCGATCGCCTCTTTCACCGTCAGCGAGAAGTTCGGCTGATTGGGAATGAGTTTCGCGATCGCGTCGGTTTCGGCCGGCGTGAAGCCGAGGACGCGGCCGATGTCCTTGATGGCCGCGCGCGACTTGAGGGTGCCGAAGGTAATGATCTGGCCCACGCAGTCGCGGCCGTATTTCTCGCGCACGTAATCGATCACTTCGCCGCGGCGTTCTTCGCAGAAATCGACGTCGATGTCGGGCATCGACACGCGCTCGGGATTCAGGAAGCGCTCGAACA
Organism: Gemmatimonadota bacterium; assembly: GCA_025362095.1. GTDB lineage: Bacteria > Gemmatimonadota > Gemmatimonadetes > Gemmatimonadales > Gemmatimonadaceae > Fen-1231. The sequence continues at coordinate 20,909 of JANYIJ010000215.1, read as the reverse complement.
GCAGATCGAACTTGAGCGGGCAGACATCGGTAATGCGCAGCGCGTACGCGACGAGCGAACCGGCGGCTGAGCCGCGGCCGGGACCCACGGGAATGCCCTTCGTGCGCGCCGCCGCGATGAAATCGGCGACGATGAGGAGATAGCCCGCGTAGCCCGTCTTGGTGATGACGCCGAGCTCGAAATCGAGCCGCTCCTGCACGTTGGCGGGAAGTTTCTTGTCGCCCGAGAGTTTGTTGCCGTAACGCTCGAACGCGCCCGCGGTGGCCATCTTCACGAGCAAATCGTTCTCCGTCTTCGCGCCCTTGGGGAGCGGGAACGACGGCAGATAGTACTTCTTCTCGAACGCGAAGCCGGCTTGATCGGCGATCGCAAGCGTGTTCGTGAGCACCTCGGGGTTCTTCTTGAAGTGGTCGCGAATCTCCGGCGCGCTTTTGAAGTAGAGCCCGCGATCGTACTTCATCCGGTTCTCGTCGAGCCGGTCTTTCTTCAGGCCGATGCAGAGCAGCACGTCGTGCGAATCGTGATCTTCCTCGCGCAGGAAGTGCGCGTCGTTCGTCGCGATGACGGGGAGGCTCAGCTTCCTGGCGAGCTTGAAAACTTCAGCGTTGAGCTTCTTCTGCTCGCCGGCCTCGTGCGCCTGCACTTCGAGGTAGTAGCGGTCTTTGAAAACGTTCGCGTACCACTCGGCGGCTTCCTGCGCCTCGTCGGGGCGGTCTTCGAGAAGATGGCGCGCGACTTCGCCCGACATGCACGCAGAGGAGACGATGATCCCCTCGTTGTACTTGGCCAGCAGCTCGCGGTCCATGCGCGGCTTGCCGTAGAAGCCCTCCGTGTACGCGAGCGATGACAACTTGATAAGGTTCTGGTAGCCCGTGCGATCCCGCGCAAGGAGAACCAGATGGTAGTACGAGCGATCGCCGGGGGTGGCACGGGAGCGCGCATGACGGTCGCCGGGGGCGACGTACGCCTCCATTCCGATGATCGGCTTGATGCCCTGCGCTCGCGCCTTCTCCTGGAACTCCCACGCGGCGTGGAGATTGCCGTGATCGGTGATCGCGAGGGCCGGCTGTTCGAACTCGACGGCCCGTGCGATCAGGTCGTCGATCCGGTTTGCGCCATCGAGCAGGGAGTACTCGGAGTGGCAGTGAAGGTGTACGAAGGACATTGAGGTGAAAGCTAGCCGTTGGCGCGGGACCCTGTCAAAGCGAAATTGGGTGCAGATGCTACTTGCTAAAAGATTGCGGCGCAAAGAGTTAATACGGTCGTTCGCCATCGGTGCGGGCGCGCTCGTTTTTCTCGCTTCGTGCCACAGCGATGAGGTGAACGGTCCCCTCGGTGCGTGTACCGCTGGATCGGTTGTGATCGCGCCGTATTCGGCCGTCACGATCAGCAGTTCGCTGCTCGATCAGTGCCTCACTTTGCCCTCGGGCGGCGCGACGTATCTCGTGATCGGCCAGTTCGCGAGCGTTGGCAATCCGACTGTCGGAATCGACTGGCAACTCGGCACCGCGACGATCCCGGGCGTGTCGGTTGCTGCTGCGCGCTTCCCTCAAGTGGCCGCCGACAACCCCATCCACCGGGAATTCGAGACGACGTTGCGGCGGATCGAGCGCGCGATCGCGCCGCGGGCGCGCGCGCAACTCGTTGCGACGGGTCCGTCGTCTGCGGTGATTCCTGCGCCGCCGCCAATCGGCAGCACGCGCGATTTCAAAGTCGTTGCGAGGCTCGACGGCACGAGCTTCACGAATGCCACCGGCCGGCTGATTTACGCGGGCGCACACATCCTGCTCTATGCGGACACGATCGGCCAGGGCTTTTCCGACGCCCGGTATCAATCGCTGGGCGCGCTGATGGACAAAGATCTGTATGCGATCGACGTCAGCGCGTTCGGCGCGGAGAGCGACGTGGATCAGAACGGCCGCGTGATCGCATTTTTCACGCCGAAGATCAACGCGCTCATCGACAAATCAAACTGCGCGTTCGCCGGATACGTCACGGGATTTTTCTACGCCAAGGATCTGCTGATAAACGATTCGAATTCCAATAGTGGCGAGATTTTCTACTCGTACGTGCCGGACTCGAGCGCGACGTTCAGCTGCTCACACACGGCCGCATCGGTGCTGCAGGTCTTGCCCGGAACCTTTCTGCACGAACTGCAGCACATGATCTCGTTCAACCAGCATGTGCTCGTGCGCGGCGGCGCGCAGGAGGAGACTTGGCTGAACGAGGGACTCGGGCAGATCGCCGAAGAACTGGGATCCGAGTACTATGAGGCGAAGTTCCCGCCGCCCACGGGAAGATCCACGACGACGCAGATCTTTCCGGATTCCGCCGGGCCGTTCATTCAACCACAGCTGCTCGACGCTTACGTTTATCTCGGCACCACGCGGGCGCACTCGGTGACGTCGTACATCGGCGGCGGGTCGCTGGAAGATCGCGGCGCAACCTGGCTTTTCCTGCGATGGCTCGCATCGCAAAAGGGGGAAAACATTTTCAAGCGTCTCGTGCAGACCGCGAACACCGGAATCGCGAATGTGCAGGCACAGGCCGGGGAGCAATTCGGCGACCTGTTCGGCGATTTCAGCGCGGCGCTGATGGTGGATTCGATCCCCGGCGTTGCACGCGCGAGCGTGCCCGCTCGATATCGCTTCGGCGCGCGCAATCTTCGCAGGCTCATGGCGCGCGAAGCCGTGGTCGAAGAGTTTACCGAACCGTGGCCGCTGCAGCTCACCACGCTTGGAATCGGCGGGAATCTTTCGGCAAACATGATTGCTGGAACGATGTTTCATGCGAGTATCACCACTGCAACGAGTGGTCCAAGCGTGCGGATCAGCTTCACTGGGCCGCAGTCGGCGCCGTTTCCGGCGGCGCTCGGCGCACAGGTGACGGTGTTCAGGGTGACGCCTTGAGGACCGGAGACCGAGGGCCGAAGACCGAACACGGATTCGATGCGATGGTCGCGTTCCTGTGCCTCGTGTTGCTGTCGGGAGCCGCCGGGGCGCAGACATCCGCCGATACGCGGGCGGCGATTCTGCTCACGCTGCCCGCGAGCGCACGCGGATTGGCGCTCGGAGAATCGTGGGGCGCGACAGCGGACGATGAGAGTGCGATTTTTTACAATCCGGCGCAGCTCGCGCGAGTGCGCGGACTGGCGGTGGGCGGATCGCTGCAGAACTACATCGCGTCGACGACGCTCGGCGCGCTCGCGCTCGCGCTGCCGGTCGTGCACGGCACCGTGGGACTCGGCTTTCAGTTCCTGAATTACGGAAGCGCTGATGAGGTCTTGCCCGCGGACGGCACCGGCGGCCAAGTGGGCGCGCCGACCGGATCGACCGTGACGGCGAACGACATCGCGCTCACGCTGGGATACGGCATCGCGGTCGGATCCAGGCGTGCACTGCGGGTGGGGGCGTCGCTCAAGTACGCGTGGCAGCATGTGGCGAGTGTCTCGGGCGGCGCGCTCGCCGGCGACATCGGCGCCGCGTATTCGCTCCCGAACGGCTGGGACGTGAGTGCGGCGCTCCAGCACTTCGGATCGAATCTCACGCTCGCGTCGGTCAGCGCGCCGCTTCCGCGCACATGGCGCGCTGCAGTCGCGGCGCCGATCATGAGCGCGGGTGCCATCACGCTGCGGCCGATGGCGGAAGCGCGACAGATGAGCGGCGCCGATGTCACGGGCGCGCTTGGCACCGAAGGCACATGGCGCACGGGCACGACCGGCACGATGATCTTCGCGCGCGCCGGATACGCGTTCCGGGGGTCGAGCGATGCTCGAGCGCCGTTCACGTTCGGCGCGGGCGTCACGCTCGGCAGGCTGCAGGTCGATTACGCCTACGAAAGTTTCGACTTGATCGGCGGCGCCACGAATCGCGTTGGGGTGCGGTTCGCCGCGCTTCCGCGCGGACTGTGACGAGGCGCGAGATCGTGCGCGTGCGGTGGGGAGGGGTTCTGCTCGTCCTGCTCGGGATCCTCGGAGGCATTGGGCTGATCACGGCGGCGACGCCGCTGGGGCGCTACATCGCGCGCGGCGCGATCGCCGAGGCGAAGATTCTCGGCCGGCGCCGCTCGATCGCGTCGATGGTCGCGGACAGCGCCACGCCGCCGGCAGTCCGCGCGAAGCTCCAGCTCGTGATGGAGGCGCGGCGGTTCGCGATGGATTCGCTCGGGCTGCCGGCGAAGAACGCGTTCACGCAGTACTCCAAGCTCGAGCACGACACGCTCGTGCTGGTGCTCTCGGGTGCGTACCGCGACGAGCTTCGGTCGGTGACGTGGTGGTTTCCGGTGGTGGGGCGCGTGCCGTATAAAGGTTTCTTCGATTTCGAAGAAGCCGAACGGGCGGAAGGGGAGCTGCGAGATGCCGGCTACGATACGTACCTGCGCCCGTCGCCCGCGTTCAGCACGCTCGGATTCTTCAACGATCCGCTGCTCTCGACCACCCTCGGCGAGGACTCGCTCGACATCGTGAACACTGTGGTGCACGAGCTCACGCACAACAAGTTCTACGCGAAGGGCGCGGCGGTGTTCAACGAGAGTTTTGCGAGCTTCGTCGGGGCGAGGGGAGCGGAGCGGTTCTTCACGGCGCGTGGCGACAGCTCGAACGCGCGGCGAACCGCGGCGCGCTGGCATGACGATCTGCTGCTGGGCGATGTATGGGAGCGCACGTTCCACTCGCTCGATTCCGCGTATCGGCTGCATCCCGGAGACTCGGCCCGTGCCGTGCGCACGGCAGCGCGCGACACGATCTACGCGCGCACGCGCCGGATGCTCGTGGACTCGGTCGGCCCGCAGCTTCAGGCGATCGATCCGCGCTACGCCGCTCGCGTGCGGCTCGACAACGCGTCATTATTTGCGCAGCTGATCTACGCGACCGGGCTTTCGAAATTCGAGAGCACGTACGCGAGTGAAGCGCGCGATGTGCGCCGTGCCCTCGAGCGAACCATCGAGGAAAAGAAAGCAGGCCGTTAGAACACAAACAGAACGTCACCGCGGAGGATCGCTACGATGCGTGTCCGTGCACTGATCGCCGTCTCCACTCTGCTCCTCGCGCCTTCGGCGCCGCCGACTGAGATCACTGTTCATGAGGGGACGTCGATGTCGGTCGCGGCGTCGCCCGACGGCCGCACGCTCGCGATCGATTTGCAGGGGAGTATCTGGACACTCCCTGCGTCCGGCGGCGTGGCAAAGCGCATCACCGACGTATTCAACGACGCGCGCCAGCCGAGTTTTTCTGCAGACGGAAAGTGGATCGCGTTTCAGGGATATCGCGACGGCGGGTTTCACATTTGGATGGTCGCGGTCGACGGATCCTCTCAGCGCGAGCTGACGTCAGGGCCGTTCGACGAGCGCGAGCCCGCGTGGTCGCACGATGGCACTCGCGTCGCGTTCGCGTCGGATCGGGGCGACGCGGGCAACTACGACATCTGGATATACGACACGAACACGGGCGCGATCTCGCAGGTCACGAAGAATCCCGCGGAAGAGTTCATGCCGTCGTGGTCGCCGGACGACAAAGAGATCGCGTTCATCTCGAGTCGCGCAGGTGAGCAGGCGGTGTGGGCGATGAATCTCGCGAGTGGCGCGGAGCGCAAACTGGCATCGAGCGGCCGCAACGATGCGCCGAGCTGGGGACCTGGCGGCGCGCTCGTGTACCACGCGACCGCGGGGCAGTCGAGTCATTTTGAGATCGGAGGCAAGAACGTAACGGGCGACGAGAACGCGTTCGCATTCCGCGCGGGCTGGCTCTCGCCGAATGAGTTCGTGTACGTCTCGGACGGAAAAATTCGCGCGCGGCAGGTGACCGGCACCGTCTCGCGCACGATCGAGTTCTCCGCCACGCTGCAGATCAACCGTGCGGACTACACGCCGCGCCGTCGCGATTTCGATTCGCGCGCGAGTCGCCGCGTAGTCGGCATCGTGAAGCCGGTGATTTCTCCCGACGGCAAGAGCGTCGCGTTCTCTGCGCTCGGCGACATCTATGTGATGCCGATTGGTGGGAAACCGGTGAATCTCACCAAAAGTCCGTTCCTCGACACTGAGCCCGCGTGGTCGCCCGACGGCACGCAGCTCGCGTGGGCGTCCGATCGCGCCGGTGGCCGAATGGATATTTGGATACGCGACATGAAAAGCGGCGCCGAAAAACGCGCAACGCAGCTGCCCAGCGCAGCGATGGCGCCGGCGTGGTCGCCGGACGGCACACGCATCGCATATCTCAATGTGAACGCGATCTGGCGGCATTCGGATATCGAGATCGTCGATCTGGCCACCGGCGCGACGACGGTGCTCGAGACGGGAATTTTCGCACCGGGAATTCCAACGTGGTCGGCAGACGGCAAGCGCGTTGCGGTGGCGGCGCTGAAGCCGTACTCCACGCGTTTTCGCGAGGGGACGAATCAAGTGTTGAGCATGGCGTCCGACGGCTCCGGCGGAGACAAATGGTATCTCCCGGTGCCGAATCTCACGATCGATTCGCGCGTCGGCGACGGACCGGTCTGGTCGCCAGACGGCTCGAAGATGGCCGTGATCACCGAGGGCGTGCTGGAGGTCGTGCCCGTTTCCTCGATCGGCGCGCCCGTGGGACCGCCGCGGCGTTTGTCGAACGAGATGGCGTTCTCGCCGAGCTGGAGCGGCGACTCGAAGCACATCCTGTATCAGTCGATGGACAAGCTGCGGCTTGTGGACGTCGAGAGCGGCATCACCAAAGATGTGCCGGTGGATCTGAGTTACACGCCGGGAATTCCGACTGAAAAATATCTGGTGCATGCGGGCAGTCTCGTTGATGGCATCGCACAAACGGCGCGCAAGGATGTCGACATCGTCGTCGAGGGGAACCGCATCAAGAGCGTGACGGCACATTCGGCGGCCGCTCACGCGAGCGCGAAAGTGATCGACGCGTCGCGCTACACGGTGATGCCGGGATTGATCGAGTCGCACTCGCATTTGCAGGCCGATCTCGGATCGCTCGACCATCGCGCCTGGCTCGCTTGGGGAATTACAACCGTTCGCAGCCCGGGCGGGACGCCGTACGAAGCAGCGTCGGATCGCGAGATGGCCGATGCAGCTGTGCGCCCCGGCCCGCGCGTGTTCTCGACCGGATATCTCATGGAGTGGAACCGTCTCTACTACTGGATGGCGGTTGGGATTTCGAGTCCCGCGCATCTCGAGATGGAGCTCGAGCGCGCGAAAGTGCTGCAGCATGACATGATCAAGAGCTACGTGCGCATGCCCGATCTCATGCAGAAGCGCATCGTGGATTTTGCGCACTCGATCGGCATCCCGGTGTCGTCGCATGAAATTTACCCGGCCGGACTCGACGGGATCGACGCCGTGGAGCACACCACCGGCACGAGCCGCCGCGGCTACTCCACAAAAATGGCCACGCAGCAGCGCAGCTACAGCGACGTCATACAAATCATCTCGGCGGCCGGTATGAACTTCACGCCGACGCTCGGACTCGGACCCGCGGGACTTCGGGCGATGGTCGCGCAGGATTCTGCGCTGAAGACAGATCCGCGGCTCTCGCTGTATCCCGAGTGGCTCGCCACGCAGGTGAGCGGGCGCGCGACTGCGAGTGGCGGCGCCGGCGGCGCCGGCGGCCGCGGTGGACGCGGCGGCAGAGGCGTCGGCCGTGGTGCCGCACCGGATCCCGCTGCGGCGGCGCAGGCGGCGCAGCTCGCCGCGTTTTTGGCGCTGCCGGTAAATGGCAGCTACGAGATGGTAATGAGTTTGAAAAAGGCAGGTGTTCGAATTGTTGCCGGGACCGACACACCCATGGCGGCGAACTTGCACGCAGAGCTCGAGACCTACGTAGCGGCGGGCATGACGCCGTTCGAGGCATTGCAGACCGCAACGGTGAATCCGGCAGCGGCGCTGCACCTCGACGCGGGGAGCGTGACCGCGGGAAAACTCGCGGACATGGTGATGGTCGAAGGAAACCCGCTGGAGAAAATTTCCGCGGCGCACCACGTGAAGGCCGTTGTCGCGAACGGGCGGTACTACACGCTCGAAACGCTGGTGAGCGGTCCGCCGGTCACGTCGCCCCGAAACGCCCCTTGAGCAGTGCGCGCAGGTCCACGGCGAGTGGACCTGCCGCGGGTTCAGGCGGCGCGGACTCCGGACGATCGACGACGACGCGCTGCATTCCCTCGCGCACGCCGCGATCGAGGAATCGCGAGAGCTGGTCCATCGAGTAGTCCGCGCCGCGGCGTGTGTCGTACACATTGAGCGGATAGACAACGAAGAGGTGATTGCGCGGCCGCGACATCGCCACGTACATCAGGCGGCGTTCCTCTTCGATTTGATCTTCGCTGCCGAGTGAGCGCGCGGAAGGGAACCAGCCGTCAACGGCCCAGATCACGAACACGGCGTCCCACTCGCAGCCCTTGGCGCTGTGCGCCGTGCTCAGCACGAGCACGTCGTCCTCGCTGTCGGCGCCGAATCCAAAATCTTGCGTGGCTTGCGGCGGTTCGAGCGCGAGCGCCGAGAGAAACGCGGCGCGGCTCGGATAGCCGCCCGCGATTGTTTGCAGCTGGTCGAGGTCGGAAAGTCGCGGCTCGACGCGATCGTAGCGTTCGCGCAGGATGTCGTCGTACAGGCGGCGGACGCGCGCGATCTCCACGGTGACTGCGCCTTCGACATCCGCCGGACTGTTGCGCAGCGCGGCCAGCAGCTGCACAAGCGACGTGTGCGCAGCACGTGCGCGGGGCGGCGGCTCGTAGCGTCCGAACGAATCGGAATCCCAGGCAGCGAGCGCCATCGCATCGATTGCGCCGCGCGCGGTGGTCTCGCCAATCCCGGGCATGAGCATCAGCAGCCGGTACCAGCTCACCTCGTCGCGCGGGTTTTCAAGAATGCGCAGAAAAGCCAGAACATCTTTGACGTGCGCTGCCTCGAGAAACTTGATGCCTCCCCACTTCTCGTACGGGATTCCGCGTGCGGTAAGCTCGATCTCGAGATCTGCGCTCATGTAACCAGCGCGAAAGAGCACCGACATCTCGTGGAGCGGAACGCCCTCCTCGTGCAGTTCGAGAATGCGATCCACCACAAAGCGCGTCTGCGCAGCTTCATCGTGCGCCGTGACCAGCCAGGGCTTCTCGCCGCCCTCGCGTTTCGTGAACAGATTTTTCGTGTAGCGCTCCTCCGCGCGGGAGATCACGGTGTTGGTCACATCGAGGATCGGCTGCGTGGATCGATAGTTCTCCTCGAGCGCCACGACCGAGGCGCCCTGGAACTGCGCGGGAAAGTCGAGGATGTTCCGGATTGTCGCGCCGCGGAACGAGTAAATGCTCTGCGCATCATCTCCCACGACCGTGATGTTGCGGTGCGTCCGGCACATGCCGCGGAGGATGCGCGACTGGAGTTGGTTCGTGTCCTGATACTCGTCCACCAAGATGTGGTCGTAGAGTCCTGCGATCTTCTCGGCGAGCGCTCCGTCGGACTCCACGAGCAGCGCCCAGAACAGCAGCAGATCGTCGTAGTCGACCAGATTTCGTTCGCTCTTCCGCGCGGTGTAGTCCGCGAAGATTTTCGAGAAGTCCTCCTCGAACTCGCGGTACTGGGGGTAGTCCTCGCTGAGAATTGCGGGTACGGGGATCTCGGTATTCACGTGCCGCGAGTACACGTGATGCAGCGTCGACTTCTTGGGAAAGCGCTTCTTCTTCTCGGAAAATCCGAGCTTCGCGCGCGAAAGCTGCATCAGGTCCTCGGCGTCGGCCTGATCCATGATCGTGAAGTCGGCAGGAAGTCCCGCCGACTGGCCGAATCGGCGCAGCAGCCGGTGCGCCGTCGCGTGGAACGTTCCGCCGTGCACCGCGCGGCTCGCGCTTCCAACGAGGCGCTCGGCGCGGCCGAGCATCTCCTGCGCGGAGCGGCGAGTGAAAGTCAGGAGGAGAATACGCTCTGGACGGACTCCGTTTTCCAGGAGATGGGCCACACGGTACACCAGCGTGCGCGTCTTGCCCGTGCCGGCGCCGGCGATGATCAGCAGCGGCCCGTCTGCGTGCGTCGCCGCCCTGAGCTGAGCCGGATTCAGCTCGGCGGCGAAGTCGGTGGTGCGCTTGGCCTCGACTTCGCGAACGCGGGACGGGTAGACGCGCGATGGATCTTGCATGAGATTCGAATATAGTGACACCACCAACAATAGACTAGCGAGAGCCTGCGAACGCGCCGTTGTCATTTTCCCGCAGGGAAATCGACGCGCGCACCGTCGTCATCACCGTGCTCGCCGCCGGTGCGCTGCTGCGCTTTCTGCTCGCGGAATCCGTCGGACTCGGGGTGGATGAGTCATACGCGGTAGCCGTCGCGCGGCAGTTTTCGCTCTCGTACTTCGATCACCCGCCGCTGCATTTCTGGCTCGCGGGCGCGATGGCGAAGCTCGCGCACAGCGAGAGCGGCGAGGTCGTTCGCTTTCCGTTCGTCATGTGCTTCGCCGCGACAACCTGGCTTACCTACCGACTCGCCGCGCGATTTTTCGGCGAGCATGCCGGCGCACTGGCGGCGCTGCTGCTGAACGTGTCGGCGGTGTTCAGCGTGACGAGCGGGGGGTGGGTGCTGCCGGATGGGCCGCTGATGCTGCTGATGCTCGCGTCGGTTACGGTGATCGCGGACATTTTGTTCGACGGTCCCGTTCGTATGCTGCGCGGATCCGACACTTTTCACTGGGCGATTGCAGGCGTTTTTGCCGGGCTCGCGATGCTCTCGAAGTACCACGGGGTTTTCGTGCTGGCGGGAACGTTCCTGTTTCTCCTCACGAGCACACCGCACCGGAAGTGGCTCGCGCATCCCGGACCATACTTGGGCAGTTTGATCGCGTTCGTGATGTTCTCTCCTGTGATTCTATGGAATCGCGACCACGGCTGGACGTCGTTCGTGTTTCAGAGCGGACGCGCGGCGGGGCGGGGCGGGATTCATCTCGACACGATGTTGGCGAGCCTCGGCGGGCAGGCGGTGTACGTGCTGCCGTGGATCTGGGTGCCGCTCGTCGTCGTTTTATGGAATGCGATTCGCGAAGGTCCGCGCGATGCCGGCCGCTGGTTTCTCGTCTGTCTCGGCATCGGGCCGATCGGCGCGTTCACGCTTATTGCGCTGCGCGGCGACGCGGGCTTGCCGCACTGGCAGGCGCCGGGATACCTGATGCTCTTTCCGATTCTCGGCGCGGCGGTCGCTGCGCGCGTCGAGCGCGGCGACCTGCTCGCGCGGCGATGGCTGCGCTGGAGCGTCTGGAGCTTTCTCGTGATCGTGACGATCCTCGCGACGCAAACGGCGAACGGTTGGATGGAGCGCGTCGCTCCATCTCTGTTCGCCCAGGGCGATCCCACCACGGATATGATCTCGTGGCGCGAACTGCGCCCGACGCTCGATGCGAAGAACATGCTCTCGCATGGTGAGTTTCTCGCGGCGGCCAGCTGGATACAGGCGGGTGAATCCGCGCTCGGTGTGGGACCAGACGTGCCGACCGTGTGTCTCTGCGCCGATCCGCACCATTTCTACTACACAAACGACGATCGCACTTTTCTCGGGCGCGATGCGGTGTTCGTGAAGAAGATCAAACCGAATGACGATGTGGTGGGAACGTTCGCGCCGTACTTCGAATCGTTCGAGCTAGCCGACACACTCGAGATTCATCGCGGCGGCGCAGTGGCGATGCGGGTGGGGATTTACCGCGCGCGAGGGTTCAAGAAACTTTTTCCGACTTCGCAGCCGCGCTGAACTCGCGAGCCGTGAGCCCGGCGCTACCGAATGTGCGCGATGAAAAACGTCCACATCAGCCCCGACACCTTCAGCTCATTCATCGGCGCCTGCGAACCGGGAGCGTCCGGACCGCCGGGCCACCCGTGCGTGCCACCCTGAATCGTATAGAAGCTGACGTCCGCCTTTGTGCACGATGTCAGTGTCACCAGTTGCACGTCCGCGGACGAGTTCTTTGCGGCGGCCTTAGCAGTCTTGGCGGCGCAGCCGTTAAGGGCAGACCAATAGCGCACCGACGGCGGAAGCGCCGCAGCCGCTGCCGGCACTGCGCCCGGTGGAGCGGGCGCATCCTGATCGTATGCAACTTCCGGATCGGTCGTGCCATGCACGGCGAACAGCGGCATCGGCTTGGACGGCGCGCATGAAACGTCCGCAAGCGCGCCCTCCACCACGCCGACCGCCGCGATCTGCGGGGCGAGCTGGCAGCCGGCGTGATATGCCATGTACGCGCCGGACGAGAATCCCGCGACGAACACGTGGCGCGTATCGAGCGGGAGATGCGCGCCGACGGTCGTAATCAGATCCGACACGAAGCGGAGGTCGTCGATGCCGTCGCGATTCGCGGCGCCGCAGCAGGTCCCAGCGTTCCAATCGGACGGATACAGGCCAAATGCGCCGCCCGTGCCGTTGGGATATGCGACAACGAATCGCTGTGCCTCGGCGACCGAATCCATTCCGGACTGGTGCTCCACGACGCTCGCGTCGCCGGAACTGCCGTGAAGTACGATGACCAGCGGCCACGGCTGGGTGACACCGGCAGTGTTCAGGCGACGATGCGCTGGCACATACACGGTGAACGTTCTGGTGAGCGATCCCACAGCCAGCGAGTGATCCGACTTTCCCACCTGCCAGCCATTGCTGTCGCCGGCAAAGGTCGGCCCGTACGTCGAGCAGCTTACCACGAGCGCGAGAATCGCGACGATCGATACGACCTGCCTCATCGCAGCCTCCACGACAATCCCGCACCGACCTGTGTGGGACCGCCGTCGATGATGACGCGCTGCATGCCGACGTGCAGGGCGACTCTCGGTCCCGCGTGAATCGAAATGGCCGCGCCGAACATCGGCAGCACTCCGCCAGCGCCGAAGTCGATGTTGGAAATGTGGCCGTAGCCGAATCCCGGCTGAATCGAAAAGGTGACCGACGACCGTCGGCCGAGCGGCAGCGCGAGATTCATGGGCAGCGTGATGGCGGTGGATCCGGCAGTCGACGGATCCGCACCGATGCCTCGCGCACCGCCGAGGCTCGCGCGCAATCCAAGGGAGGTCCGGACCGAATTCCCGCTGGTGTCCCTCGCGCCGTGCTGCGCCAACGCCCACTCCAGATCGAGTCCCCCGATGACCGATCCGGAACAAGTTGGACACTCGACGAGAGCGTACGCTCCGGTAATCTCCAGTCGCGCGTGCGCGAAACGGAGCCGGCGGGCCCACGTGAGGCCAAACGAATCGTGCACCGCGTCGTCCGGGTCATAACGCCAACGGCCGTATCGAATCGAAAAGTCGCTGCCACCGGTCGTCAAGTCGCCGGGAACTCGGGCGAGCGGGGCCAGGGCGCCGACAGGAGAAAGGGTTAGGCCATCCCACGCGGCAGTTTGACCAACGCTCTGCGCGGAGGCTCGCCCCGGTAAGAGGGAGAAGATCCCGAGAAGCGCCGTGACGGCGAGACGTCGCTCAATCTGTGGTGTCATGCGGCCGGCGTCGGCAATATGATTTCTAAGTCAGAAGTTCTGCGAACTATAAGTTAGGTTGCCTCGAACCTCAATCGTGCGCTCATGTATTTACTCGACTGAGTCGTGAGTTCCCCGACGGACGCAGTGACGCAGGAGAAGACCGGCCAGCGATGGACTGCCTGGCTGGGCGTCGTCGTGGGCTCCGTGATCTTCGCCGTGGCGCTCTACGCACTGCGCCAGGAATTCGGCAGCTACTCGGTGCGGCAGGTGCGGTTCTCGGTGCGCAGCCTTGATCCGATCTTCGTGGTGCGCGGCGCGCTATTCGCGATCGGTGCGTACGCGGCGCTGATCGCGTGCGATGTGCTCGCGCTCCGGTACGTCAAGAGCGAGCTCCCTACCAAGCGCATCGCGATCATCTCGTTCATCGCGTTCTCGTTCTCGAACGCGCTGGGCTTTCCGCTGATTCTCGGCGGCGGGCTGCGCTACCGCCTCTACAACGCGGCCGGACTCTCGAGCGCGGAGATCGCGCTGACCATCGCGTTCAATTCGGTGACGTTCTGGCTGGGGGTCTTGTCGGTCGCCGGCGGATCGCTGCTGTTCGCGCCGATTGGGTCAGCGGAATTTCTGGGCGTTCCGCTCTCGAGCTTGCGACCGGTGGGTGCGCTGCTCGTCCTGTCTGTTGCGGCGTATCTCGTGTTGTGCACGTGGTACCGGCGCCCGATTCGCATTCTGGGGTGGGAGTTTCTTCCGCCATCGGGTCGGATCGCGCTTGCACAGGTCGTCATCTCGATCGTGGACTGGACGCTCGTAGCCGCGGTGATCTGGGCCGTGCTTCCGCTTCCGCCGCAAGGTCTCACCTTCGGCATCGTGCTCTGTGCTTTCGCATTGGCGCAGGTTGCGGGGCTCGTGAGCCATGTGCCAGGTGGGCTGGGGGTCTTCGAGTTCACATTCGTCGCGCTGCTGAGCGCCTACGCCGAGCCCACGCAGCTGCTCAGCGCGGTGATCGTCTTCCGGATCATCTACTACCTGTTTCCGCTCGGAATTGCGCTCGTGCTGCTCGCAACCGACGAACTCTCGCGCGGCGGCAGCCGGCTCGCGCGCTTCGCGCGAACGGCAAGCGGATGGGCGCCCGGCGCGGCTCCCGCGCTTTTCTCGCTCACGACGTTCATCGGCGGCATGATCCTGCTTTTTTCCGGCGCGACGCCGGAAATACGTCTCCGGCTGCGGTTCGTCAGCAATCTGGTCCCGCTCGCGGTGATCGAATCGTCGCACTTCGTCGCCAGCCTCACAGGCGCGGCGCTGCTCATCCTCGCACACGGACTGGGCCGTCGCCTCGACGCCGCTTACTACCTGACCGTCGGGGCGCTCACCGTCGGCATTGTGACCTCGCTCCTGAAGGGATTCGATTACGAGGAGGCCGCCGGCCTCGCCGTAATTCTCGTCACCCTCGTTCCGGCTCGGCGGCATTTCTACCGGAGCTCATCGCTCACTGCCGAGTTTCTTTCGAGGCGGTGGCTGCTGATGACGGGAACCGTGCTCGCGATGAGCGGCTGGCTCGGATTCTTCGCCTACAAGAATGTCGCGTACTCGAACGACCTCTGGTGGCAGTTTGCCGTCAGCGGCGACACGTCCCGCTTCTTCCGTTCGATGCTGGGCGTCTCGGTCGGCGTCGCGCTTCTCGCTCTGCATCAGTTGCTGCGCCCCGTCGCTGCGAACTCTGCGATTCCCGACGCTCCGACACTCGAGCTGCTGAAGACGATCGTGCACGCGTCGCCGGATACGCTCTCGTATCTGGCGCTGCTCGGCGACAAGCCGCTGCTCTTCTCGGACGACGACGGTGCGTTCGTCATGTACGGCGTGGAGGGTCGCAGCTTCGTCGCGATGGGAGATCCGGTTGGGTCGCCGCGCAGCCGCAAGGAACTCGCTTGGGCGTTTCGCGCGCTGGCTGATCGGCACGGCGGCACTGCGGTCTTTTATCAAGTACGCAAGCACAACCTGCCGCTGTACCTCGACATGGGCCTCTCGCTGCTCAAGCTCGGCGAGGAAGGCCGTGTGCCGCTGCGCGACTTTAATCTCGACGGAGGCTCACGAAAACGTTTGCGCCGCGCTGTGCGCGTGGTGGAGGCGGCCGGCGGAAGCTTCGAGATGTATCGCGGAGCCGCTGCCGTCGACGCAATCCTTCCGGCGCTCAAGCCCGTGTCGGACGAGTGGCTCGCCGCGCGAGGATCGCGCGAGAAGGGGTTCTCGCTCGGATTCTGGAACGAAAGCTATCTGCGCTCGACATCGATCGCGGTCGTGCGGCAGGGTGAGCAGATCGTTGCGTTCGCAAATCTTTGGGAGGGCGCCGAGGAGGAGGAGGTCACCGTGGACCTCATGCGATACACGCAGCTCGCACCCGAAGGCACTATGGAATTCCTCTTCGTGAATTCCATGCTTTGGAGTCGCGGCCGGGGATTCTCGCATTTCAACGTGGGCATGGCGCCCCTCTCCGGCCTCGAGAACCGGCAGCTCGCGCCGGTGTGGAACCGCGTGGGCGCGCTGCTGTTCAAGCATGCCGACAACTTCTACAACTTTCAGGGATTGCGCGGATTCAAGGAAAAGTTCGACCCCGTGTGGGAGCCGCGCTACCTGGCTTCGCGCGGCGGATTCGCCCTGCCAAGAATTCTTACGAACGTGTCGGCGCTGGTATCGCGTGGACCGCGCGGCCTGATCCCAAAGCGACGTTCGGGCCCCCTATCGCTGTAGCGTCCAGGCGACGGCGCGCTCGATGAACGGCCCCGCGAGCAGGATGTTCGACATCGAGTGCCCACCCCACGGCACCGACCATTTGTCGATTCTTCCAGCGCCGGCCCGCAGGAATTCCGCGTCGGCGTCGCGAAAGCGATCGTCGGTGCTGCGCACGAGAGCCACGCGCACCGACGCAGGCAGCGCGGCGATGTTCTCCGCTATCGAGTAGCTCCCTGGTTCGGCCGGTGCCGAGCGGTTCGCGATGTCGGACAGCGTCGCGCGCAGGTGGCCGCGCGAGCGCGAACTGACGAGCAACAGTCCGCTCAGCTGCGGCGGTGCGGCGTGCACGGCAATCCAGCTGGCGACCTCGGCGCCGAGCGAGTGACCGCCGAGGACGACGGGTATGGTGTCGTCGCCGAGCTCATGTCGGGCCAGCCGAATCATGGTCGCCACGCTGTCGCCAATCATACGCGCCCGTGAGGCGTCGTCGCCGGAAATCCGCCCGAAGAAAATTTTGATGTCGAAGCCGACGACGTCGTATCCCGCTCCCGCGAGTCGTTTCGCGAGATCCTGGTGCGCGCCCCAGAATCCGATGTCATTTCCAACGAAGAACACGAACGCTTTCGCCGGAGTAGTGCGATCAGCCGAGGGATAGAACAGGAGGGGAAACCCCGCGAGCGCCGGATCGCGGGGCGTGTAGGGCGCGGGCGACGGCCGGAAGTATCCGCCGGCCACGAACACGACTGCCGCAGCGATGCACACGATGGCCGCAGCGATCGTCGCGGGAGCGAACCGTCGCCGCGGCGAGGCCACTCTTAGCGCGGATCCCCGCGAAAGCGATAGAAGACCAGATCGCCACGCTTCAATGCGAGCAGACGCCGCTCAGACGGAGATT
Organism: Gemmatimonadota bacterium; assembly: GCA_025362095.1. Lineage (GTDB taxonomy): Bacteria > Gemmatimonadota > Gemmatimonadetes > Gemmatimonadales > Gemmatimonadaceae > Fen-1231. The sequence continues at coordinate 3,876 of JANYIJ010000215.1, read as the reverse complement.
TTCCCTCCGCGAACAGCGATGAGAGGTCGGCGAGGAACGCCTGATTGCCAAAGAGCGTGTGGCCGATCGCGTCGGCGCGCACGCGTGTGGCGTCGATCGTATCCATCCCTTTGATAACGACGAGCGAGTCTCCGCCGAGTCCGAGGCGCCAGACACCGTTCACGGCGCGTGAGGCGCGAAGCGCATCGTCGTCGTTCGACGCGTAGAGCGTGACGCGCGTCGCGCGGGTCTCGAGGCGCGGCAGGATCTCGCGGCCGAACACGCGGCGGTCGAGATCGGGCGCGGCGAACACCACCTGATCGAATCGCGGCAGCGAATCGACGGCTGGCGCGAGACTCAACGCCTTCGCAATCGTCTCCGACCCCATCGAGTGGCCGAGCAATTCAATGTGGTCGGGCTGGGCCGCGACCAGCGTGCCGCGCAGCACACGCAGCAGATGGAATCCCGCATTGCGCGCGGCCTGTTGGTCGCGCACGTAGCTCGTAACCGAGGCCGCGGAGGGCCACGAGAAGAGCACGACCGCTCCGTCGAAGTTGAGATCTGCTGCGATCTGCGCGGCGCGAACCGCCGCATCTTCGAACGAAGTGTTGAAGCCGTGCACGAACACGAGAATGTTGCGCGAACGCGTGACCGCGAGATCGGCCGCGATGCGCTGCACGAAACGATTCGAGTCGGCGGGAATGACGGAGGCGACGAAAAATTCCTTCGCGGGATTCGGCGCCGAGGAGAATGTGCCTTTTCGAGGGAGTTCGCCGGTGCCGCGCGCGCTGTACGGCGGCACGTTCACGCCCACTGCTGCGAACTGCAGCGAATCGGCGTCATCCGGGCCGAAGCGATCGGCGGCGCGATCGCTCGGCACGCCGCGCCGCGTGGTCGCAAGAAAAATCGTAACCCGGCTCGCCCCACTGTCGAGCACGGCGTACGAACGCGGCGTGACCGAGCGCGGCAGCGGCGCGGGGGCCGGCGGCAGCGCGGGCGGCACCGTCGTGGTGCCCTTGCCGCCGCACGCGGAAGCAGATGCCGCGGCGCACGCTGCTGCCGCGAACAGAACTCGAATTCGATTCATGGCTGCGCCACTGCGCCGAGCTGTGCGCGAAGGGCGTCGAGCGGGAGTTCCGTTGGCGTCCATGAGAATGTCTCGGCGAGTCCGCCGATCACTGCCTCACGCGCTTCCTCTGCGAGCGCCGGCGACGGCGCGAGGCAGCTGTTGTGGCTGCGGCGCAGCAATTCGTGTTCGATGGAAGTCATCGTGACATTCGCGATGCCACAGGGAACGAGCATGTCGAAGTACGAGAGATCCGTCGTCACGTTGAGCGCGAAGCCGTGCCACGTGACCCATTGGCGCGCGTGCACGCCGATCGATGCGATCTTGCGGCCCGAAGTCCACACGCCAGTTTGTCCCGCGCTGCGCTCGCCGGCGATTTCGAATTCCGCGAGCGCGCGAATGAGTGCGGCCTCCAGCTGTCGCAGATACCAGTGCAGATCTTCTTTGTGATTCTGCAGATCGACAATGGGATATCCGACGAGTTGTCCCGGCCCGTGGAAGGTCACGTCGCCGCCGCGATCCACATCGAACAGTTCGACGCCGCGCGCCGCGAACGCGTCAGGAGTGAGCAGCACGTTGGCCGCCTTTGTCGAGCGGCCCGTGGTGACGACAGGGGGATGCTCGACGAGCAGCAGCTGGTCGTCCGCGAGCGTGCCGTCGATGCGCGCCCGCGCGGCGGCGCGCTGGAGCTCGAGGGCATCGGCGTACGACATCGTGCCGAGCGAGGTGATGAGAAGCGGGCGAGTGGTCTGCACGTGTACCGTAAAACTAGGGACTTTCACTTCAGTTGTGTAATGCGCGTGGAAGGTTGCCGGGATCGGGGTTCAGGGCGAGACTTCCGTTCGATGAGATCGTCGTCGCGACCACTGTCGTGACGGTGCTTCGCTCCTCGTGCCGCGCTCGTTGCCGCACAGTCTCCCGCGCCGCAGCGCCGCGGTTTTTCGCCCTCTCAGAGAGCTCAGTGGGGAACAGAAGCAGTGCGACTCCAGTTCCCAGTTCTCTGAGGGCAGATTCTAAAGGCTAGAGCTGCAGCGCCCGTCCCAGTGAATCGAGCACGGCTTCGGCAATCGATTCCGACAGTGTCGGATGCGCGTGGATGGCGAGCTCGATTTCCTCGACCGTGAACTCATTCTCGCGCGCGACGGCGAGTTCATGGATCATTTCGGTCGCGTGCGCTCCAACGATATGTGCGCCGAGGATCTCGCCGTACTTCGCATCGCGAATGATCTTCACGAATCCCTCGGTCTCGCCTGACGTGCGCGCGCGGCCGCTCGCGCTGAACGGGGCCTTGCCGGTTTTATAATCGATTTTCTTTTCCTTCACCTGCGCTTCGGTCATTCCGATCGATGCGACTTCGGGGTGACAGTACGTCGCGTTCGGAATGTTGCCGTAGTTGAGCGGGTGAAACGGTTTCCCGGCCAGAACCTCGGCGACGATGATGCCCTCACGCTCGCCCTTGTGCGCGAGCATCGGCGGGCCGGCGACATCGCCGATCGCGTAGAGACCCTTCACGTTGGTCTCCATCTTTTCGTTGATCTTGATGAAGCCGCGGTCGGTCAGCGCGACGCCCATTTCCTTGAGTCCGATATTCTCGACGTTCGCGGCACGCCCTGTGGCCACCAGCACGCGATCGACGACGAGCTCTTCCTTCGCGCCCTGCGCTTCGACCGTAAGCGTTACGGAATCCTTGCCGATTTTCGCCGACGTCATCTTCGCTCCTGCCATCACGTTTATTCCGCGCTTCTTGAAACTGCGCTGCACCTCCGCAGACGAGTCTTCATCTTCGAGCGGGAGAATGCGCGGCATCGACTCGATCAGTGAGACCTTGGAGCCGAATGCGTGGAACACGTCGGCAAATTCACAGCCCACGGCGCCCGCGCCGACGATTGCAATGCTTTTTGGCGCCTTCTCCAAAACCAGCGCTTCGTCCGACGAGATCACCGTCGTCTTGTTCAACTCGAGCCCGGCCTGCGGCAACCCGCGCACGCGCGAGCCCGTGCAAATCACGATGCCCTTGGTCGCGCTGTGCGTCTCGGATTTCCCGTCCGCGAGTGTGACCTTCACCGACTTGTTCGGCGCGAGCGTGCCCGTGCCTTTGATCCAAGTGATCTTGTTCTTCTTGAACAGGAACTCGACTCCCTTGGAGTTCTTGTTGCTCACGTCGCGCGAGCGCTTCATCGCCACGCCGTAGTCGAGCTTCACCTCGCCGACGTTCACGCCGAACTCTGCCGCGTGCGTCACGCGGGTCGCGAGACTCGCGGCTTCGAGCAGCGCCTTGGCAGGGATGCAGCCCCAAAGGACGCAGGTTCCGCCGAGTCCCTCGCGTTCGATCACGCCGACGTTGAGTCCGAGTTGTGCCGCGCGAATTGCACCGACGTATCCGGCGGGCCCGGCGCCGAGGAAGATCACATCGAACGTTGCCATGTTAGTAAACCAGCATCAGAGGATTTTCGATCATGCGGCGCAGCGTCTGCAAAAAACGCGCGCCAACGGCGCCGTCGATCGCGCGATGATCGCAGCTCATCGTCACGCGAAGGCGCTTGCGAACTTCACTTGAGCCGTCCGCCGCGACAACCAGCTTGTCTTCGATCGCGCCGATCGCGAGGATGCCGCATTCCGGCGGATTGATGATCGCGGTGAACTGCTCGATCTGCATCATGCCGAGATTCGAAACGGAGAACGTCGATCCCGTGTACTCGGCCGGCGTGAGTTTCCGCTCGCGTGCCTTCTTTGCGAGGATCTTCGATTCGATCGCGATTTCGCGCATGCGCTTCTTGTCGGCGTCGAAGATCACGGGAACGATCAGGCCGTCGTCGGTCGCGACCGCCATG
>JANYIJ010000164.1 GCA_025362095.1 Gemmatimonadota bacterium | reverse complement strand
GCGCGGCTGGCTCTTGGGATAAATCCGAATCTTGTAGAACGCGGGCTTCGGCACGAAGGGATCGGGCGTCAGCTTCGTGACCAGCACGGTGGGCACGGTGCCGACCAGGCAGGCCGCGGCGAACAGCAACATCCCGATGGTCAAGAGGCGCATCGTTGAACTCCTCCGTCTGAGTCGCTTTCGGTCACAGGAACGAATCTGCAAGCCGCGCCATGTTCTGCGCCACCTTTGCAAGCAGCGGCCGGCGTTTCCACTCCTCCGCGTCCAGCAGGTCGCTGTCTGCGATGTGTGGCGCTTTGCCGGGAGACCGCGTTACCTTAAGCCAAGTCTGATCTGCTTTCTCGAGCGAGGTTTTGTCGATGACGACTTTCCGCGCGACCACACTGCTCGCCGTCGCACTCCTGCTGGTGTCATGCGATCGCGGCCCGACGCAACCGTCCTCCAGCGCACTGCTCGATTCGCTGGACGCGGCAGCGCTGACGTTCAACGCCTCGCTCGGATTGCCAGGCGCGCCATTTCAGGACGCGAGCGCGCAGCATGCGCCTGGCGATGCCAAGGGGCCGGGCGCGGCATTCCCAGACAGCATCAGACTCACCGACGCGCAGCACGCCGCAATCGACGCGCTTGTGAACGCCTATGCCACCGCGAACGCTGCCGACATTGCAGCGCTGCAGGCGATTCACGCGCAGATGGAAGCAGCGATGAAGGCTGGGGATACGAAGGCACAGGTCGAAGCGATCGCGAAAACGGCCGCGCCGATTCTTGCGCGGCAGATGGCGGCCTCAGTCGCGCTGCATGATGCGATCTTCAAGCTGCTGACGCCGCTGCAGCAGAGCTGGATCGGCTCGCACATGCCGAAGGGTCCGCCGCCGGGGTGGCAGCCGCCGGTGCCGCAGCACAAGCCCTAGTCGCGTGATCGGGACGGTGCTGTGGTGAATCGCGGAACGCCATGAGCCAGCCCGCGCCCGATCCGCTCTTCCTCGCGTTCCAGCTCGCGCTCGCCGGCCGCTACTCGATCGACCGCGAACTCGGCCGCGGCGGCATGGGCGTGGTGTTCCTCGCGCGCGAGGTGCACTTGGACCGGCTCGTCGCGATCAAGCTGCTGCCGCCAGAGAAATCCAAACAGCCCGGACTGCGCGAGCGATTTCTGCAAGAAGCGCGGCTCGCCGCAAAACTTTCACATCCGCACATCATCCCGATTCACGCAGTAGGTGAGGCGGGCGAGTTCGTGTATTACGTGATGTCTTTTGTGGACGGCGAGACACTCGCGCAGCGTGTGCGCACACGCGGACCGCTCTCCGCGTCAGACGGCACGCGCGTCCTGCGAGAGGTCGCGTGGGCGCTCGCATACGCGCACGGGCAGGGACTCGTGCACCGCGACGTGAAGCCGGACAACATTTTGCTCGAGATGGGGAGCGGACGCGCGCTCGTCGCGGATTTCGGCATCGCGGCCGCGACCGGTGCGACCTCCGGCGATGGCGTCTCCGGCACGCCGGAGTTCATGAGCCCGGAGCAGGTGCTCGGCGGCGAGATCGACGCGCGCAGTGATCTGTACGGACTCGGCGCGACGGCATTCTTCGCGTTCTCAGGAAGGTTGCCGTTCGAAGGAAAAACGTCGACTGAGATTCTTGCCCGACAAGTGACCGAGCCGGCCCCGCTGCTGGGCTCGATGGGAACCGCGGTGCCGCGAAAGCTCGCGCACTTGATCGATCGTTGCTTGGCAAAAGATCCCGCGCAGCGGCCTCAGTCGGCCGATGCGCTCGCGGAACAACTGGGTGTGGCGCTCGAACAGCGACGCGAACTTCCTGCGGCACTGCGCGCGTTCGTGAAGCGGACCGGCAGAATCAACGGCGGCGCACAACTGCTCTACGCCGCCGCGCTGCTCCCCGCGTCGTTTGTGGCATCGGCGACCCTCGGCGAGGTGCCGGCGTTCGGCATCTTCACGCTCGGCGCGATCGCAGGCGTCGCGCTCTTTGGCGTGAACGCCGCGCGGCGAATGCTTGCGCTGGGATTCACGCAGGCAGATCTCCCGCCGGCATTCAAGGCGGAGCTTGAAACCACGCGCGAGGAGCGCGCATCCGAGTTTTCGCGCGGCCCAAATCTCGTCGAACGATTCACGGGGTGGGCGGCGCGCGTGCTCGGCACCTTCAGCGCGGTCGCCGTTCCAATCACCATCGCCGCGGCGCTCTCGACCGGTGGAGCATCGGGACTGGTTCGAACCGTGGCGCCCGTCATCGAGACCATTGCGGGAGCGGCCGCGGCGCTCGGACTCTCGAATCTCGTGATGTTGCAGTTGCGTCGCGACATAGACACGGAGTTCTGGCAGTGGGTGTGGACCCGGGGGCTCGGCACGGATTTCTTCGCGCTCGCTAAACGGCTTCATCGCGGTGGACCCGTCGCGTCGGCCATGACGCATCGCGCGACGGAGTTATCGCTCGGCATGGCAGCCGAGCAGTTGTACGAGAGCTTGCCGAAAGTGACGCGTCAGCAGCTGAGTGATCTCCCGCCGCTGCTCGCACGTCTGCAGCGTGACGCGCAGGCGCTCAGGGAGCGCTACGATCAGCTGCAGGACGCGATCGGCGATGCCGGCAGCGCCGCGGCCGGCGCGGAGTATGAATCTGTTCGAGCGACGCGCGATATGATCGAGGCGAAGCTCGCGGATGCAGTGGGAGCGCTCGAAACCATCCGGCTGAACCTCCTGCGCTTGCATGCGGGTTCAGCGACGGTCGAGGGGCTGACCACTCATATCGGAATCGCCGCTGACGTTTCTGCGGAGATCGACCGCTTGCTCGAGGCGCGTGACGAAGTCGAGGCGCACCTGCGCTTTCCGAGCGAAGCCGAACCGACGCCGGTGTAGCTGATGAGTGCCTCGAATCCGCGCATCGAAGTAAAAGACGCAGCGCGCGGCGCGTGGTTTGGCGCGCGCGAGGAAGCGAAGGCGCCGGTGCGCTCGCGCGAGGCTGGGTGGGGAGCGCAGCCAGCCGCCGCTCAGCCGGCGCACGCCGACGAATCCCGCGCAGAGCGTTGGGTGCGGCGCGGGCGACGGATCCTGATCGATCTCGTGGTCGTACTCGCGGCGATGACGGCGGTTCCGGTGGTGCTCGTCAAAATGTCGAGTGCATATAACTGGAGTGCCGGTCTCGGCCTCGGCAACACGCGAGCAAAAACGTTGTCGATCGAACCATTGCGTCAGTTCGGCGTGCCAAGTGATCCGTCGATCACACCGCTCGAGGCGGGAAGATCGCTCACAGCAATGCAGCCGGTTCGAACCGATCCACAGTTTCCCATCATTGAGTTTGTTCATCCAGCGGCGCCGTGGCTGACGCTGCAGCTCACGCCGGAGATGTTTCCGTCGGCGCGACCGAATCAAAACAAGGCGACCGTCGACGGCACGCGCATTCTCTCAGCCGCCGCTGCCGGACTCTCACCCGCCGAGATGGCTTATCTGCGCGAACTCGCGACGGCACCGGTCTGGCGTGACTTCGATCGAGTCGCTCGCGCATCGGCGATGGACATTCTTGGTGGAACATACGCGGTGCCGTTCAAGCAGCGATTCTCTGACTTGAGGGTCCCGCATCCTCTGACCGGCACGATCAAGGAGATGGCATACTCTGCGATCTCCCGTGCCGCGTACCATCTCGCGAGCGGCCGGAAAGATTCGGCCGAGACGATCCTCCGCTCGATCATTTCGTACGGATTTGCCGTTTCGGACAACAGCCACGGGCTCGGTGGCCAGATGATCGGCCGCACCGTTGTGGACATCGGTCGCATCGCCTTGGAACAGTTCTATACTCTGACTCGAGACCCGAAGCTTGCAGCGATAGTCGCCGTGCGGCCTCCGGAGGCGGGGATGATGACTCCGGTAAACGCCTGGCACGTCGGAACGGGCAATGGGCCGAACACAGTTGAAGAAGGGCGACAAGAGCTGCTGGCGAGGGCGACAGATCCGCGCGAAATGCGCGGAGCTCGTTACACTGCGCTCGAGATGCTCTCGTTCTCGTCGTGCACCAACGTGCGCGAACTTCTGTTTGGGCAGCGCGCCGACATCAGCCGCGCGTTCGAGACTGCGAGACGCGATCTCGCGAGATATCCATCTGAGCAGTCGCTCATTGATGTGATTCGGCAGCTGCCAAACTCGCCGGCCATCTACGCGATCAACGGAAATCCGTTTCGACGCGCGATGCTCGGCTCCGCGACAATAGCCGGCGCCGTGCTGCGCAATCCGCGTCTCGCGCAGTGCACCTGGTATGTCACGGAAGGGAGTCTGGGCTTTTAGGACGGAAGCTGACCCGTAGTTCTACGGACGATCGGCGCGCGTGTGACGAATGGTGCGACGGCCGGGTACGTGTGAGCAGAACATCAGCCTCCTCGCATCCCTCGCCATGACTACTCCACGCCGTTTCGTCACAGTTTGCGCAGTGATGTTCGCCGCAGGCTGCAGCGGCAGTTCCTCTCCCACCAGCAGCACCAACACCGATGCGTTCGGCGGCAGTGCGACGGCGACGTCGGTGAATGTGACCATGCCGGACGTCGTCTATAATCCGAACCACATCGACATCGGGCGCAACGGTGTCGTGAACTTCGTGTTCGCGAGCACCGCGCACGACGTGCGCTTCGGCGGCAACGCGCAGGCGCCCAGCGACATTCTCGTCTCGTCCAACACCACCGTGTCCCGCACGTTCACCAACGCGGGCACCTTCACTTTTCTCTGCACACTGCATGCAAACATGAGCGGCGTCGTCGTCGTTCATTGAGTTCACCGCGCTGTGCGCGGTCACCAATCGCCCCCGCCCCTCCACTCTTTCGAGAACACATCATGAAGATGCGTGTCATTACCATCGCAGTTGCCGCCGCCGCCGTGTTTGGGTCTTGCTCGAAGAACGACTCGACTACCGCACCGGTCTCGCACATCGTCACGTTCAGGGCGCAGATGACCGGCGCCGCCGAAACGCCGGCGAACGCCACGACGGGCTTTGGAACCTTCACCGCGACGCTCGACACCTTAACGAACATCTTCACGTACGACATCACGTTCAGCGGGCTCACGTCGAACGTGACTAACGGACACATTCACGGACCGGCCGCCATCGCCGTCAACGCGGGAACGACGATCAACTACAACACGTGGCCGGGTGCGACGTTCAGCTTCGGCACGCAAGCGGGCACGGCGCACGGCGTCGCGACGCTCAACTCGGCCACCGCCATCACCGCGACCATGAACGGCGACTCACTCAAGAAGCTGCTGTTCGCCGGACTCACGTATTCGAACATTCACACGGTGAACAATCCCGGCGGAGAAATTCGCGGGCAGATTCTCAAGCAGTAGACTCGCAGCAGCCGCTAGGGCGAGATCGCCAGCACGCGGAGCGGGCTCCCGCTCCCGTGCACGATCTTGAGCGGCGCGGCGATCACCACCGCGCCGGTTGGCGGCAGCTGATCGAGATTGCGCAAACTTGCGAGCCCGAACTTTCCAGCGCCGTGCATGATGGTGTGGTTTGGAAACTGCGGCGTGAACGTGTGCGCCTGTCCCGCGTCGGTGCCCACGGTCTCGACGCCCACTCCGAGCACGTCGCGCAGCTTCGCGAGAATCTCCGACGTCTCCTGGTGGAACCCGGGGCTGTGCGCGCCGTCGTCGCGCACGTTGAGGAACTTCGCGGGATCGGTGCGCTTGCTCCAGTCGCTGCGCAGCAGCACCCACGCGCCGGCAGGAATCTTTCCGTGCGCTTTCTCCCACGCCGCCAGATGATCGGGCGTCAGCAGGAAATCCTCGTTCTTCGCGGCTTCTTTCGAGATATCGATCACGCACGCGGGCCCAATGAATCGCCGAGCAGGAATCGTATCGCACGCGTTGTCCGGAAGGTCTTTGCCGGTGATCCAGTGCACAGGCGCGTCGAAATGCGTGCCTGTGTGCTCGCCCATGTGGATCACGTTCCAGTACCAGCCGGGCCCTTTGTCATCGTAGTGCGAAATGACATCGAGTGTCACGCCGGGCGACGCGCCGAAAATCGGCGGGAGCCCGATCACCGGTGTCTCCGGGCCGAGCGGCTGCGAGAGATCCACCACCTTCAGTGAGCCTGCATTGAGTTCTGCAACGAGCTGCGTGAGAATCGACATGATCAACCTTTGCTCTGGATGTTCTTGAGGTGACGCGCGAATTCATAGCGGTTTTCGAGGAGTGCGAGATCGGTGACGTACGCGCTCGGCCCAACGGCCTCCACTTTCGCCACGATCGTCGTCAAATCGTTCGCAGCCTTGGCGGCGGTGAACTCGGATTTGAATTCGTCGAGCGAGCGCACCGTCGCCACGCGCGGCACGCCGGCGCCCTTGGCAATAGCGGCGAGGTCGCTTCCCGTTGAAGTCGCGGTGGGGAATCCGCCCACCGACAGCAGGCTTTCATTGTCGAACACCACATGCACGAGG
>JANYIJ010000156.1 GCA_025362095.1 Gemmatimonadota bacterium | reverse complement strand
ATCGCACCAACCGATTGCGTTCCCGGCGCAGCAACAAAGTTGTACTTGTCTTCAGGAATGTCTTCTGCGATCTGAACCGTGTTTCCGCGAACCGTGCGGAAACTGCTTGCCATCTGTGCGGCGCCGTAGGTGCTCATCTGTATTCCCTTGGATTGGTGAGTTGAACTGCCGCAGGAAATATAGACGGGACCGCGGTGGAACTACGCTTTCGGATGGTCATCCCCGGCGGCGCGACAGTTGAGTTCGGGCCCGTCAGTTTCTGCGGCGATGCCGCAGCGAACGGAATCGCGATCAGCGCGGCAAGCGCAACCGAGCGAAGTCTCGGGAATGACATGGGAGGGGTCCTGTGCGAAAAGTGTGACGACCGCGAAAACGAACGGCGCATCACACCCTCGCACCAGATCCGCACTGCAGGGCGGGATCAGTTCAGAGTCACATTCAGGACGCCATACATCGCGGTGCCGCTGACGCCTCGGCAGCCTTGCACGCCGAAGTTGTACACACCGGCGCTGGACAAGCTCAGTGATGGCGAGGTCTCTCCCGGAGCAATAGTGACCCACGGAGTCTGATTGGTGCCGACGATCGTAACGCTGGAACTCGTGTTGTTCTGGAAAGCGTAGCTGCCGCTCGTCTTCACTGACGCTGGAGTGGGCGAGAGCTGGAAGCAGAGCGCGTCGGCGGGGTCTGCATAGACGCGTGTCGGCGCGATGACAATCACGATCACGCCGGGGTTGTGTCCGCTGCATGTGGAGCTCTGACGGCCGTAGCCCGAGGAACAGTCGTCGAGGAACCCGACCGTACCGTCGAGCGAGACGCGGCACGCCGAGAGCAGGACGATCGCAGTCACGACAAAAAGTTTGCGCATGTCTAGTCGATCCTCCGCCGCGCGACGCAGCACGGCATTAGGGGATGAAGTACGACTAGAGCACTCGCAAGAGCTGTGCCCCTTCAGGGAGCGAGCGGGTATGTCCCGGCGAGTCCGCTCGCTGTTTGGACGGAGCTCGACGGGACATACCCGCGCGCGACCGACGGGAACGTGTCAGTCCGAGTCTAAATGAAACCCAAAACCGTGTCGTGCCGACGCGCGCACGAAAAGTTCCATCAGGGCTGCACGCCCACCGCTGGCGCCGCGGAAGCACCCTGCATCTTCACGAGATAAGGCACACCGTCGGTCATCCACTTCGGTGCCGGCGCGCCCTTTAGGAAGTGATCGAAGTATTCGAAATACCGATTCGTAAGATCCTTCCGGTTCGCGAGCCCGCGCAGCCCGTGTCCCTCACCCGGATACGCGAGCATGTACGCCTCCTTTCCATTGAAGCGCAGCGCGTTGTAAAAATTCATCCCTTCAATAAACGAGACCGTCGGATCCGCCGTGCCGTGCATGATCAGCACCGGCTGCGTCGTCTCCGGCACGTGCGTGAGCGCGGATTCGAAGTGATACACATCCGGCTTTTCCCACGGCGAGAATCCCCAGCGCCCCTGCCCTTCCATGTAATAGTTGTTGCCGTTCTCACCGCTCCCGCCGCTCACCTGGTAACTCCATCCCCACGACTGACTGAAATCCGTAAACAAATCCGTCACGCCCGCGCCGACGCCCACTGCCGCAAACATCCGCGACCGAGTCGCAATGAACGCCGCGCCCTCGCCGCCATAACTGTGACCGTTCACTCCGATCTTCGCGGGATCCGCATATCCAAGCTCGATCACTTTCTTCGTCGCGGCCTCTACTGCATTGAGCTGATCGCTGTGCGACGAACCCGTGTGGTAGTACACGTCTGCGAACATCGTGATGTACCCGCGGCTCACTGCCTCCACCGGCAGCGCGCCCATCCCCGTGATGAACGACGGCGCGGTGTACCGATTGAAGTTCTGCGAATTCTTTTCATAAAAACTCACGAGCATTGGCAGCTTCTTTCCCTGCTGCCAATCCTCGGGCAGCGACACAAAGCCCTGCAGCCGGTGCCCGTCTTTGTCTTTGTAGTCGAACAGCACGCGTTTCGCGACCCACTTGTACTGCGACTGCTGCGGGTTCGCATCGGTGACCTTTTTCGAATCCGAGAAATTCAAACCCGACACGCGCACATCGGGGAACTCGGTGAATGTCTGTCGCGTGAAGAGATATTTGTCCGCCTTCGCCGCGCGCGACGGCGTACCGTATGCCGCAGCGTCGCGAACGAGTTCGGTCAGCTTGCCGCTCTCGAGCCGGGCGAAGCCGCCCTCCTTCGTGTATTCGCCGAATGTTTCAAAGAGCACCGGCTTGCTGAGATCAACCTCACGCGAATGCCGCGCGGCGAGCGGATCGCGCGGGTCGACCGGATCAGTCCGCACGTAGCGATATCGCGTTTCCGATTTTGCGCCCGCGCCGAGCGTGACGTTGCGCGCCGCGCCCGTTCCGTCGAGCGGCAGCTCCCACAGATCGTACTTGTTCGAGACGAGCGCACTCTTGCCGTCGGGCGTGAAGCCTTCCACCGGGAAATGCGGGCGCGGCCCGGTGTGGTCGTCGTCCGTATCAATAAAACTCGGCGCTGCGGCTCCGCCGAGGAGATGCGAAACGCCCGCGTCGAGATCGTACGCGCTGTATTTGTTGTCCTTCCAATAGACGAGTTGATTGCCGGCCGGCGAGATGCCGACAAGTCCCCCGTTCGCGATGATCTGTCCCTTGATGATGAGCGTGCGTTCGCCGGTGGCGGTATTCACGCGATAGAGATCGGCTTGCGGCGGTTTCCAATCGGAAACGTATGAGCGCTGGTCGCGGCCAACGGCCCACTTGCCATCGAGCGACACATCAAGCTCGCGCATCGTCGTATCGGCGAGATGCACGTACTTCGTGCCTTTCACATCGAACGCCTGACGGTACGTGAAGTTCTGCTCCTGCGGCGCGCGAATCATTTGGGCCGACTGAATGCGCGTGTCGTTGTAACGCCACACGTCGACATCGGCCACAGAATCAGCACTTGGGCGTCGCCCAGTATCCTGCGGCACCGCCTGCGCCTTCGCGCCGAAGAACACGCGGGATTTGTCGAGACTCCATGAAAGCGGCGCGCGCTCGCTCAGCACCCACTCTCGTTCCCAGCTTGCGGCTTTCGCCGGATCCAGAACTGCCGCGTTCGTTTCAGGATTGCCCAACGCCGCGCGCACGTCCGGCCACGCGAGCAACACGTTCGCGCGCTCGCGCATTTTGTCGACCGCCTTTCCTTTGAGCGCGGCGATCCCGCTGCCATCGCTGGTCCACGCGATGCGCGAATAACGGCGCGCGTCATTATCGAGCGTGTACGTACTGCCCGATTTCGTGTCCATCACGAAGAGACCGTTCGCGTCGTCGACGATTCCATCGACGGTCCACGCGAGGAGATCGCCCGTGCGATTGAAAGCGATGTCCCCGACGCTGCCCAGTGTTTCTGCACGGCCCGTCGCGAGGTCGACGAGCAGGACATCGGCACCGCGTGGCGCTGTTGAACTCGCGCCCGCGTCGCCGCCTGCCCCACCGCCGCCGCCGCCGCCGCCGCCGCCCGGTCCGCCCGGTCCGCCCGGCGCACCACCGCCGCCGCCGCGTCCACCTGCGGCACCGTTCTCAGCGCTCGCGCGACGACGAAGCATTAAGTGGGTCGAAGCGACATTGAACGTCGCGCTCGCGATGTCTTTCCATGCCTGCGTGCGGCCTGACGCGAGTTCGCGGAGTTCGTACCGGCGAAGCGGCTGCGCCGCGGCTGGAGCGCCGCCTCGACCGGCTGCGCCTCCAGCGCCAGGGGTCGCCGTCGAATCAGTCGCGCTGCCCCCGCGCCCTCCGCGCCCCGCCGCGCGCGCCGGCATCGAATCGATCTGATAGACGATCCACCGCGAATCACTCGAGAACGCCGGGCTCGACGCGTGAGCGATCACGACGTCTTTGTCCGTGTCGAGATTGCGCAGGTGCAGTTCCGGCTTGGAGTCGTTCGTGGGCACGTTCGTGAGTCGAATCGTGCTTGCGACCCAGCGTCCGTCGCCGGAGATCTGCGCGTTGTCGACGTTTCGCCAGCGAGCGTAGTCGTTGACGCCGAGAACTTTTTTCGCGCTTTGCGCGTTGGAGTCCTGCGCGCGGACGAAGGTCGCGGCGCATGCGAGGAGCGCGACCGATTGGATCAGGCGATGTGTTTTCACGGCGAACTCTATTGAAGGAAGCGGCAGTGGCTGGGATGACCGCGCAAAACATAGCCGCTCAGAGGGAGAACCACTACTTCGTTTGAGCGATTGTCGCCAAGGTCCAACGACATCACACTACTACAGACACTCTCTCATCGGAAAACCTCCTGTGATCCGCACCGTCCGCGCGATACTCGCTCTCGTCCTCCTGCCCGCACTCGACGGCGCTCAGCTCCCGCAGACGCCGCCCGGTCACATCATTCTCCTCCGCCACGCGGAAAAGCCGGCGGATCCGGAAAATCCGCACCTCTCGAAAGCAGGCGTCCGGCGCGCAGCCGCGCTGGTGACTTTCATCAACACGAATCGCGCGATGCGCAAACTCGGCACCCCGGTCGCGATATTCGCGACGCGGACCACCAAACACGATGACGGCGTGCGCACGCAGGAAACTGTCGCGCCGCTCGCACAGGCGCTCACGCTCTCCGTGCAGACACCGTTTCTCGGGAAGCAATACGCTGAGCTAGCGAAGCAGGTTCTCGCCGACCGGTCACTAGGCGGAAAGACGATCGTGATCTGCTGGAATCATGAGGAGATCACCCAACTCGCCGCGGCGCTTGGCGTCACGCCCGAGCCGCCCAAATGGAAAGGAAGTGTGTTCGACCAGGTGTACGTGATCTCGTATCGCAACGGCAAGGCATCGCTGGCGATCACGCGGTACTAGCGCCGACGGCTACTCGCCATACATCTCAGTGATGGTCCGCCGCAATGCGCTCCCATCTGCGGCGGAGAGCGCGCCCATCTTCCGACCGAGTCTCGACTTGCTGACCGTCCGGATCTGATCGACGGCGATTTCCGCACGCTTGCCCGCAGCGCGAACTCCAATACGCGTACGCCAAGTCGGGTGCAGCTGTGACGTCAGCGGACAAACTGTGACGGTCTGCAAACGCGCGTTGAGAATATCGAGGCTCACGATCACCACCGAGCGCGTCTTTGCCATCTCGGCGCCCTGCGTGGGGTCGAGCTGCGCCCAGCGGATTTCGTAACGCTTCACTTCTTCGGCCGCTTCGCTTTGCGCGGAGTGGCCGGATACGCAGGCGACTTCTCCGCGACGCGCCTGACGGGCGTCGACTCCCACGGAATCTCGTCGAGCCCGTCGGAGAGCGTTTCGTCCCACGCGCTCCAGTCCTCGATCACGTTTGCCATCGCTCGTGCCGTGTCGTCCCACGAGAGTTTTGCCCCTGCCCGACGCTTCGGACGAAGGAGGATTCCTTCGGCGAGTTCTTCCATGAGAACGCTGTCCCCGATGTGATAGCGCGCGAGCGTTGTCGCGGGGATCCGGACCCCACGCGAGTTACCGATGCGGGCGACCTTAAGGTGAATTGAGGGCATGTAATAACTGTAATAACATTTCCGGACTGGTCAATACCTTCTAGGCGAGTGCGGCTTGCGCGGAAATCGAGCAGGGCTAGCTTCTCCCTCTGCAGTTCGCCGCTACAAACATCTATATGAATGAGGTGTTCATGCATCCGTCCCGCATTTTCGCAGCCGTGGCTTTTGCCTCGATCACCACTGCGGTGCCGCTCCTCGCGCAGAAGCAGCTGATTTCACAGGAAGCGCTGATCGCCGTGGTGCAGAACCACAAAGGCGCCGTGCTCCGTTACATAGACGCCGCGCCCGACTCCATGCTCGGATTTCGCCCCACCAAAGGCGTGCGCAACTTCGCCGAGCAGATCGAGCACGCGGCGCTCAGCGATGCGCTGATCGCGCACCTCGCGATCACCGGCAGCACGAAGGGAATGCCATCGTTCGGCGACTCTGCGAAGTATCTGCACAACAAAGCCGAGCTCAAGAAGACGGCCGCAGCAGCGATGGACCATACCATCGCAATGCTCAAGGGCGTGAGCGATGCGCAAATGGCCGAGAACATCACACAGTTCGGCAACAAGGTCACTCGCGGCCGCGCGTTGATGGAACTGCTCGATCACTTTCCGTGGACGCTGGGGCAGGTTGTGCCGTATCTCCGTTTGAACGGAGTCACGCCGCCCGAGTACTCGCCGTTCTAGCGAC
>JANYIJ010000154.1 GCA_025362095.1 Gemmatimonadota bacterium | reverse complement strand
GGCGTCCGGCGGCCTGTTCTTCGGCCTGCGCGACCGCGACACCTACATCGACCCGGCACCGCTGCTCGGGCGTTGGCGGTTCCGTCCGCGACTCCTGCCGTCGAACGGCGGGGCCGCACGGCCGGCGCCGCCTGGTCGGTTGGGGTGTGCCGGTGCCTGAGGCACCGCTACAATCGCTGGCCGGCCCACATCAGGTGTGCCGGCATCCCAATCCGGGATCACCTCCCTGCGGTCGCCTCGGCGCGACGCGACGGGCGCGCCCTCATCGTCCGTTTGAATGGTGCCGACGGCACGACCCATGTCGTGGCCGCGCTGATCAGTGCAGGATATCAGATCGAGTCCGTTCGCAACACCGGCGGATCGCTCGAGGATGCATTCCACTTGCTCGTCGAGGCGCAATCATGACAACGACAACCGTGGCCGATGTTCTCGCGGTGGCGTCCAAGGAGTGGCGCGAGTTGCTCGGGCAGCGCGGAGGGCGTGGCAAGGCAGGAATCGCGCTGTTCATCGCAGCGTTCGGAATCATCATTCCGCTGCAAACTGGGCGCGCATGGATCACATCGCCGGCAGTGTCCGTCGCATGGAGCTGGGTTCCGATGTTTCTGGTATCGACGATCATTGCCGACGCCTTCGCGGGTGAACGCGAACGCCACACGCTCGAGACATTGCTCGCGACGCGACTGTCCGACAACGCGATCCTGTTCGGGAAGATCACGGCGGCATTCGGTTATGCTGGCGCGATGACGATCACGAGTCAGCTGATTGCCGCGGTGACGGTGAACCTCGCCACTTGGCGGAGCGGGCTCGTGTTCTATTCGCCGCAGATGTTCGTGACCATGTGTGCGATCGGCGCGTGCGGCGCGGTGTTCGTGGGAGCCATTGGCGTGCTCATCTCGCTGCGCGCCGCGACGGTGCGGCAAGCGCAGCAGGCGCTGAGTGGGACCATCGTCTTACTGCTGCTCTTGCCTTTGGTCGCCGTGCGGCTCTTGCCCGCGGAGTGGAAGCGGAGCGTCCTCGCGAACGCGCCAGCGGCCTCGCAACTGGCGGTCATCGGATTCGGCGCGCTGCTCCTGCTCGATATCGGGGCAGTGGCGCTCGCCATGCACCGTTTTCAGCGCAATCGGCTGATCGCATGAGTCGCCTTCATGCGGTCCACTCTCCTTGTACTCGCTCTAGGCCACATCGATCACCACGTTGCCGCGTTTCCGTTTCGTTTCGACATATCGACTTGCCTCAGCCACCTCCGCGAGCGGATAGCTCCGATCGATCACAGCTCGAAAGCTCCCGGATTCCATGAGATGACTGAGTTCCACCAACATCTCTCGGGTCATCTTCGGGTTCAAGCCATCCACGGTCACGTACGCGCCGCCAGATGCCAAGACTTTTCGGCACTGATCTTCGGACGCCGGATGATATCGGCCTCCGACTGCGACGTAGATCAGATCGTAGCGATCCGCTGTCGCCGTGAAATCCTCCGTCGTGTAGTCGATCACCGCATCCGCGCCTAGCGACCGCACCAACTCCACATTCGCCGTGCTGCATACGGCGGTGACATGCGCGCCGAAAGTTTTCGCGAGCTGCACCGCGGACGATCCGGTCGCGCCCGAAGCACCGTAGATCAGCACGCGCTTTCCCGCCGCGATCCCGCCGCGCTTCAGAAACGCTAGTGCGAGAAGCCCGCCGTAGGGAATCGCGGCTGCTTCCGCAAAAGTCAGGTTCTTTGGTTTCAGCGCGATGAGCCGATTCACCTTCATGCATTTGTACTCTGCCCACGCGCACGCGCCGTAGCCATCCATTCCGAACACTTCGTCGCCTTCCTTGAACGCAGTCACACCAGCTCCGACCTGGTCGATTACTCCCGCAACGATGATCCCGAGCACCTGCTTCCTGGGCCGGCGCCATCCGATGATCAGTCGCACGACCGTCCGCATGAATGGCTTGATGGCGAGACCGCGCATGAAGCAATCGCTATAGGTCACTGCCGTCGCGCGCATTTTGATGCGGACTTGGCCTCGCTTCGGCTCGGGGATCGGGAGCTCGCCGAGTTGAAGCACCTCGGGCGGGCCGTATGCTGTGCAGATGATTGCTTTCACTTGGCGAGGCGACTACGCCGCGGCCGCCGCGGGCACTGGTCCGGCCGGCACGAGCTTCTTGGCGACGATGTACAGTCTCACGTTCATGCCTTCCAGAGTTCGCGCGCCCAGCAGAACCATATCATTCGGTTCGCCAAAGACGATCTCATCAACCGTGTCCATTCCGGCAGCATAGACCACGGCAAATCCGATATCGCGAACGAGGACGCTCCCGTCCGCCTGTTGAAAGCGGATCGACTTGCGTCGTGCGATTCCGAGCTCCTCGAGTACGGTCGCAGGCGCCCATGACAACTCGGCGCCCGTATCAACGAGCACACCACGCAGCAGCCGCTTCTCGCCTGGCCGTGCGTGATTCTCCAGCTCAACATCAATGCGAAAGATTCCCATATCGTCGGTCATTGTAGCTCCGGGGCGATCGGACAGCTTCACCATCTAGTTGCGCACGGAAGCAATCGAACGCTTACACCTGTACAATACTATGTTTGTCATCATGAAACGCGCACTCCTTCTCCTCATCGCGTTCGCTGCTCCGCTCTCCGCACAGGTTCCCGCCGAGTGGCGCGACTCTCTCGTCTTTCACACGTTCTCGATCGCCGCGATCGATCCACGCACGGGTGAAGTCGGCGTCGCGGTCACCACCCGCGTTCCCTGCGTCGGGAACGGCGTTCCGTGGGTGCGCGCAGGTGTCGGCGCGGTCGCCACGCAAGCCAGCACACGTACCGAATACGGCAACGAACTTCTCGACGCGCTCGCGAAAGGCGAGGCGCCCGACGCCGCGCTCAAGCGCCTTCTCGCCGCCGACTCCGGCGCCGCGCAGCGGCAGATCGGAGTGATCGATATTCACGGCCGTTCGGCGCAGCACACCGGCACCGGCCCCCAAGACTGGAAGGGAAATCGCGCGGGGAAAAATTACGTCACGCAAGGCAACGTGCTTGTTGGCCCGCAGGTCCTCGAAGCGGTCGCGAAATCGTTTGAGGCGAGCGAAGGTCAGCCGCGGCACCTTTCCGACCGGCTGATCGACGCGATCGCAGCGGGCCACGCGCAGGGCGGCGACCAACGCCACGGCCTCCGCCAATCGGCCGCAGTGATCGTCGCCGACTCGCGCGCGGGAATGTCGCGTCGCACGGACGGCGTCACGACAAACATTTCAGTCTGCGAAAATCCGGAGCCCGTCGCCGAGCTGCGCCGCATCTACGACGCGATCTCGCAGACGCTCGGCTATCGCACGCTCCAACAGTTCAGTGGCGGCGACATCTGGCAACTCAAGGTCATGCTTCAGACGCTCGGCTTCTATCACAAAGGCGAACCGCTCATCGACGCGCGGGGTCCGAACGCGAACGTCTACACGCCCGATGTGTTTACTGCCGTCGACGCGTTCCGCGTGAGCGACAAGCTCGGCGGTCCGGGCGTCGGCGCGCCATCGGGTTTGGTCGACGCCGAGACCGTCGCGCATCTGTGGGCGGCACTCGAACGGGCGGGGAAGGCGAGCACGGTGCGGGAGCAGTTCCTCGAGATTACGCGGGTGCGGCGGTAGAGAACCGCTGCACGCCGCACGCGGCCGGCGCTAGACCACTCGCCGCGGCGCCAACCGGAATCGGATTCGGCGCTCATCAGCCGGGCCGGGCGGACAGGATCTGCCGAAGGTGATGCTGCAGGTGGCCCACGTAATCGATGGCGACGACGCCCAATGTCATCGGGTCATCGTCACTAATGAAGACAGGAGTGGCACGGAGCGACTCGGGGATGTGCG
>JANYIJ010000088.1 GCA_025362095.1 Gemmatimonadota bacterium | reverse complement strand
AACCGCGCAGCGCCCGCTGGCGATGGAAGATCGGCTGGCCGATACGGCACTCCGCCCATTGGATTGGGAAGCAGCGCGGGATCGCCTGTCAGGCGATACGCGAGCAGCTGCGCGTACTGTTCGCGGCTCGTGTCGTCGCTCCAGCGCGTGAGCGCTTCGCGCATCGCGTCTTCGTGCGAGCGCAGCTCATCTTGCGCGACAAGCCAGTAGCGATCGCCGAGCTCGTCGGAAAATTTCGCGTGGAGCTCCACGAAATCGATAATGCGCACCGCGCCGCTCGCGCGGATCACGGTGTGTATCGACGCCGGATCGGCGTCGCGATTGAACGCGGCGATGACCACCGGCATTGAGGACTGATGCGAGGTGCCCGGCGGGACCACCGGGATTCCATCCATCGAGCGAAGCTGCGCGGCCCGCGCATCGATCATGCGATCGACGATCACGCCGCGCGCCGCGAGGAGCGCGGCGACCTGCCTGCCAACTTTCCCCGCTCCGTACACCGCGACGTGAACGCCGCGCACGAGCTCGGGCGCGGGATTTTCGGCAAGCGTGCGGTTCTCGAGCGAGTGCTCGAGAAGATCGCGCGCGAGCTCGCCGCGATCGGTGGTCATGTCATTTGCCTTTCCGATCGGCCGCCGCGTACGCCACCATCGGCACGAGCATGTTCGACGCGAGCTCTGCTTCCGACAGAAACGGGAACATGTCTTCTAGCGGCGCGGTTACCATCGTGCCGTCCGGCAGACGCTTGGACGAAACGCGCGGGCTGAACGGCTGCGCGGCGTCGAGCACCACTTCGCAGATCGCGGGGCCATCGTGCGCGAGCGTCGCGCGAATGGCTGAGTCGAGATCGGCATTGCGCGAGACGCGCTCGAACGGAATGCCAAACCCGCCCGCGAGTTTCCCGAAGTCCGGAAACGTGACACCGCTCTCCGGGCCCGCTCCCACCGGATTGCCCGGAAAGAAATTGTCCTGCGTCAAACGAATCGAGAGATATCCGTTGTTGTTGAAGATGAACAATTTCACCGGAAGTGAATGCCCGCGCAGTGTTTGCAACTCCTGCACGTTGAGCATGATGCTGCCATCGCCGGCAATGCACATCACGCGTCCGCGCTTGTGCGCGACGCACGCGCCGATCGCGGCTGGCAGATCGAAGCCCATCGGCGCGCATCCGGAATCGGAGAAGAGCCGCTGGCCCGCGCGGAGTTTCGCCGACTGGAAGGTCGCGATGCACGCCGTGCCGTCGCCCGTGACGATTACGTCGTCGTCGTCGAGTGCTTTTGAGAGGGCGTCGCCGAAACAATACGGGTTCACGCCGTTCTCACGGGTCCAGTATTCCGCGAGCACCACCGGATACTTCGCCTTGCGTTCCGCACACCACGCCGCCCACGTCTGATGCGCCGGTGTGGGGCCCGGCCAGTTCACGCCGAGCAGCATGCGAATCACTTCGCCCGCGTCCGCATGCACAGCGACGGTCGGCTTAATAGTCGGCTTCGCGAGTTCGGCGGCGTCGACGTCCACGACAATGAGTTCCGCCGCTCGCGCGAAGTTCTGCCACGCATAGCTGATCTGCCTGATGTTGAGCCGGCAGCCGAGCACGAGAACGCAATCGGAATTTTGAACTGCGAAGTTTCCCGGACGGTCGCCGATCGTGCCGGGGCGCCCAGCGAACAGCGGATGTTCGGTGGCAATCAGATCGTGCGCGTTGAACCCCGTGACGATGGGAATCCCGAGCTTTCCGGCGAGTTTCGCGAAATGACCCGCCGCGCCAGACAAGCGCACGCCCGCGCCAGCATAGATCACGGGGCGCCGTGCATTCGCGAGTCGCATCGCGACATCGGCGACGATTGAGGCAAGCCGCGGGCCCTTCAGCGGCGCAGGCTTCGCGGCCGCAGGCGTGAATCCCTCCATTGAATCTTCATCGACCATCGCCGCCTGCACATCCACCGGAATATCAATCCATACCGGTCCGGGTCTGCCCGCCGACGCCTCGTGTATCGCGCGCTCGAGGTGATATCGAATGGTGGCTGGATCGATCACGCACACGGCGTACTTCGTTACCGGCTTCGCCATCGCGATGATATCGACCTCTTGATCGCCCAGCTGACGCAGCGGAAGTGTTTCGCGATCGTACGTCGACATCATTGTCTCACGCTTCACCTGTCCGGACACAACAATCATCGGCAACGAATCGACGAACGCGCCGAACACTCCCGTCAGCGCGTTGGTGCCACCGGGCCCCGTCGTCACCTGCACGAGCGCGGGCTTATTGAGCATGCGCGCATATCCCTGCGCGGCCATCGCGCACGCCTGCTCATGATGATTGGGCAGCCAGCGCATTCCCTCGCAACGACCGACGGCATCGTTCAGGTGCATCGCGCCGCCACCGGTGACGATGAAGCAATCGGTGACCCCGCGCTGCACGAGCGTGCGCATGACGTAGTCGGCAAGCCTGATCATTGAGCGCCTGGATCGAGACGAATAACGGGATTTACGAGACCGCGCGCCGAAATGGACCCGGCGATCTCCGCGCCGTGCAACAGCGACCCGATGACGATCGGGATATTTGGCCACGCGCGCAATGCGTCGGGCGGCACCACGGGGGCGCCGGAGACGGTGCGTCCGTAGTGCATCGGATTCGAATCGGTGAACGCCCGGACGCGCGCGCCGCCGAGCGGCGTTTCCGCCAGCAGGATCGCCGTGGTCTGGCCGGTTCCCCAGACGATAATTTCTTTGGAAGCGATGCCGAGCTCTTCGCAGCGCGCGATGACGCGCGCGAGCAGCGAGTGCGAGGCGGATACGTAGCGCGAGAGCGCCATACGCAGCGATCGATCGGCCGGCATCTCCTCCACTGCTTCTCCAGGCAAGGGCAGCTCCGCGAGCACCCACGCGCACGGATATTTCGCTGTTGGCGAAGATGCGATTGCCTTGGATCCGCAAGAAACGATTTTCCACCCGCGCGATGCGAAGAGCCGTTTCAGCGTTCCCACCGAGAAGTGATTGATATGTTCGGTGTTGAAATCGAGAAATGGCGCCACGAGGAACTCCGCGTACTGTGCGGCATTCGGCACCTCGGCGTAGACACGGCCGCCGGAACGCGTGATCGTCTTGAGTCCATCGACCGCCGCCGACACGTCGCGCACGTGCTCGAGCACGTGTGAGAGAACGATCAATCCGGCTGGCTCGACCGTTGGGAGCGCGAAGAGCGAACCAGTGATGCCGCGCACACCCGGAATCGCGCTCGTCGCATCAGCGCACGCCGGAGCGGGGTCGATACCGGTGAGGTTCGTGTAGCCGAGTTTCGCGAGCCAGCGCAGGAGTCCGCCGGCGCCGCAGCCGACGTCAACGATGTGCGTTGACTTCTCCGGCGCGAACGCCGCGAGAGCGCGCGCGGTTTCTTCGAGTCGCTGATCGTCCCACGCCTGTGCACCGCTGCCGGTTCCGGTGGCGGCGTCGGCGTATTTCGAATCGTCGCGATAAAAACGGTCGTACGCGGATTGATCGGGGAGCGGCGTGGCGTACGCGGCGCCGCAGATGCCGCACGTCACCACGGTATAGCCGCGCGCGAGCGGATGGCCGTCGGGAAGAACGAACTTGCGTTCATGCAGCGGCTCGCCCGCGAGCGCGCCGCAGACGGGACAGGGGCGCTCGGCGTCGCGCGACACTTACACCCGCATACTAGAGTCCGCGCCCCTCGATCAGTTTGCGCAGCTCTGGTGTGCGTGAATACGGGTTGTCGAACTGTTCGATCCGGATCGGCGCGTCCTTCGCGACAGGCTTCACGAGCAAGTCGCCATCGATGAGCTCCCGGCTCGAGAGTTGCCCCTTCTGAAGCGGCACTGCGAGGTAGTAGTCGTCACGAGTGATCCGCGCGCCGGCCGGAATGTCGCGCGTGGCGTAGGCGCCGCGAACGAGCGCGTCGAGATATTCGATCTCTTTGCGAGGCAGCGTGCGGCGCGACTCGCCCGATCCGCCGCACAGAGACTTCGCGCGGTTGAAGGCGGAGAACCAGTCGCTGACGTCCTCGGGAGTCGAGCAGTACGGCGAGAGCGTCTTGTCCGGCGTCACGATGTCGATATGTCGCTCGAACGTGCGCGCGCCCTTGGCGTACGCGACGAGCATCGTGTCGCGAATTTCCGGAGACTTCTCGTGGCCGGACCATCCGATCGTATGTGTGGGATAGCGTTTTGTGAGGAAGTCGATCTGGTTGAGCTCGAGCTCCTCGCCCTCCGATGGATAGAGCGAGACGCAGTGATTGATCGCGATCGGAATCGAGCGATTCCCGAAGAAGGTGACCATGGCATCCATGTCCTTCACAGACGCGCCGCCGGTCGAGGCAATTACCGGCTTCCGCGTCTTCGCGATCTTTTCGAGCAGCGTCCAGTCGGTGATATCGGAGCTCGCGATCTTTATGATTTCGATGCCGAGCTCGACGCAGAGATCCACGCTGCGCTCGTCGAACGGCGTCGCCATGCGAATGCAGTTGTTGCGGCGCGTTTCTTCGACGAGCAGCCCGTAGTCTTCGTCGCTCATCTTCGTGTCTACGGTCTTCTTCACGTAGCGGATGTCCTGCCGCTCGCGAAAATCCTTGTGGATGAAGTGATCGACGTCGCGAAATTGAAGCTTCATCGCGCACCGCATGTTGTGATAGCGCGCGATGGTCGAGAACTCCCGTATGATCCGCAGCCCGCGCTCAAGCGATCCCCAATGGTTATTGGCGATCTCGAGCACGAACAGTTCGTCAAAAATGTTTCGTTCGATCACGGCAACTCTCCGGATTTTATTTCCCCCTCACCAGTCACCCGTCACTGATCCTCCCCCTCACCCCTCACTGATCTGCCCCTCACTTCTCACTCCACCACCTCGCCGTTCGAACAATCGCGTCATTGAGCGGCACAGTCTCCTTCAGTCCCAATTCACTCTTCGCGCGAGAGAGGTCCGGCACATGCCAGTGTGCCCGCGCCCCCGGCACCGGTACACCCGCAACCTCTACGTTTCCTCCAACCAGCGCCGCCACGCGGTGCGCCAAATCACCGATCGTCACTGCGCGTTCCGATCCCACGTTGTATGCCCGGCCCGCAGCACCCTTCAGCAGCAGCGTCCAGAGCCAGACGACCATATCGCCCGAGTAAAGATAGCTCCGCACCGGTGTGCCGTCTCCGCTCACGATTATCGGCTCGCCGCGCATGGCCGCGCCCAGAAAATTCCCGAACGCGAACGCCGAATCGAGCGGCAGCCACGGACCGCAGAGCGCGAACCCGCGCGCGAACACCACCGTCGGTGCGCCCGGTTGTTGCTCCGCCGCGAGCAGCGCCCGCTCCGCGTCGCGTTTCGCGCGCGCTAGCCGCTCCGCGGGACTATCTCCCGAGCATTCGCCAGGATCGTCCTCGAGAATCGGCTTCGCGGGAGTGTAGTGCGCGCCGCTCACCGAACCTGAACTGAGTTGGAGCACACGCCGCGCACCTGCCGCCGCCGCGAGCGCGTACACGCGCGACGATCCACCAACGACCATCTGCGCGATGCCAGCAGGATCATCGTTGATCTCGCCCGGAGATGCGGTGTTCGCGGAATGGATTGCAAAGTCTATTCGGCCTGGTGGCGGCTCGAACTGATTGATGTCACCAGCAATGACCTCGAGCCACGCTGCGTTCGCGGTCCATGGGAGTCGTTCGCGCAGTCGCTCCGGTGCGCGCGCCGGCGCAACCACGCGCACATCCACGCCAGTACGCTCCCGCGCGTGACGCACCGATTCCAGCATGTGGGTGCCGATGAACCCGGTCGCGCCCGTCAGCAGGAGGCGCGACCCGTCCATCTCCTGCCAGAGACCTCGCGTGCGATCGAGCGCCGCGTCGAGGTCCTGCGCGAGAATGCCCGATGTTCCCGCCATTCCAGCCATTCCGGTCAGCAGAACTCGCGATACCAGGCGATCGTGCGGTCGAGTCCTTCATCGAGCGTGAACTGCGGCGTCCAGCCGAGCATCTTGCGCGCTTTCGCGGCGCTGAGCCATTGATGCTGGATTTCGTTTCGCGCTTCGGCGCGCACGTCCGGCTCGAGCGAAGATTTCATGCGCTCGAGAATCGTCTTCGTGAGCGCGAGCACGTCCACTTGCAGTTCGTTCGAAAAGTTGAACGCTTCGCCGCGAAGCTCCGGCCGGCTGTGCAGCGCCTGTGCGAGCTGCATGTACGCGGCCGCGCCATCCTCCACGTAGAAGTAATCGCGAATGAGCGTGCCGTCTGAGCGAATTACCGGGCGCTCATTCTTGAGCACCGAGCGAATGGTCCCCGGAATCAGCCGGTTCCAGTTGAGATCGCCGCCGCCGAAAAAATTCCCGCAGCGCGTGACCGCCACCGGCACGCCAAAGCTCACCGCGTACATCTTGGCAATGAGATCTGCACACGACTTGCTCACGTCGTACGGGTGCTCGCCCTGAAGCGCCGCGTTTTCATCGTACGGAAGTTTCTCGTGATCGCCATACGCTTTGTCGCTCGACGCGATGATCACTGCCTTCGTAAGAGGGCTCCGGCGCGCGGCCTCGAGCAGCGCCCATGTGCCGCGGACGTTCGTATCGAGCGTGGAGATCGGATTCCGGTTCGCGACGCCGACGATTGTCTGCGCGGCGAGATGGAACACCGTGTCGATTTCATATTCACCGAGCGCGCGCTCAAGCACGCCCTGGTCGCGCACGTCGCCACGCACGAGCGTCACTTTGCTCATCAGATCAGTGCGCAGCAGCGTGCTCTGCGGAACCCAGTCGCGCACGAGAGCCGTGACGCACGCACCCTCCTCCACCAAGCGGCGCACGAGCCAGCCGCCGAGGAGCCCCGTGGCGCCGGTGACGAACACCGGCCGGTCGAGCCAGTGCGAACTCTTTTTCTTCGCGCTCATTTCCAGGTCTTCCATGGCGGTGAACCGCCGGCCCAGAGCGATTCGAGGTTACGCAGGTCGCGCAGCGTGTCCATTGGCTGCCAGAACCCTTCATGGCGGAACGCCCGCAGCTGTCCTTCGCGCGCGAGCCGCTCCAGCGGTTCCTTTTCCCAAAGAGTGGAATCGCCGTCGATGTAGTCGAGCACCTTCGGTTCCAGCACGAAGAAGCCGCCGTTGATCCAGCCTTCGCTCGCTTGATTCTTCTCGGCGAAGTATTTCACTTCGTCGCCCGCGAGCTCGAGGCCGCCGAATCGCGCAGGCGGACGCACCGCGGTGACCGTCGCGAGTTTCCCGTGCGCTTTGTGGAACGTGATGAGCTTTGTGATGTCGAGATCGCTGACGCCGTCGCCGTAGGTCAGGCAAAACGGTTCGGCGCCGATCCACTGGCGCAGTTTCCGCAGGCGGCCGCCTGTTTGGGTTTCCAGACCGGTGTCGATGAGATGGATCTTCCAGTCTTCGCGCGCCTCGCCGTGCGTCGTCGCCTTGCCATCTGCGAGGTGCACCGTAAGATCACGCGCCACCGCGTGATACTGCAGGAAATACGACCGCACCATCTCGGCTTTGTATCCGAGCGCGAGCACGAACTCATCGAGTCCGGCCGCAGCGTAGAGGTGCATGATGTGCCACAGCATAGGCCGCCCGCCGACCTCCACCATCGGCTTGGGCCGCGAGGCGGTCTCTTCCGACAATCTCGTGCCGAGCCCGCCGGCAAGGATCACAACCTTCATCGCGCCTCCAATAGGAACCACGGTCTCAAGGTAGCACCTGAGTGTCACGTCGTACCAGATGACGGGCGGTCAGGATGACGCCTCCCGCGGTGTAGCGAACGGAGTCGGCGTCGGCGTAGTCGTGATGCAGTTTTTGCACGGCGAGCGTGTCGCCGTCGTTGGGCTGCTCCACCAGCCACAGTTCGCGGGGCTTCTTCTCGCGCATCGCGGCTATCGTCGCCTCGTCCTGATAGTCGGGCGTGACGGTCCCATCACGCCGAGCGACGCGCTCGAACGTCTGCGCATCGAGCGGAGCCCAGAGTCCCCACCGGTTGAAGCGCGGGAAGACGATAGTCGTGTGCGCCGTTGGTTTCATCGCCGCGTACATCGCGTCTTGCGCCCAGTGAAAGCCGGTGAACTGGAGATTGTAGCAGAGATGGTCGGCGTCGATCACGCGAAAATCATGCGCAATGCTCGATACGTCGTACGCCGACTTCTCCCCCAGCGAGAACGTGCCGAACAGCCTGCGCGAAACCGGATCCCACGATGCATGGGTCGAGATGAACAGCAGCACGCTCATCGCCGCGAGCGAGTAGCGGCGGCCGCGCACGGAGGCGCCAAGCCGGATGAGCGAGATGAATGCAACGATCAGCAGCAACGGCGCGAGCACAACGAAGTAGCGCGGAAAACTCCACGTGCGATACACGGTGAGCAAGTACACGAGCGCGGCCGTGAGCGCGGTGAGGTACCCCGCCACATGACCATCCACGCCGGGGAGCGCGCGGTCGCCGAGCCTCCGCGCAGTGCGCGCAGCGCCGAGCGCGACGTCCGTGAGGATCACGCTCGTGGGAATCCATGCGAAGCCGAGCACGAAGATGATTGCCGCGTAGCTGCGCAGGATCACGTCGTCGAAATCAAACCAGTGCATTCCTTCGGCGGGGCGTTCGTGGATGCCCTGATTCCACACCGCGTACGAACCCTGCGTAGCGGACCACCATGTGAGGAACGCGGCGTACGCGAGAAGCGGCAGAAGCGAGGGCCACATCTCTCGAACCACTACGCGCGCCCGCTCCCCGGCGCTTCCCTTCTGTTCGAGAGCGCGGAAGAGAACGTGCAGGCCGAGCGCGACGGCGTAGACAAGCGCGCCGGTCTCCTTTGAAAAGCAGAGCATCATTCCCGCGAGCGCCACGAGCCGATATCGGCGAACGAGAATCGCCGCGAGCGTCATGGCGAAGAAGACGTACACTCCGAAATCGCTGTTCAGCTGAAGCAGCGTCGCCGCGATGAGCGGGTGCAGCGCGATCACCGTCACGAGCTGCGCTCTCTGCCAGCACCACTCTTCGGCGGGAAGCAGGCGCCCCAAGACCACCGCGAACGCGCCGAGCGCGCCGATCGCGAGTGCGAGATTCATCGCGACGATTGCGGTGAGATTTCCGGGGCTCGCGAGCTGCGTCAGCGCGAGCAGTCCCATGTAGAGCTGCGACTGATGTCCGCCGCAGCGCAGCGAGTGCACGTTGAGCCCGTTCGCGGCCGCGTCGACCACGCACTGCATGTAGACATTGCCATCCCAGATCGGAACGAACCCGCGCTGCGGCCAGACGATCATCACGAGCAGCGCCGCGGGTATAACGCCCCACCAGCGACGCAACGGACTCACGGCGCGATCAGCTGAAGATGGTGCGCCACGAGCAGATGTCCGTGCGCGATGCTGCGCGTGACCCCGATCTCCCGATACAGCAACTTGAGCGATTCGAGCGAGCTGTCGTGATCGGGGAAGTACGAGAACACCAGAAACCACACATCGCGCGGCCGCTGCGGCGAGGCGAGCAGATCGATGTCATCCCAGTATCGCGGCACGATCACCGCCTGCTGTCGCAGCGTGCGCTCGCGCGTGAAGCCGTCCAGCTGGCTCCAGATATTCCAGCGCGCCACGCGTGATGTTGCGAAGGCTGTGGAATCGGTTGGCTGCAGCGCGTGAAACAGGGCGTTCTGCACGTGGTGGTAGCCGGTGAACTGCAGGTTGTACACGATCTCGTCACGTCCCGGCCCGTCATACTCCTTGGTGATCGACGACATCCGGTACATATCGTGCTGGCCGGTGGAGAACGTCCCGTACACGGCGCGCGCGACCGGATCCACCGAGCGGTACACCGAAACCAGGAACAGCGCCGCGATACCCACGAGCGACAGCATGCGCACTCGCCATCCTAATCCGAGCCGCAGCATCGACGTGAACGCCAAAATCACCAGCAGCGGGTACAGCAGTGCGAAGTAGCGAAGATTGCTCCACGTCCGGAACGACGTGAGCAGATAGGTCAGCACGACAGTGAGCGTCGTGAAATAGGCGAGCTTTGCCGCGTCCAGACTTGGTACTACGCGATTTGGCAGTCGCCGCGCCATCCGGACACCGCCCACGATCGCATCGACGGCGATGAATGACGACACAACCCACATAAAGCCCACAACAAAGATCCCCGCCGCATAGCTCACGAACACAGGGTCGCTCAAATCGAAGAACTTGAACCCGTCGATCGTTCCCTGTTGCCAATTGTGTTTCCACACCGCGGACTGCGCGTGCGTTGCGTTCCACCAGAGCACGTGCGCGCCGAACAGCAGCACCGGCAGCGGCGTCATCCAGAGCGGCATCACGCGTTTCACACGCTCTTGAAGCGTACCCTGTGGAATCATCCTGAACGCGATATCCAGCCCGATCATCAGCCCGTACGCGAGAACTCCGGTCTCCTTCGAAAAGCAGAGCAGTACTCCGGCAGTCGTCGCGAGGCCGTAGCGCCCGCTCATCATCGCTGCGAGCGTCGCAAAGAAAAACACATACACGCCGAAGTCGACGTTCACCTGCAGCAGCGTCGAGAGCACCGCAGGATGCACCGCGCACAGGAGCGTGACCAGGTCGAGCTGACGCGCTCTCGCGAGGTCCGGCACGATCCGCGCCAGCACCACGCGGATCGACGCGAGCGCCGTGATCCCGAGCAGAATATTCGTCGCGTGCATCGCCGCGATGTCGCCAAAGCGCAACAGCTGCGACGCGGCGAGAAAAATCACATACCCCTGCGACGGATGACCAGCGCAGCGCAACGATTCCATCGAGAGCCCGGCGAAGCCGTTCGTCGCCGCTTCGATCGCGCAGTTCGCATAGACTCTGCCGTCCCAAATCGGAACGTAATGCAGCTCCGGCAACAGGATCGTCACGAACACCAGCGATATCGCCGTGAACACCGCGGCCCGCTCCTGCTGCTCGCGCGTCACGGCTTGGCCTCGTGGAACTGTCCCGTTTTCTCATCGAACACGTACGCCGTGCGGCCGTTGGCCAGCGCGTACAATCGAAGATCATCGGCGCCGCGATCGTGCACGATCCAGCTCTCCGCCTCCGGCAGCATCCCCCGGTTCGCGACGAGTGCGATGTGCATGCTCCGCCTCGACGAATACCGCACGAACACGATGTTCGGCTTTTTCGGCAACGCCGCGACCTGTTCGCGAAACAGCCGCGGCTCTGCCGAAATTCTTGCAAGCGTGTCGCGAGCCGCGATCACGTCCGTCGAGAGCAGCCCGAGGAACACCGTCGCGACAACGGCTCCCGGCGTCTTCGGAGCGGGGGCAGTCTGCACGAACTTTGCTGCGCGCGTGGCGCCGAGCGCAGCGGTAAAAGCGATCGCCGGCATCGCCTCGAGATAGTAGACAACCCAATCGGACGTATGCGCCTGCGACAGGTATGCGGCAATCAGAAGCGCGCTCGTACCGAGCGCAAAACGCCCTGCGGCGCCGAGGGTCCACAAGCCGAGCAGAAACGCAAACGCGAACGGAAGCCGCCAGCCGCCGAACGAGTCGCGCAGCAGCATCCAGGCGCGGTCGAGCGCTGTGGCCCAGAACGGCGTGTCAGCTTGTGTCTTCTTGATGTCGCGCAAGAACGACCGCACGCGTTCCATCTCCGGCGGCAGCGCGCGCTCGGGCGGCGTTTCGTTCACCGTGTAGCCGGGAATGTCGAACGGCAGATACTGCTTGGTATAGAGAGCGAGCGGCGTTTCACGCCAGTTCCCCGTGGTCTTCGCGTTCCAGATCGGAAGGATGCCGAGCACCAGCGTGCCGACTGCGACACCGATCGCAAGGTCGCGCCATTGTTTCGAGGAGAACACATCGCGCAACACCACCACGCCGACCGGAATCGCGAACACGAACATCGTCGCCGGTCGCGTGATGGCGCCCCAGCCTGTCGCGAGCGCGAGCACGATCATCCAGCGGGAACGGCGTGTCTCGCGCCACTCGAGCAGCGCCCACCACGCGAGGAGCCAGCAGAACGATGTGACCGTCTCGGAGAAATACGCCGCGCGGAATCGAAGATTGCCGAACGTGCCGAGCCAGAGAATCCAGGTGAGCGCGGCGGTGAGACCGTTGGCCACGCGGCGCGCGAGCGCGAACACCAGCGCGCCCGTGAAGCCGGTGATCAGCAGCGGCATCAACGCGGACATGCCGAGCGCGAATCCCGGCGCGACCATCGTCGCATAGCCCGGCGGATACTTCGCCGCGAAGACCGGCGTGACGAGCACGTAGAGCTGCTCGAAGAATTCTGGCGCGGGCGGTGACGCGAGTTTCCAGTGCAGGTGCGCGTACTGATCCGCCTGCAGCCAGTACGCCCATTCGTCGTGCATCACCGGCGCGGGACTCAGCGATCCCCACACAATGAGCACTGCGATCGCGGTCAGCAGGCCCATCGCCAGTGCGGGCCGCCATCCGTCGAGAATTGCTCCCCGGGGCGCCGATGGCGTCGTCACCAGTTCGTCCTCCTCACCCCTCACCGTCTCGCCACTCATCCTCACTTCGCTCCCTCGTGATAGACCATCTCGAGGTTCACGTCCCACATCTCGGAGTCGTCGTCATTTCCGGCGATGATATTGTCCACCGCCATCATCGCGGTGAGCATCGAGTGATCCTGATTGTTGTAGCGATGCATGCCGTTGCGGCCGACGCAAAACAGATTTGGAATTCCGGTGACGAATTTCCGGATTTCGTCGAGCCGTTCGTACGTCCCGAAATACGCGGGATATGCCTTGGGCATGCGCAGCACGCAACCGTCGATCACATCCGCTGATAGTGCAAATCCGATCTGTTCCAGTTCCCGTGCGCCGAGTTTGACGAGATCGGCGTCAGGGGATTTCCAGAGCGCGTCGCCTTCATCGACGAAATACTCGAGCCCGATCCACACCGTCTTCCCGCGATCGGCCACGAGGTACGGGCTCCAGTTATTGAACAGCTGGATTCGCCCGACCTGCACGCCGGCGTCCTGCACATAGATCCAGTTGTCCTCGACCATCGCCTTCGCGGCGCCGCCGCGGACGCTCACGTGAAGTTTCTTCAGCAGCAGGCCCACTGTCAGAAAATCGCGATAGCGCAATCCCCGCGCGACTTCCATCACCGGTGCGGGCGGCGGCGGTGTGAGCTGCTCCATCAGTTCGCGCACCGGCATTGTCGAGATGAAATAGTCGGACGCTATCTCATTGCTCTTGCCCGTCGCTTCATCCACCACGATCACGCTCGTCACCCGGCCATCGGTCATGCGCACTCCATCCACTCGCGCGCCGTATCGAATCTCGCCTCCAGCCGCCGCGATCTGCTCCGCTACCGCCTCCCACATCTGTCCCGGCCCGAACTTGGGATAGAAGAATCGCGTGATCAGCGACGTCTCGCGCTCCTCCTGTTTCTTCTTGAAATCGCTCGAGAGGAGATCTTTCAGCGCGTGAGTCAGTGCGCGCGTGAGGGAGAGTCCCTTTACGCGCTGCGCGCCCCAGTCGGCGCGAATCTCGCTGCACGGCACTCCCCACACTTTCTCCGTGTACCCGCGAAAGAACGTCTCGTACAGCCGCTCGCCAAATCGATTGATGAAAAAGGCGTCGAGATACGTCTCGTCGCGCTGCGGAAATATTTGGGCCTTGATGTAGCTCAGCCCGATGAGCGCCGTATTGACGAGTCCCAGTCTCCACGCCACAGAAAGCGTGATGCCGATCGGATACGGAAAAAAATTCCTCCCGAAATAAATTCGCGAGAGCCGCGGCCGCTGCAGCATCACGCGATCTTCGCGCTCGGGATCGGGCGCCGGCCGTGTCGTCTCGCGCACCTTCGGTCCCGGCGATCCCGCGGGCGCGAGCGACTGCAGCGTCACCTGCGTCGCGTACTCCACTTCGAGCTTTCGCGCGAGCTCGTCGGCCGCCGGCTTTCCCTGAAGCGGCAGCTTGGAAAACCACCACTGCATCACGCGCTCGCTCTTGGAAAAAAAGCGATGCCCGCCGATGTCGATCCGGTTTCCCTTGTACTCGTACGTCTGGGCGATTCCGCCCGTCGCATGCGTGCGCTCGAACACGAGCGGCACAATATCCGTGCGCGCGAGCAGTTCCCACGCGGCCGTCAGCCCGGCAGGACCGGCGCCGGCGATCACCGCCACCTTCCGCCCGCTCACGCGACCGTCACGCGAAGCTCCGTCCTTGCAATCACGGTCCCGAGCACCAGCGCGACGAGATATCCGTAGGGCAATCCCGCGGCCACCACACCGAGAAGGATCGCGAGTGAAAAATCACGCTTTTCGCTCGTGAGATCGCGCAGGAGCACCATCATCGCAACGCCTTCGAACAGCAGCAGCACGCCCAGCATTGGCTTCGGAAAGAACATGGCGATCTCTCCGAAGCTTCCGCCGAACAGCACGCCAATCGTAAGCAATCCCAAACCGGCGATGATCACCGACCCGCCCGTTCGCGCGCCGAACGTGTAGTGCCCTGCCATGCCACCGGAGCCATGACACACGGGCACGCCGCCGATGAACGCGCTCACGATGTTCATCCCGGCGTAGGTCATGCCGATCGTTCTGATCAACAGCGGCTCGCGCTCGGGAAACAGATCGGCCGCTACGCGCTTGGTTGCGAGCACGGAGTTTCCGAGTGAAAGCGGAATCTGCGGAATCGCGAGCAGAATGAATCCCTGCCACAGATCGCTGCCCGTCGGTACAAACAGCACCGGCGCGTGCACGCCGATCGCCGCGAACGCGCCGGCGCCCGCGCCTCCAATCGTCAGCGCAAACACGGCGCCGATCGCCATGACAATCGGCGCAGGCGGCAGGCGGCGATTCCCGAGGAGCAGCAGCACGATCGTAAACGCGACCGCCGCGAGCACGTACCCCCACGCTCCTCCAGACGGCACGTACTCGGCCACCGCAATTCGCGTAAGCTGAATTCCCAACCCGAACTGGATCCCCCGCACCACCACGTGCGGCACCACCCGCGCGAGCCAGTCGAGCAGACCGCTCAGCGCCAGAAACAGCATGAGAAATCCGATCGCCGCGCCGCCGCCGAACAGGACGTTCGCGCTGACATGCTGTGCGATCACGATCGCCGCCACGGCCTTCAACGGCTGCACCGGCATTGGCATCCGGTACACGAGCCCGGTGAGCACCTGGAGGATGCCGAACGCCACGAGCACGCTGGTGGCGTCCAGCCTCGCCGCCGCGATCATGCCGACAATCAGCGGAAACGAGGTGCCCAGGTCGCCGAACGCGCCGGAAACTTCGTTCCGGTCAAACCGTACGATTCCTGCGTGCTCTGGCATTGTCGTATATTCGGAGCGCGACGCACGCCATACAAGGGAGCCCATGACCGAAATCGCCCTCGACATCCTGGGCATCACCAAACGCTACGGCGAATTCACCGCCGTGCGCAGTCTCTCGCTCGCCGTCCCCAAGGGAGCCGTGTACGGTCTCCTCGGACCGAACGGCGCCGGCAAGACCACTTCCATCCGGATGATCCTCAACATCATCGCGCCCGACGAAGGAACCATTACCCTCTTCGGAAAGCCAAGCCGGGATCAAGCGAGCCTCGATCGCATCGGGTACCTCCCCGAAGAGCGCGGGCTCTACAAGAAAATGCAGGTGCGCCGCGTCCTCCGGTTCCTCGGCCAGCTCAAAGGGCTCGGCGCCAAGGAAGCGGACCGCCGCATCGACGAGTGGATGGAGCGCTTCTCGCTGAAGACCGCCGAAAAAGACTGGGGCCTCGCGAAGATCGACGAACTCTCGCGCGGCATGCAGCAAAAGGTCCAGTTCATCGGCACGCTGCTGCACGATCCCGAGCTCGTGATTCTCGACGAGCCGTTCAGCGGTCTCGATCCGATCAACGCGCAGGCACTCAAGGACACCGTCGTCGATCTCAAGAAGCGCGGCAAGACGGTGGTCTTCTCGACGCACCTTATGGACAACGCCGAGCGCCTCTGCGATTCCGTCTGCATCATCGCGCACGGCGACAAAGTGCTCGACGGCACCGTCCCGGGCGTGAAAGCCGAGCACGGTGGCAACAACGTTGCGCTCGCGCTCGCCGGCGGCGGCGGGGCGGAACTCGTGAATCGCGTGCTGCGCGACCACACAATGGTCGAGCGCGTCGACGATTCGAACCAGTTCTTCGAAATTTCGCTTCAGAAAGATGCCGACCCCCAGGAACTGCTCCACCGTCTCATCGAGGCCGGCGCCAAGGTGCAGCGGTTCGAACTCGTGCAGCCTTCACTGCACCAGATCTTCCTTGAGAAAGTCGGCGCCACGGGCGTCGAAGTGGGGATGACAGGCCATGGATAAACTTTGGGTGGTGATCACGCGCGAGTATCTCGAGCGCGTGCGGTCGAAGTGGTTCATCTTCGCCACGATTTTCGGACCGGTGTTTTTCGGCGTCGTCATGATCCTTCCCGGCTACATGACGGTGAAGGGGATGAAGAACCAGCAGGTCTCGAGCGTGCGCATTCTGGACGCGACCGGCACTGGCCTTGGGCATCGGATCGCCGCGCGTCTCGCCGCGCGCAAAGACACGGCCGCGGCGAATCCGCTGCAGGGACGCAGCGCCCGTCCGGTGACCGAGGCGATTCCGACTGAAGTCGAGGACGTCAATCCGCCCAAGCTTGCGATGGCGGAGAGCGTCGCGACCAAGGCCGTCGTCGACAATCTTAGTCCCGGATACTTGGTGCTCGACTCGGCCACGATGACGCAGCACACGGCGCGCTATGCAGGTCGCAACGCGTCGGCCGTCGGCCAGATGGAGCTGCTGCAGGAAGCGATCCGGCAGTCGATGATCGCCGCGCGGCTCGAAAACGCAGGCATCAAGCCTGAGCGCGTCGACTCGCTCATCAAGGTGAAGGTCGATCTCTCGAGCGTCCGCCTCGACGAGCGCGGCCGCGGTGAAAGCGGGATCGTGAACTTCATTTTTGGGGCCGTCGTCGCGTTCATGCTGTACATGATGATCATGATTTACGGCCAGAACGTGATGCGCGGCGTGCTCGAGGAAAAAATGACGCGCGTCGCCGAGGTGGTGATGGCGAGCGTGAAGCCCGACATCCTGCTGGCCGGAAAGATTCTTGGTGTGGGCGCTGTAGGGCTCACGCAGCAGCTCGTTTGGTTCGGAAGCGCCGCAGCGTTCATCACGTACGGCGCGGTGATGTCGAAGGCGATGGGCGTTCCCGAAATGAAGAACTTTGCGTTCCCGACTGTTTCACCGCTGCTGCTCGTGTCGCTGATCCTGTTCTTCGTGCTCGGCTACGTGCTGTACTCGTCGATGTTCGCGGCAGTGGGCGCGATGGTTGGGACGCAGGAAGAAGTGCAGCAAGCGGCGATGCCGGTGATCCTGTTGCTCGTGTCGAGCATCGTGTTCGTGCAGCCGATCATGCTGGCGCCGTCGGGCACGCTCGCCCGCGCGATGAGTGTCATTCCGTTCACTGCGCCGGTGATCATGCCACTCCGCATGACGGCGATGCAGGTGCCGCCACTGGAGCTGATTGGATCGCTGCTGGGACTCGCGATTACGTGCTGGCTCGCGATTTGGGCGTCGGCTCGGATTTATCGGATTGGGCTTCTCATGACGGGCAAGAGGCCGAATCTTCAGGAGTTGATGAGGTGGATCAAGTACGCGTAGCTGCGGCGACGGGCGACGGGAACTACGGCGACGGGCGACTGGTGAGGGGCGGTTTGGCAAATGGCGACTGGCGACGGAGGGCTACCTCCACTTGCAAGTCGCCATTCGCTAATTGCCCCTCACCAGTCGCCAGTCGCTCAATTGCACCTCACCAGTCGCCAGTCGCCGTTGTACCCCTCTATTTCCCGCGCGTCGCCTGAATCAAAGCTTCCATGTGCGATAGATACCTCTCCAACGCCTTCCTCCCCGCTGCAGTCAGCTTGTAATCCGTTCTCGGCACCCGCCCGTCAAAGGATTTCGTGCACGCGAGATAGCCGGCATCTTCGAGCTTTCTTGCGTGCACGCTCACATTTCCGTCCGACGTCTGCAGCAGCTTCTTCAGCTCGTTAAACGTCAGCCGCTCGTTCACGGCGAGCGCGCTCACGATGCCGAGCCTGATGCGCTCGTGGATAATCTTGTCGAGCGCGGGCACCATGGACTCGTCACCCTTATGCGCGCGCATTGCCGTCGGCGTCGCGCGCGCGCCGCGTTCGGCGCGGCGCGCGGCCGCAGACGAAGACTGTTTAGCCACCGTAGTTCCTCGAGATGTGATAACCGAACGTGAGATGCAGGCCGCCGAATCCGGCGGCGAGAACGTACTGCTGCGCTTGCGGCGTCAGCGCGAAGCAGAGCGCGCCGAGCGCCATGAACGCCGCGCCCATCACCGGCACGGGCCGCACAGAGAGCGCGCCGCCCGCAGTGACCGCCGCGCCATAGAGCGAGAGCCAGGTGCCGGGAAGCAGCGCGGAGTTTCCGCTGGCGACGAACGCCACTGTGAGCACCGCGCCTGCGACGAGCGCCGGCGCGAACGCGAGCGCAAACCGTCGGGCGGGCCCGTCCATAAGCGATTGCCCTGCGCGCTGCGCTTTCCGGCGTATGGCGACCCACGATCCGGCGCCGCCGAGGATCGCGATGACGATCCACGTCGAGAGAAATCGCGCCGGATTCGCCGCGAGCAGCGCCGGCGAGGCGAGCAGCGCGGCGCCGAGTCCCATGCCGCCGGTCAGCATCATCGCCGCGCCGGAGACGCTCGTGAACGCGCCCGCGCGCGCCATCGTGTCGCGAATGAACGCGAGGTTGTCTGCTGCGCGATCGCCGAGCGCCGTAGTCACACCTGAAACGTGTCGCGCGGGACGCGAACTCACAAGTACTTTACCGCTTCAAGTGAAGTGCTCCTCACCAGTCGCCCGTCGCGCCGCCGTTTAGACGGCTGTGGTTTCCTTGGCGCAGTACTTGTCGAACGCCGCCGTCATGTCGGCGGCGATCTCGCCGGCACCGCGGCCCTCGATCTGGTGGCGTTCGATCATATGGACCAGCTTGCCGCCCTTGAACATCGCGATGGACGGCGAGCTCGGCGGATAGCCGGTGATGTACGACCTCGCCTGGCGCGTTGCATCGGCGTCCTGTCCCGAAAATACGGTGAAGAGCCGATTCGGACGAACCGTGTGCCGCAGCGCCGCGGCGATCGCGGGGCGCGCGTTGCGCGCAGCGCAGCCGCACATGGAATTCACCACGAGCAACGTGGTGTCCTGCGAATCCTGCAGCTTGGCATCCACCTCGGCGGCCGAGCGCAATTCCTCGATTCCGAGGTGCGTCAACTCCTGCCGCATGGGCGCGATGAAGCGTTCATCGTACATCATAGACTTGGTCTCCTAGTCGTTGCGCGCGAGCGTCAGAATCGCCGCCTGCGGCACCACGAGATATCGCTCATCGTCGAACGTGATCTCGACAGCCGCCTTCCGGAAAAAGAGCGCGTAGTCGCCCACGCGCGCCTGCATAGGAACATAACGGGTATCCTTGCTCCCCGAGATCTTCCATGGCTCCTCGAGATGGTCCTCTACTGTCGGCAGCGGCTGGCCCGGGCCCGTGGCGACGACGGTTCCGCCCTGCACCGCCTGACTGTCGGCGGCGGTCGCGGGCAAGTAGAGCCCGACCTTCGTGCGCTCCTCGCCTTCCTCGACTCGAATCAGGACCCGGTCACCGACTACGACCAGATGCTTCTTTCCTTTTTTCATGCGCCGTCTCGTTTCCCATGGTTCGGATCGTCCGCGTCGCTCCCGATCGATTCCTGTTCGAGCGACGCCCGCTGAATTCGCACGGCCATCGACGTCCGCTGTTCGGCAACCAGCAGGATTCTGCGCATGATCGAGACGACCACCGCGAGCACCATGACGAACAGCAGGATGCCGACGAGTCGGAAAATAAGTGTGCGAATGCCGGTGGGAAGCCAGTCTGCGAAATCCGCGCGATCCGCGCCGAGCGGTTCGAGACCGAAGGTGGTGAGCGCGAGGCTCATGAGGATTTCGGTTCCAGCTTCGAGCAGCGCGAAGACGGGCGCGCGCCAGATCCAGTGCCGCAGCGTGTAGTTCCCCAGATGGATCGTGACCATCAGGAAGAGGAACACCATTCCGATGAGAAACGTCCCGCCGACCCACGCCCAGCTGTCGGGCGCGCCATGCGTGAGCACATACGAGCGCCAGAGACGGAGCATCACGCCTGTGACCAGCGCCATGTACGGAAGAGAGAGCGACAGCTGCCGAAGCGGCGCCGGTTCCTCGAGCTTCCATGCGACGGTCTTGCGTGGGAAAAACTCTGCGGTCATCGCGCGATTTGCGTCCCGATCCAGTGAAGACTCTCGCCGACGTGCGCACGCCAGTACGGCCACTCGTGCTTGCCCGGCCATTCATGATACACAATGGACAGCCCGAGTTGCTCGACGCGCCACTTGAACGCGCGGTTCTGATTCACGAGATCGTCTTCGGTTCCACAGTCGGCGAACAGCGCGGGCGCGGCGGACGTTCCTTTTGCTGCAACGAGTTTCTCGAGGCGCCGGCCGGGATCGCGCGACCACCATGCAGCGGTGTCCCGGCCGAACGCGGGCCAGATCGCCGGCCAGAACCGCTTGCCGTACGAGAGCTCCAGTTCTGCTCCGTCCTGCGCCCACTGCGGATGACCGTCGAACGGTCGCGGGCCCATGTACAGCGGCGACAGAACGCCCGAGTGCGACGCTGCGGCGGCAAAGACCTCGGGATACTCGAGCGCGAGCGACATTGTGCCGTAGCCGCCCATCGAGAGGCCGGCGATCGCGCGGTGCGCGCGCGTGGACTGCGTGCGGTATTTCTTGTCGGCCCACTGCACGACGTCGCGCGCCACGTAGTCGTCGTAGTGCTGCCACGGGACGCAGTAGCTCTCCGCCTTCTCGTGGTCCGCGGGGAGCGCCTTCTTGCACGCATCGTACGTGACGAGCGAATTCCAGGTGGTGTACCAGCCGTCATCCCCGTCGGGCATGACGACGATCATCTCGGGCCCGCCCGCCGAAATGAGCGAGTCCATCACGACATTGATCTCGCCCTGCTTCGCCCAGTTCGTCTCGCTGCCCCACAGGCCGTGCAGGTAGAACGCAACCGGATACCGGCGCGCGCGTGATGATGTGTAGGAGGGCGGCAGATACACGACCACCGCCTTCTTCGCGCCCAGCGACTGCGACCAGAGCGTGTCGGTGACGACCGATCCGCGAACGGAGTCGGCGCCGATCGCGAACGCGAGCAGGAGTGCCGCGATCA
Source organism: Gemmatimonadota bacterium (assembly GCA_025362095.1). Classification (GTDB taxonomy): domain Bacteria; phylum Gemmatimonadota; class Gemmatimonadetes; order Gemmatimonadales; family Gemmatimonadaceae; genus Fen-1231. The sequence goes on along the minus strand of JANYIJ010000088.1, from coordinate 2,807 downwards.
CCTTATTTCACGACGGCAAGGCACTCGATCTCAAGGCGCGCGTTGAGCGCGAGTCCCGTGGTGCCAAACGCGCTGCGCGCCGGGAATTTGCCGGCGGTGAACATCGTGCGGTACACGTCGTTCATCGCGGGCCACTCTTTCATGTCGGCCATGAACACCGTGCACTTCACGACGTGCTGCATATCGGAGCCGTTGGCTTCGAGCAGGTTCTTGATGTTCGTGAGCGCCTGCTTGGTCTCGGGCGCAATTCCACCTTCGGCGAGCTTGTTGTTCGCGTCGGTCCCCAGTTGTCCGGCGAGATACAGCATGTTCCCGACTTTCACGGCCGGGGAAAAGGGCGCGATGCTCTTTGCGTCCGAGGTGAGGAACTGCGGGGCCTGGGCCCGGGCGAGTGCCGGAATCAAAACGACTGCAGCGAGCGCGATCAATCGGCGCATGGGACTCCTATGTGAAAGGTGTTGATCTGTGTCTGGAGTCTTTTGTCTGGAGTCTTTTAACCCGCCGTACGCAGTTCGCAGCTGTGAACTACAAACCGCGGGTTCAAAGACTCCAGACCGAAGACCCCAGACATCGACTATAAAAACTCGTGCAACAGCGAATGGAAATGATGAACGCCAACTTCACGAGCCGCCGAGTAGCGCCCCCTGTCGTACGCCCGCGATCGCAGGTTCTTCTGCACCTGCTCGCAGATCTCGATGTCTTCGTCCTGTATTTCGTCACTAAATGCTACTAATTTAGTCCACTGCGCATCGGTCGACGCGTCCGCGGGCGGCGTCGCCGAATACCACTCGAACACTACCTCGCACTCGCCGTGCCCGCGGGGCAGCACGACATTGGTCTGCATCTGCCCTTGATAGACATTGAGCATCACGTTCGGAAAGAGCCAGTAGTACTGCGCCTGATCGCCCGCCTCGGCCGGCACGTACTTCCGGTCGGCGGCCGCGCCTGCCACCGGCCGCAGCGGCGCGTGCTGGAGCGACCAGTACCGGTGCGGCTCCACGCGATACTCGCCGTAGTCGATCTCCTTGTGCAGCGATGGGTGCACCACGGGGATGTGATATCCCTCGAGATAGTTGTCGACGTACACTTTCCAGTTGCAGCGCACGGTCCACGATTTGCGCATCACCCAGCGCAGCTCGTCCACATGGAATCGCGCGGCGCGCTCGGGAATGTCGCCGAGGAAATGCGAGAGCGGCGGCGCGCCCGCGTCGATCATCGCGAACAGCAGCGGTCCGAACGCCGCCACCTGCACAGGGATCAGCCGGAAATCCGAAGCACGGAAGCCGGCGGACTCCTCCATTTCCGGCGCGTGAAGCAGGCGGCCGTCGAGCCCGTACGTCCACCCATGGTACCGGCACTGCAGCGTCTGCCGCTTTCCGCAGCCGTGCGCGACCGGACCCGCGCGATGCAAACAGATATTGTGAAATCCGCGCAGCTCCGCGCCGTCGCGCAGCACGACGATTGATTCGTCGCCGATCTCGGCCGTGAAGAACTGCCCGCTCTCGGCAACCTGATCTGTGCGTCCCACGAGCTGCCACGTGCGGCAGAAGACCCGTTCCTCCTCGAGCGCGAGGAACGCAGGATCCGTGTAGCAGCGCGACGGGATGGTCGCGGCGCTTGAGATGTCCGGCTGGAAGTCGAAGGCGTTACCCACGATGCGGAATGCGGATTGTTTTCTACTTAATCCAGTGCCCGATGCGGCGCCAGCGAATATCGGTGATGAACGAGAGGACGCGGTCGCTCTGTTCCGCGGGCACGTACGTGTAATACACGAACATCGGACGTCCGCGCACTTTGGCGCGCGGCACGAATCCCCAGTAGCGGCTGTCCTTTGAGTTGTACCGGTTATCGCCCATCATCCAGTAGTGGCCCGGCGGCACGATGAACGGGCCCCACTTGTCGATCGTCGGCTGATCAGGCGCGGCGCCGAAGCGCGATGCCTTGAGCCCGACTTTCTTCTGCCAGTCGAAGAGATCGCTCACCATGTTGGGATCGCCCTTGTCCTGTTCGGGCGACGTGTACCCCTGCCGCTGCGCGAGGCCGTTCACGTACACCACGCCGTCGCGGCCGTAGAGCGTGTCGCCCGGCATTCCGATGAGCCGCTTCACGAGCGTCGGCGTGGGATCGTCGTGCGTGTCGATGGCGTCGATCTGAAACGGCGACTCAAACACGACCACGTCGCCGCGATTGGGATCGGCGTAGCCCGGAAGGCTGCTGTGCGTGAACGGAATGTGCGGGCCGTACGCGAGCTTGTTCACGAACAGCCAGTCGCCGACCAGCAGCGTCGGAATCATGCTCCCCGACGGAATGCGATAGGCCTCCACGAAGAACGTGCGCAGGACCAGGAAGATCGCGATCGTGCCCGCGAGCGACTTGAATCCCTCCCAGTAGCGCTTGAATCCGCCGCCGGGAGATTTGCCGCCACGCGCGGCGGCGACGGTGCTCTTGGGCTTATCCGATGATTTCTTGCTGGCCACGTTGGGAACACTCAGTGCGGTGAAAGCGGAGAGGGCGCATCCGCTTGAACTTAAGCTGGATGCGCCCCCGCTGTGACGAACGTCGAATGCTACGTCGGCAAAACTTTACTTGACGTGCTTCGCGACGAGTGCCGTCATCTGGAACATGTTGACCTGCGCCTTTCCACCAAACACCGCCTTCAGCTTGTCGTCGGCGTTGATGTTGCGCTTCTCCTTCTTGTCCTGGAGCCCTTCCTTCTTGATGTAGGCCCAGATCTTCTTGACGATCTCGGTGCGGGGCTGCGCCTTGTCGCCGACGACGGCCGCGAGCGCGGCGTTCGGGGTCATCGG
>JANYIJ010000114.1 GCA_025362095.1 Gemmatimonadota bacterium | reverse complement strand
GTGGGATGGCAGCTGCAAGCTTGGAGAGGACAGAAACGACCAAATAAAAAAGTAGGCCAATCTCCCTTCTCACCCCTCAAGTCTCCTAGGCGCGAAGCGCCAACTCCACAATCCGCTCCACCTGCTCCTCCTGCGTCAGGTGAGTAGTGTCGATCACCACCGCATCCGCGGCCTGTTGTGTCTGCGCTTCGTCTTTCGCGTCGCGCTGCTTGAGCGCCTCGGCCTCAGCCGTGATCTCGTCGTCCATCGGCGCCCGCTTCAACCGCTGGAGCAGGCGGCGGCGCGCGCGCTCACGCGGGTTCGCCACGAGAAAAATTTTCAGCTTCGCGCCCGGAAATACGGCGGTGCCCATGTCGCGGCCATCGACGACGATCGAGCCCTCGCGCGCTGACTGACGCATCAAATCGTTCACCCAATTTCGAACCGGCTGCATTTTCGCTACGAGGCTCACGAGCGCGGTGACGGCGGCTTCGTGCAGTTCCTCTCCGAGCGGCTCGCCATCGAGGCGCACTTCGAACGACGTCTCGTTTCGGAATAGCGACACGCGCTCGGCAGCCGCGAGAACGGAATCCACAGTCCACTGCTCCGCCGAGCCGTCTCTCCTCAGCCGCGCGACGGTTGCCGCGCGATAAAGCGCGCCCGAATCCGCATGATGGATGCCGAGACGTTCCGCCACGCGCTTCGCCGTCGAAGACTTGCCCGAGGCCGCGGGGCCGTCGATGGCGACAACGATCAGCTGTTCAGCCAATGGCACGCTCGAGGTCGCTCCAGAATCCGGGGTAGGAAACGTTCACGCACTCACGATCATCGATCTCGATCGCGTTGCCGTCGAGCGCGCCGAGCACGCCGAATGCCATCGCGATGCGGTGATCTCCGCGCGTCTGCACTCGTCCACGATACGGCCGGTCGCTGCCGCGCACCACAAATCCGTCGGGGAGTTCTTCGGCGTCCGCGCCGATCGCCTTCAGATTGCTGACGACTGCCGCGATCCGGTCGCTCTCCTTCACCCGCAGTTCCGCTGCGCCAGTTACGCGCGTTTCTCCCTCGGCGCGCGCGGCAACGCAGGCGATCACGGGGAGTTCGTCGATCAGCGATGGCACCATCTCCGGCTCGATCGTGATTCCCCGAAGCAGCCGCGGACTCACCACGAGTCGCGCGACGGGCTCGCCGCCGGCGTCGTGCGTGTCTTCAGTTCCGATGAGGGCGCCCATCGCTGCAAGAACACTCAGCGCGCCGGTGCGCGACGGGTTCACGCAAACATGCTCGATCTCAAGCGCACCACTCGCGGCAATCGCTGCGAGAGCGACGAAGAACGCTGCCGATGAAGGATCACCGGGCACGTCTTGAGCGGCGGCGTCGAGGCGCGCCGCCGGAAGCAGCGTGACGACGGTGCCCTCCGTTCGCACATCCACGCCGCGCGCGCGCAGCATGCGCTCGGTGTGATCGCGCGTGGCCGCGGGCTCATGAACTTCCACCGGCACATCGGCCACCAATCCTGCGAGCAGGATCGCACTCTTAACCTGTGCACTCGCGGTTTCGCTGAACCAGGTGACGCCTTTCAACAGGCCGCCGTGCACGGTCATGGGGAGGCCGTCGCCATTTGCGAATTCGAATTGCGCGCCCATCGCCTCGAGCGGTTTCGCGACGCGCTGCATGGGTCGCTTGCTGAGGCTCGCATCGCCTGTCACTCGTGAATCGAACGGGATCGCCGCGAGAACGCCGGACATCAATCGGGCAGTCGTGCCGCTGTTGCCGCAGTCGAGATCCGCCGCGCTCTCGCGCAAACTGCGCAACCCGCCGCCACGAACCGTGAACTCGCGCGCATTCAGTTCCGGAATCGCCGCGCCAAGCGAGCGCAGCACTGCTCCGGTCGAGAGCACATCCGCCGAGCAGAGCAGCCCGCGCACACGGGATTCTCCTTTCCCGAGCGCCGCGAACATCAGCGCGCGGTGCGAGATGGATTTGTCTCCCGGCACCCGCAGCACGCCGCGAACTTTCATTTCGCGCGCACTAGCGCAGCCAGCTTTCGAGCGCGGTGGCGAGGTCCGTTTTTTCGTCGCGGTACTTCACGACGACCGGCGTTTGCAGCGAGAGCCCCTCGCCGGTGCCCCATCCTCCCTTCACCGCGCGCGCTCCGGGAACCACAACGGCGCCGGACGGAATCTCGAGCGGTGCATCAGCGCTCGCGCGGTACACCTGCTCGTGCACCAGATCGTATACCGGCGTGCCACGAGTGAGCACCACGCCCGCGGCGAGCACGGCGCGCGATCGAACCACCGTTCCCTCGTACACGCCGCAGTTGCCGCCGATGATCACGTCGTCTTCGATAATTACGGGAGAGGCATTGACCGGCTCGAGCACCCCGCCGATCTGCGCGGCGGCGCTTACGTGGCAGCGCTCCCCGAGCTGCGCGCACGATCCCACGAGCGCATGTGAATCGATCATCGTCCCCGCGCCGATGTACGATCCAACGTTCACAAACATCGGCGGCATGCAGACCACTCCGGGCGCGACGTACACGCCGCGCCGAATCGTCGAACCGCCCGGCACGATGCGCACGCCTCGCTCAAGCCCGAAACGCTGCGGCGGAATCGTGTCTTTATCTACGAACGAAAAGGCGTCACCGCCGGGTGAGAGATCTGCGAGCTTGCCGAAGCGGAAGGCGACAAGAATGCCGCGTTTCACCCACGGCACCGCGCGCCACACGCCGTCGTGGCCGAGCACCGCCGATCGCGCCGCGCCAGACTCCAGCGCTTCGAGCAGCTGGTTGACGATCCGCGCCGCATCACGAGGCGCTTCGCTCCCCTGCGCAAGCGCAAACAGTTCGTCGACACGCGCTTCGAGCGCGGCAATCCCGATTCCGGCGAGCGTCATTTGGCCAGCGCTCCGGCCTCGACCAGACTCGCGCGCAGTTTGCCCTCGTGCTTTGCGTCGAGCGTCACGAGCGGCAGGCGCAGGTTGTTTTGAATCATTCCCATCATCGCGAGCGACGCCTTCACGGCGATGGGATTCGTTTCGCAAAACGCCGCCTGCATGAACGCGTGCAGCTGCAGGTGCAGCGCGCGCGCCGCTTCCATCTTCCCCTCCAGCGCGCGGCGGCACAAATCCGCCATGTTGCGCGGCACGGCGTTCGACACCACCGACACCACGCCCTGCCCTCCTCCAGCAATTACGCCGAGGGTGATGGCGTCGTCGCCCGAGAGCACGCTGAATCCCTTGGGCGCGTGACGGATCACTTCCGAAATCTGCGCCGGATTTCCCGACGCCTCTTTCACCGCCACGATGTTCTGGTGCTCCGCGAGCGCGAGTGTCGTCTCGGCCTCGATGTTGCTCGCCGTGCGCCCCGGCACGTTGTACACAACGATCGGCAGCGACGCCGCGTCTGCGATCGCGCGAAAGTGCGCGAGGATTCCGCGCTGCGGCGGCTTGCTGTACATCGGCGAGACGTGGAGGAGATGCGTCGCGCCGGTGTCGCCCATCGCCTTGGACGTTTCGATCGCGACCTTCGTATCGTTGCCGCCGGCGCCGGCAATTACAGGGACGCGGCCCTTCACGCGCTCCGCGCAGAGTCGCACGATGGCGAGGCGTTCGTCCAGCGTCATCGTCGCGGCCTCACCCGTGGAGCCCACGGGAACGAGCCCATGGATTCCCTCGGCGATCTGCCAGTCGACCAGCTTCGCGAAAGCGGCGGAATCAACCGCGCCTGTTGAATCGAACGGCGTGACGAGCGCGGTGAAGCATCCTGTCAGCATTGTCTGTGTCATTCTCAGGTCCCGAGCATGTGGTCGAGCGTGAATACGCCGTGCTTCCCGACGAGCCAATGCGCCGCGGCGAGCGCTCCGGTGGCGAACACGCGACGATCGCGCGCGACGTGCTCGAGCCTGATCTGCTCGAACGCGCCGTCGAAAATCACCTGATGCGTTCCGGGCACGCTGCCGACGCGAACGCTGGTGACGGGCATCGATTTGCCTGATGCCTTTTCCGCGCGCGCGGCAAGTGAGCGCGCGGTGCCGGAGGGTGCGTCGAGTTTCTGATTGTGGTGCGTTTCCACGAGGTGCGTGTCGAAGCCAGCGTTCGACTCGGACACAATCCGCGCCGCGTGCTCTACCATGCGCGCGAACAGATGTACACCGATCGAAAAGTTCGGCGCCCACAGCAGCGCGCCCTTCTTCGCGCGCACTTCGTCCGAAACCTCGCTCAGCGAACTGTCCCAGCCGGTCGTCCCGCAGACCACGGGGCATCCGGCGTTGATGCATCCGCGAACATTCGAGGCTGCGAACTGCGGCGTGGTGAACTCAACGGCTACATCCGCGCCGCCGAGCAGCGGCTTGGTGATCCCCTGCGGAAGAACCTGATTCTCTCCGAGCAGCGCGACCACTTCGAATCCGTGATCCGCCGCGAGCGACGCGATCGCCTGTCCCATCTTGCCATCGCCGATCACCGCGAGGCGCAGTGTCTTGCTCATGCGGTCTCCGTGTCGAAGAAAGCGGCGTGAAGCCGGCGCATCACGGGCTTGAGTTCGTCGCCGTCGATGATCAGCGTGAGATTGATTCCCGTCGCACTGAGCGAAACCATGTGCAGTCGCACGTCGCCGATCGCGGTCATGGCCTTGGCCATCGCCGAGTTGCTGTCGCCCAGTCCCGCGCCGACCACGGCGACGATCGCCCGCCCTCGCTCGACGCCCACGTCGCCAAACTCGCGGAGCTGTCCCACAACTGTGTCGAGATGCTTGTCGTCGTCCAGCGTCACCGACACCGAGACTTCCGACGTCGTCACCACGTCTACGGAGATGCGGTTGCGCTCGAACACGTCGAAGATCGCCCGGAGGAATCCCGGCGCCGCGAGCATGCGCGCGCTGCGCACTTTCACGATCACCGTATTCCCTTTTCCCGCGATCGCGCGGACGGGCATGCGCGGCGCGTCGAACGTGATCTTCGTTCCCTTTCCTGCGGCATTCAGCGAGTTCAGCACGTACACCGGAATCCCGAGTCGCACCGCGGGCGCGATCGTGTTCGGATGCAGCACCTTCGCGCCGAAGCTCGCGAGTTCGGCGGCTTCATCAAAGCGAATGTGCTCGATCAGTTTCGGGTTCTCGACGATTCGCGGATCGGCGGTGAGCATTCCATCGACATCGGTCCATATCTCGATCGCTTCCGCCTCAACCGCGGCGCCGATGAGCGAAGCGCTGTAGTCGGACCCGCCCCGCCCAAGCGTCGTGGTGACGCCTTGCATCGTCGCACCGAGATATCCCGCCATCACCGGCACTTTTCCGGCTCGCACGAGCGGCACGATGCGCTCGCGACAGGCTGCCGCGATCGCCTCCGGCTGGGGCTCGGCGCGGCCGAATTGCGCGTCGGTGATCATCACCTCGCGCGAGTCGACGAGCACCGCGGCTATCCCGGCGCGCGCGAACGCGGCGCTGATGACCGGCGCGGAGAGCTGCTCTCCCATCGAAGAGATCGCGTCGAGCGAACGATCGGTGACATGCCCGAGGACACTCAGCGCCTCCATCAAGTGCGCGAGCTCGTCGAACATCACGCTCTCATCCGCGGCGATCTCCTGCGCCGCTGCGTCGTCGCCGAGGAGCTCGGACACCGCGGTCATATGACGGTCGCGCGAAGCTTCGACTGTTGCGATTGCCGCGACGAGATTTCCCGACGCGGCCTGCTCCGCCGCGGCGAGCAGTGCGCTCGTGGTGCCGGCGAGCGCGGACACCACGACCACGGGGCCGCGGTCCAGGCGACCACGGATGATCTCCGCGGCGCGCCGGATTGCTGCGGCGTCGGCGACGGAGGTTCCGCCGAATTTGCAGACGATCATGCGATGCCCATCTCAGGCGCGAGCATTGCGGGAGATCACGCCTGAGTTCACGAGCACTTCCGCGTTGAGAATGGAGCCCCCCGCAGCACCGCGAATCGTGTTGTGTCCCATGGCAACCATCCGCAGCTGCATGATCGGGTCTTCGCGCAGGCGACCGACGGAAACGGTCATCCCCTTCCCGTCCATCGCATCGCGGCGCGGCTGCGGCCGGTCGGCTTCATCGCGATAGCGAAGCGCGGTTGCAGGTGACGACGGAAGTCCGAGCGAGCTCGGGTCGCCCTTCCACGCGCGAATCGTCGCGATCGCGTCGGCGACGGTCGGCTTTGTCTCGAACGACATCGAAAGACATACGGTGTGTCCGTTCTCTACCGGCACCCGATTCACGTGCGCGCTCACGACGAATGGCGCTCCGACAATCGCCGATCCCTCGAGCGTCCCGAGCATCTTCTGCATCTCACGCTCGATCTTTTCTTCTTCTTCGCCGCCGATGAACGGGATCGTGTTGCCGAGAATGTCGAGCGACGGCACGCCAGGATATCCCGCGCCGGAAATGGCCTGAAGCGTCGTGACGATCACCTGTTTCAACCGGAACTTTTCGTGCAGCGGAGCCATCGCCATCGCGGCGACCGTCGCGGCGCAGTTCGCATTCGTGACGATCGCGCCCGTCCATCCATGCGCGGTGCGCTGTGCGGCAATCAGTCCCAGATGCGCCGCATTCACCTCGGGAATTACGAGCGGAACATCCGCAGTCATGCGGAAGTTCTTGGCGTTGCTGAGCACGACGCGCCCGGCGCGCGCGAACGCAGGCTCGAGGTCGCCGGCCGCGGCGGCGTCGAGCGCAGAGAACACCACCGGTGACGACACCACTGCAGTGTCGCATGCCTTCACCGTGAGCGCCGCGACGTCCTGTGGCATCTCGCCTTCGATCCAGCGCGTCGCCTCGGCGTAGCTCTTTCCCGCCGACCGCTCGCTCGCCGCGACTTCCGCCACGCGGAACCACGGATGCCCGTTGAGCAGGCGGATGAACGTCTGGCCGACGGCGCCGGTGGCGCCGAGGATGGCAACGGGAATGCGTTCTGCGGAACTCATGATTCTAGAATCAACTCGGGAGAAGTGAGCGCACGAGTCGCTCGTAATGCTCGACACTCTCGCGGAGTTCGTCGATGGCGACGAACTCGTCGGTGGTGTGCGCGACGTGAATAGAGCCGGGGCCGAACAGCAGCGGTGTGCCCCAGTTGGTGAGGAGCGGAACGTCCGTGGCGAACGCGACGGGCTTCGCCTCGAATCCCGGCACGGTGTGAAAATGCATGGCGGGCGTGTATGCGCCGTATTCGATCTCGGCGCGACCTTCGGCCCACTTGTCGATCACGGTTTTCGCGGGCGCAGGATCGCCGACCAATCGAATCATCATCTCCGCCTCGCATATTCCCGGGATGATGTTCGCCTCGGTGCCGCCGCGAATCAGGCCGATATTCACCGTCGTTTCGCCGAGGACTTCGTCACTCGGCAGTTTCAGCGTCTTCAATTCCGGCAGCAGCGCGAGCATAGGCTCGATCGCCGACTGGCCGAGCTGTGGATATGCGGAATGCGCTTCGCGGCCGCGCGTGCGCGCGATGAATCGCAGCGCGCCTTTGCTGCCGGAAGCGAGCATGCTCTCTGTGGGTTCGCCATTGATCAGAAATTTGCTCGTGGCGGGGAGCTGGTTGGCGAGGCGCGCGCCGTCGGAACCGCGCTCTTCGCCCACGACAAAGAGCAGGTCGACGCGCTCCTCGCCGGATTTTACGAGACGATCCGCCGCGGTGAGCATCGCGGCCGCGATCCCCTTTGCGTCGCACGATCCGCGGCCGAAAAGCTTGCCGCCTTCAGAGCGCGGCGGAAAATACGGGGGGACGGTATCGAGGTGCGTTGAGAGTGTGACGCCGCCGCCTTTTCGCGAAGCCCACACGTTGCCGCGGCCCGGCGTGACTTCCTGCACGTTGACGTTCCAGCCGCGGGCAACGAGCCAGCGCGCCACAAACTCCACGGCGCGGCCTTCGTCGCGGGTGGTGGAGGGAATGGCGAGTAATTCGGCGGCGAGGGGAACGACGTCGACGGGCATCCACGAAAGCTAGCTACTAGAGGGGGAACTACGAAGAGGACAACTCCTACGCGCTGAACGGCCGTGCCATTGCGTAACCTGCCATTGTCGCCGCAACGCAGACGAGGCAGCTGAGGACAACGTACAAAGCAGCCTTCCCCCATTCCCCTCCCTGCATGAGCCCGAGGGTTTCGAGCGTGAACGTTGAGAAAGTCGTGAACCCTCCGCAGAATCCCACCATCAGTGCCGCTCGAAGAGGAGCGTCAGATTGATGGTTCATGAACACCCTGGCGAGCACGCCGATCAGCAGACAGCCCGCAACGTTGACCGCGAACGTTCCGATCGGAAAATCCTGCACCGACCCTGAAAGCGCGCGGCCGAGCAGGTAGCGCGCGACGCTGCCAACGGCGCCGCCGAGGGCAATCACGAGAAGAATCATCGAGCCTCATTTGGTTTCGGCGCGCGTCCTGTCGCCGGCGCCGACTGCAGCGCATACTAACGCCAGCATCAACCACCAGTCCACTAACAGCTCATGCGCAACGCAATCCACATCCTGCTCTCGATCGCCCTCCTCGCGCCTCCGCTGGCGGCGCAGCGCGATTCGACGGCGACCATCACGATTCACGCCACCCTCGCCCTCGACGGACGCGGCGGCTCCGTGCATGACGCGCTGGTAACTGTTCGCGCTGGCAAGATCGTGAGCGTCGCGGCCGCGAAGGGCGGCGCCTCTCATGCCACCTACGAACTCGGCACCGCGACGGTCATGCCCGGAATGATCGACGCGCACGTGCACCCCGGTTGGTATGTGAATCGAAAGGGCGTGGTGCTGCACGGAAGCGATCCCACTGCGCCGGCGGAAAGCGCGCTCGGCATGGAGGGAAACCTGCTGGCGACCCTCATGGCGGGCGTCACCACCATCCAAAGCGTCGGCGGGCCTGAGGACTTCGACCTGCGCGACGCCGTCGAGCGTGGCGTTGTGCCCGGGCCGCGGATTCTCACTTCGCTCGGCCAGATCAACAACGCCAAACTCAGCGTCGACTCGCTTCGCGCCATCGTGCGTGGATTCAAGGCGCAGGGCGCCGATCTGATCAAGCTCTTCGCGTCAGCCGGTCTCGGCAGCGGGGGCGCGCAGACGATGTCGGACGAACAAATTAAGGCTGTGTGCGGCGAGGCCACCGCGCTCGGCCTGCGCACCGTGGTCCACGCGATCAGCGCGGCAAGCGTGCGCGCGTCGACACTCGGCGGCTGCACGGAGATCGAGCACGGCATGTTCGCCACGCAGGCCGAACTCACACTGATGTCGGAGCGCGGAACTTGGTACGATCCGCAGATCTGCCTCGTGCTGCAGAACTACGCCGACCACAAAGACGTCTTCCGGTTCAGCGATCCCGCCATCAAGACGCTCACGGATGCGATTCCGGTGGGAACGGAAATGTTCAGGCACGCGATCGCGACGCCTGGGCTGAAGGTGATTTTCGGAACGGACGCGGTCGCACTCGCCCACGGGCACAACGTCGAAGAGCTCGTCTGCCGTGTGAAGGCCGGGCAGAAACCGATGGACGCGATCGTCTCAGCCACGTCGCTCGCGGCGAGCGCGCTCGGCCTCGGCAATCGCACTGGCGCTCTGACGCCGGGGCTCGACGCGGATATTATCGCGGTTAGTGGCGATCCCACCAAGCAGATCGAGGCGCTGCGCAGCGTGGTCTTCGTGATGCGCAGCGGTGTCGTGTATCAGTCGCGCGGCGCAGCGGCGGCCAAATGAGCGAGAGCGGCTAGAACCGGTCCGGCCTCGCCGCCTCCCACGCACGCGCGAGTCCCGGCGAGAGCGCCGAACCTCCATGCAGCAGCGCCCCGGCCTCCAGCGGCGGATATAACTCGTGGTACCCGCGCACCTCGCCCGAGGAGACGCGCTTCGAGATGTACCACGGCTTGAGATCGGCCCGCTTGCGCAGTCCTGCCGCGCCGAGAATCTCGAAGAAACTCCGGACGGTCTCCTTGTGAAATCGCGCCACGCGATGCGACTTGTCGCCCACGTCGAGTCCGGCCACCAGCTCGGCATCCTGCGTCGCCACTCCGGTGGGGCACTTGTTGGTGTTGCACCGCAGCGCCTGAATGCAGCCGATCGCGAACATCATCGCGCGCGCCGCGTTGCACGCGTCGGCGCCCAAGGCAATTTTGGTCGCGACTTGGAATCCGGTATTCACCTTGCCTGACGCGATCACGCGGATCTTGTCGCGAATGCCCGCCCCCACCAGCGAGTAGTGGACGAACGAAAGGCCTTCGTTCAGCGGTGTGCCCACAAAATCGGAGAACTCCATCGGCGCAGCGCCCGTGCCGCCCTCGGCGCCATCAACCGTGATGAAATCCGGCATGATTCCGCTCTCGAGCATCGCCTTCACGATTCCCAAAAACTCGTGCCGTTTGCCCACGCAGAGCTTGAAGCCCACCGGCTTGCCGCCAGATGCTTCACGCAGCGTCGATACGAACTGAAGGAGGCCTGCCGGCGTCGAGAACGCCGAGTGCGCCGGTGGCGAGATGACGTCCTCGCCGGGAACGACGCCGCGAATCGCGACGATTTCCGGAGTGAGCTTTGCCGCCGGGAGAATTCCGCCATGCCCCGGCTTTGCTCCCTGCGAAAGCTTGATCTCGATCATCTTCACGTTCGGCAGCGTTGCGCGCCTGGCGAACTCGTCCGCGCTGAACGAGCCGTCGCGATTGCGGCAGCTGAAGTAGCCGGTGCCGATCTGCCAAACGAGATCTCCGCCCGGCTCGAGGTGATATGGGCTGAGCCCTCCCTCGCCGGTGTTGTGCGCGAAACCACCCATCTTTGCGCCGCGGTTCAGCGCGAGCACGGCATTCTTACTGAGCGATCCGTAGCTCATGCCCGACACGTTGAACACTGACGCGGAGTACGGCAGGCGGCATGCTGCCCCGCCCACCATGAGGCGCTCGTCGGAATGATCCGGAGCCACCGGAGCGAGCGAGTGGTTGATCCACTCGTAACCCACCGCGTACACGTCACGCTGCGTGCCAAAAGGGAGCGTGTCGAGTTCACCCTTCGCACGCTGGTAGACCACGGATCGATCGTTGCGGCTGAACGGCTTGCCGTCGCTGTTCGACTCGACGAAATACTGATTGATCTCCGGACGGATCATCTCGAGCAGATATCGTCCGCGCCCGATCAAAGGGAAGTTCCGGCGCACGGCCTGCTTCTTCTGCAGCATGTCGCTCACGCCGATCACGATCAACGGGGCGACAACGACGAGTGACCAGAGCGCCGGCGTCCAGAGGAACGCGAGGCCCCCGATCAACGCGACCGAGGCGATAGAACCGGCGACGAATATGCGGCGCATTGCCCGCAGAACTTACGTCGGCACAGCCCCTGGTGGCGAGCCGGGAGTTCCCGTGACCTGACGGAACGTCGCGAGGAGCACTTCGCGGCTGAACGGCTTCTCGATGAATGACACGATAGCGCCCGGCGCTCCGGGCATCGCGATGCGACTCTGCACAAAGCTGGACATATAGATCACGCGCAGATCCGGCTTGATGCTCGTCATCTGGTCGACCATGCGAAAGCCAGACATCTCCGGCATGATCACATCCGAGATGATCAGCTCGGGGCGCTCATCCGGGGAAGACTCGCGGAAACGCTGCAACGCGTCGATTGGATTTCCGGTGTCCCACAGGTCGCAGTTCTCCACCGCGAGGAGGCGCTTGATCGCGCTGCGGACGCCGCCATTGTCGTCCACCACGTACACCTTCGTCACGATGTCAGAGAGCGCGGGAAGCGAGATCGCCTCGCCCGGAACGACGGGCACGTCGAGAGGGGTCAAATGCCGCTTCTCGCCGTAGGCGGGCGCCACGAACACCGTGTCGCGGCCCTTTTCCTTCGCCTGATAGAGCGCGAGGTCCGCGGCCCCGAGCAGCAGCTCGTACGACCCCATTCCCTTCTGATACTCGGCGACACCGGCGCTCACCGTCTCGTGGCCCCAGGGCATCGGGTACTCGCGCATCTTGTCGAGCACGCGCTGCGCAAAGATCACGGCGGTGTCGGCGCCTTCTTCGCGGAGCACCGCGATGAACTCCTCTCCGCCGCAGCGCGCCGAGAGATTCTCTTTCCGGCTGTTCACTGAAAGGATTCCCGCGAACGCCTTCAGCGCTTCATCGCCGGCCGCGTGGCCGTGCTTGTCGTTGACCTTCTTGAAGTGATCGAGATCGAAGAGCACCACGCAGAGCCGATGTCCGCGCTCTGCTGCGGCGAACTCTCGCTCGAGCACCGCCTCCAGGTGACGACGATTGGGAAGTTTCGTGAGCGGATCCACCAGCGCCATGTCCTCCGCCGCGCGCCGTTCGCGGCGCAGCACTTCGGAGAGACCGGCGATGCCGAGCGAAATTGCGAGATAGATGGAGACGATCGCGATGAGCAGCGTCCAGTTCGGCTCGGCGATCTGGAACATCACGATGCTGACCTGCGTCGCCGTGATCACGGCCATTCCGCCCGCGAGCGCCACTGCGACGCCGGCAAACCCGCGATAGTATGCGAGGAGGAACGCCGGGATCAGCGCGGTCAGCCAGATGAGCATCCCGAGGCCGGTGCTGGTCCAGTCC
>JANYIJ010000012.1 GCA_025362095.1 Gemmatimonadota bacterium | reverse complement strand
CATGATGTCCATCACCTGCGAGTGATTCATTTCTTCGGACTTGATCCTCTCGATCGTCGCGACGTCGACCTTTTCTTGGGCCGCGAGAGGACGCGAAGGTCCAAACACGAGAATGGCGACGGCGAGCACGCGTACGGTTGCGCGGATCATTAGCTGCTCCAGAATTGTGAGGCGGGCATTGCACCGGGCATTTCATAGAATGGCGTCCACAGCCCCGCGAAGGAAGCGACGGCTCCATTTTCCAATTTAGGGGTACACCCCCGCATGAGCCCCAATCCCCGTTCCACCTTTCTCGCGCTCGCCTTGATGGCTACGGCCTCGGCGGCGCTCGGCGCGCAGCAGGCGCCGGCAGTGCAGCTCGCGTTCGGCTACGAGTGCGGCGATCGCTTTCTCGTCAAGAACGACGGCAATCAACCGGTCGCGATCGAATGGAAAACCGTCTCGGGCCAGGATCGATCGCAGCTCCGTCTCAACGCGAAAGAATCGCGTGAGATCGCATCGGCGTCGGACGACGCCGTCGAACTCTGGGTGAACGGCAAAGTCGCCGCCACCGAGCCGAAGGGAAACAAGCCGTGCGGATCGAATGCGGGCGTGAATTCGTCGTCGGGTTCGCCGTCGGTGATCGTGCGCCCGCTCGACGCGCAGACCGCGGGCGCCGCCGACGATCCGCCGTCGCGCGTCGCCCGCTTGAGCGCGATGCAGGGCGGCGTCTCGTTCCAAGCATCCGGCGCCAGTGACTGGGCGCTCGCGACGGTGAACTCGAGTATCACATCGGGCGACCGGCTCGTCACGGACGACGGCGGCCGTGCTGAGCTTGAGATCGGTTCGCTCGCGGTGCGATTTGGCTCGTCCACCGATCTCACGGTGACGAGTCTGACGGACGGCTTGCTGCAGCTCGGCGCGCCGGCGGGCACGCTGCGGCTCAGTGTATACCGGATGAATCCGGGCGACACGATCGAAGTCGACACGCCGAACGGAGCGGTCAGCATGCTGGCCAACGGCAACTATCGCATCGCGACCAACGCTGCCGGAACGCAAACGACCGTAACGGTCGAGAGTGGGCGCGTGGAAATCACCGGGCCCAGCACGACGCAGTTCCTCGAACGCAATCACACGGTGCGTCTGACCGCGGGCGGCAACGGGGATGTGCAGATCTCAAGCGTTTCGCGCCCCGGCCCAGATGGCTTCGATTCGTGGAGTTCGTACCGCGACGGCGTGCTGACGAACCCCGGTTCCGCGTCAGAGGCGTATGTGAACCCCGACATTCCCGGCACGCGCGATCTCGACGGCGCGGGGCGCTGGGAAACCGACGTGACCGTCGGTGGTCCGATCTGGTATCCGACCGCCGTCGTCGTCGGTTGGGTGCCGTATCGCTACGGCCATTGGGCGTGGGTCGAGCCGTGGGGCTGGGTGTGGATCGCGGATGAACCGTGGGGATTCGCGCCATTCCACTACGGCAGGTGGGCCTTCGTTCACAGCCGCTGGGGCTGGATGCCGGGTCCCCGCATGGGACGGCCGTACTATTCGCCGGCGCTCGTCGCGTTCGCGGACGGCGGCGGATTCGGAATTGGAATTGGCTTCTCGGCATGGTTCCCGCTTGGACCGCGTGATCCATACCTCCCGTGGTATCATCACGGTGATCGCTACCTGCGCAACGTGAACGGCGCGAACGTGCGCGGGGTGGGCGACATCAATGTGTTCGTGCACGTGCGCGACATCGATCACTTCCCGTACGCGCACCGCACGGTCGCGATGACCGTCGTGCCGACCAAGGCGTTCTCCGCAGGACGGCCGATCGCCCACGAGGTGGTGAAGATCGACCGCGAGAAGCTCGCGATGGCGCATGTCCAGCCGAATCCGGGAGCAGTGCCGACGCGAGATGCGGCACTCGGCGGAGCACCGGCGCCGCGTCCGCGTGCGGCGGTGGAACGCATGGTGGCAGTCGACGCGGGCCGCGGCCGCGGGCGGATCGCAACAGATCCCGCCAACGAGCCACCCGGTTCGCGGCGGCCCGAGCCGCCGACGAGAACGTCAATCACGCAAGTGACGCGACCGCTCGTTGTGCGCAATCCGATTCCCGCGGCGACGCTGCCGTTCGAAATGAGACAGAAGGCGATTGCCGAGCATCCGGGGCGGCCACTCGAGCCGCAGCAGATTCAGAATCTGCGGCAGGGAAAACCGGCGGGGCCGCAGCGCGATCCACAGGCGGCTCCCCGGCCACCGGAGAAGAAACCAGAGGAGAAGCAACCGGAACGGAAAGCGGAGCCGAAGGAAAAGAAGCCACTGAGCGACAGCTGAGTTTCCCCCAAGCGAACGGAGCAGCATGTACAGGATTGCAGGCGTTGCAGCATTCATCCTGTTGACGGCGGCAGCACACGCGCAGGACACCACGGTTGTGATCGTCCGCCACATCGAACCAAAGCAGGACACGAACGTCGTCGTGCGCCGTCTCGCACCGCCGCCGCGCGCGACGGTTTCGCGAACGCCCGCGCGTTACGCGCCGAACTCAACCGGAGTCGTTGCGAAAGATCCGAGCATCGGCACGATGCTCTCCTTCGTGTTTCCCGGCGGCGGACAGTACTACGCGGGCAAACAGGCCAAAGGATTTGCGATCACGCTGCTTTCGTTCGGCGCGCCGATCATCGGGTACGCCAGTGTGCGTCGTGACGACGCCTATCATTCGGGATTTGGGGGATCGGATTGCGTCGGCTTCGCTGCGACGAATCAGCAGCCGCCGCCGCTGAATGGTATCTACTGCCGTGGCCGCACAGACTGGACGCCCGCCGCGGTCGGACTTGGCGTCGGCATCGTCTCGTATCTGTATGGAGTGGCGACCGCCGGCACAGACGTGCAACATTGGAATCAGGCGCACGGCGTTCGCTTCGTGACCGGTCCCGGCAGAATGGGATTCGCTCTCGCATTGCCATAATCAGGCCATCATCAACGGAGCTCTTCAATGTCGAACGTTCGTTTCATAGCACTCGGCGCCCTCGCTCTCGTCGCAGCGGCTCACTCTCCGCTTCGCGCGCAAGGCTCCAGAACACAGGTCCAGATCGCCTTCGGATATTCGTGCGGCGATCGCTTCCTCGTGCGCAACGATGGCGCAAATCCTGTCGTGATCGAGTATGCGATGTCCGGCAGTCAGGACAAAGCGCAGCTTCACCTCAACGGCAAGCAACAGACCGAGATCGCGTCGGCGCAGAGCGGAAACATGGAGCTCTGGGTCAGTGGCAGGATTGTCGCATCGGAGCCCAAGGGGAATCTCGCATGCGGCGCTCCGCGAAACAGTCGCGCCGGCGGCAACAACGATGTCTCCGTGCGGCCGATCGATCCCAGCGCTGAAATGACAACCACCCAGGCCGACTCGGCTTACTCGGAGCCCGCCGTCGTGGTCGTCGATCGCCGTCCGTACTACGATTCGTTCTACCGGTACGGCTACGATCCGTACGGATACTACAGCTACTCGCCGTATTATTACGGGTCGATCGGTGTGCGGGTCGGAGGCTTCGGCGGTTTCGGACGCGGCTTCGGGGGGCGCGGCCGAGTTGGTCGCGGCAGGCGGTAAACGCTCAACGCAACTCTTCGAGCGACCTCATCGCGTATGAGGCGTGAAGCGCTGCCCCAACGGGCAGCGCTTTCTCGTTTGCCGTGAATAGCGGATGATGCACGCCGTACACCGGACCGTCGCCGTCCTGCTTCACGCCGAGCACCACGAAGACCCCGGGGACGCGCTGCGTATAGAACGCGAAATCCTCGCCGCCCATCACGGGCGGCAGCTCGACCACCGCGTTGGTCCCTAACATTTCTCCCGCCATTTCGCGCGCGGAGTTCCAGCACGTGGCATCGTTCAGCACGGGCGGATAGTCATGGCCGGGAAATCCCACCGCCGCCTCGCACCGGTTCGCCTTCGCGACGTGAGTGGCCACGTCGCGCGCGCGCTCCTGGAGAAAGCGCAGCCCGTCCATCGTGAGCGAGCGAATCGTGCCGGTCATTCGCACGGACTGCGGAATCACGTTGAACGCCTCGCCGCCGTGGACGGTCGTGATGCTGATGACGGCAGGTTCCAGCGGGTCTATCTCCCGCGAAACGATCGTCTGCAGCTCGCAGATGATCTTTGCCGCAGTCGAAACCGGATCGAGCGTGGTGTGCGGCAACGCCGCGTGCCCGCCCTTCCCCGTGACCGTGATCTCGATTTCGCCGGCGGCCGCGAGGAACACTCCTGGGCGCGATCCCACGGCGCCCATCGGGAGATACGGCCACACGTGAATTCCGAAGATGCGCTGCACGTCCGGATTGTTCAGCGCGCCCTCGGCGCACATGCGGTCGCCGCCTGCCCCGCCCTCCTCCGCCGGCTGAAAAATGAACTTGATCGTTCCGTGAATTTCCGACTCCCGTTCCTTCAGCAGACGAGCCGCGCCGAGCAGCATCGCGGTGTGACAGTCGTGCCCGCACGCATGCATCTTGCCATCGATCTTGCTGCGGAAGGCGACGTCTGCCTCCTCGTGAATCGGCAATGCGTCCATGTCGGCGCGCAGCGCGACGCAGGGGCCCTTGCCATCGCCGAGCGTCGCAACGACACCGGTGACGGCCATCGGCGACTTGTACGAGATGCCGAGCTCATCGAGCGTGCGTCGCACGACGGCGCTGGTCTTGACCTCTTCGTACATCAGTTCGGGATGCTGATGGAGTTCGCGGCGGATGCCGGTGATCCAGTCGGAAAGCTTTGCAGCGTGGGTAAGCATGATGGAGGATCGAAGGCCGAAGACCGAAGACCGAGAACGGATGTTAGTTTCCGAATGACATGACTGCTAGAGTCGCAACACTTCTGGAACTCTACGATCACTCGCTGATCGACCGCCGCGACGTGCCCGCGGTGGAGTACGATGCCGCGGATGGTCACACCGCATCTCTGACGTTCGGCGAGCTCGACTCGCGCAGCAACCGTCTCGCGCAGCAGCTCGGAGCGCGCGGCCTTCAGCGCGGCGACCGCCTCGCCTTCTATCTCGTCAACAGAATCGAGATCGTCGATCTCTGGATCGCGTGCGTGAAACTCGGAGTGATCGTCGTGCCCATCAACGTGCTCTACAAGGAGCGCGAGATCCGGCACATCGTGACCGATGCAGAGCCGCTGGCCGTCGTAACCACAGCAGAACAGATGACGCAGTTTCCCGCCGGCGTCGCGTGCTGGGACGTGCGCACGCTCTGCAGTGACGCGGCGGGAATGCCCGACATTCGCCCCACGTGCGCTCTGAACGCCGAGTCACCCGCCGCCCTCGTCTACACGTCCGGCACCACCGGCGCGTCGAAAGGCGCGATTCTCACACACGGCAACTTTGCATCGAACGCGCGTGGAGTCGCCGAAGCGTGGCGGATCACGAGCGACGACCGCTACCTCGCCGCGCTTCCGCTCTTTCACGTGCACGGGCTCGGCAACGGAATCCAGACGTGGCTCGCCGTGGGATGCCACATGAAACTCGTCGCGCGGTTCGAGGCGGCGACCGCTGCAGACTTGTTTGAGAGCTATCGCCCCACGCTGTTTTTCGGTGTGCCAACGATGTACGTGCGGCTTCTCGACGTGCCGGACGATCGCGCTCGAGTCGTGGGTAAGCACGCAAGGCTGTTCGTCTCCGGCTCCGCCCCGTTGCCAGCGCAGGTGCACGACGCGTTTCATGCGAAGTATGGCCACATGATTCTCGAGCGCTACGGCATGACCGAAACCTTAATGAACGTGAGCAATCCGTACGACGGTGAGCGCCGGCCTGGCACTGTGGGGCTGCCGATGCCTCACGTGTCGGTGCGCATTCTCGCGGAGGATGGCACGGAAGTCGGCGCCGACGCCACCGGCGAGCTCTGGGTGCAAGGGCCGAACGTGTGCGCCGGATACTGGCGCCGGCCCGAGGCTACCGCGGAGTCGTTCATCGCAGGCTGGTTCCGCACTGGCGACATCGGCCGCTGCGTGCCTGATGGTTACATCACGCTCGAGGGCCGCCGCAGCGATCTGATCATCTCGGGCGGATTCAACATTTATCCGCGCGAGATCGAAGAACTGCTTCTCGAGCAGCCCGGCGTGCGAGAGGCAGCGATCGTCGGTGTCGTAGATCGCGCGCGCGGTGAGATGCCGGTGGCGTATCTCGTCGTCGACGCCTCGTTCGACGAGGTCGCCGCGCTCGCCCATCTCCGCACGCAGCTGGCGAGCTTCAAGATTCCGCGCGGCATCGTGCGAATCGATTCGCTTCCGCGCACCGCCCTGGGCAAAGTGCAGAAGCACTTGCTCCCGCCGTTCACCCCGGAAGGCGCTCGCCCTTAGTCTCCAGCGCGAACGGAATTATCAAAAGCCCCAGCGCGAACGCCGCACCGGTCCATGCGATCGGCATGCCGAGTGTTCCCACGCGCAGCACGATCGCCCCAAGCGCGAAGTTCACACCGGCCCCGAGAAACCGGCCGATCGATGTGCAGAATGCGAAAGCCGTCGCGCGCACGCGCGTCTCGTACTGCTCCGGCAGCCAGATGCTGAACACCGTGAAGTTTCCGCCCGCGAATCCCAGCAGGAACAGAGCGCCGATGAACGGAGCGAGTCCGTTCTCGAGATAAAACGCCCAGCCGAACGCGAGCGGAATCGCGATCATCATTCCCATCCAGAACAGAGCGAGCGCGCGCTTGCGACCGAGTCGTTCGGCGAACAGCGGCACCGTGAGACAGCCGAGGATCGTGCCGAACGAGAGCACCGCTGTTCCGAGCGACACCATCTTTGCCGCTGCAGGTCCGTCCATGCCCGCCCGTTTCGCGAGCGTCGTGATCGCCGCCGGTTCGTACACGGCGCCGGCCCAGAGCCCAATAATCGCGACCGAAAGCAGCGCGGCGTTCACGAGAGTCCGCTTGCGATAGCGTGCCGAGAAAATCTCGGCGAGCGGGTGCGACCGCTTGGCCTCGCCCTCGTGCGCTTTCCAACGCGGCGGTTCCTGCACTTTGAACAGCGTGATCACCGCGACAATCACCGGCAGCAGACCGCACAGGAACATCGCGCGCCATCCGTAGCGCGCGCCCACCGTATAGTTGAGCGCGGCGGCGACGAAAAATCCGAAGTAGTAGCCCGTCTGGAGATATCCGGCGCCCATGATCCGCCGGTCTTCCGGCCACGCCTCGGCGACGTACGTGCCGGCCATCGCCCACTCGCCGCCAACGCCGATTCCTGCGAGCAGTCGAAACGCGCCAAGCTGCCAGATGTTCTGCGCAAATGCCGACGCGCCGGTAAACAGTGCGTACACGAGAATCGTCGCGGCAAGCGCTTTGGTGCGGCCGAAGCGATCGGCGATCGGCCCCCAGAGGAACGAGCATCCCCAGCCGACGAGAAAGAGCGCGAACATCACGGAGCCCACGTAGCCGATGCGCGCCGGCGAGACTTCCATGCCCGAGCGCGGCAGCAACTCGGTGAGCGCAGGTGCGAGCACCAGCGCGTAGATCACCGAGTCCATACCGTCGAGCGTCCATCCAGTCCACGCGGCCCAGAAGCCGGTGATTTGCTGGCGGTTCAGCTTGGTTCGCATCGGATGGAATTTGGGGCGCGAACCACTCGCGCGCACCAGCAGCGCGACTCCTACTTACAAGCGAAAAGCGCGGTGTACTGTCCGCCGGCTGGAACGGTGACGACGATCGATGCCCAGTTCAGGCGACCATCGACTGCGAATCCGCCGATCGTATGAGTTCCGGCCTGCACGGCGAACGACGAGGTCGATCCGACCGTAAACGTCGGCGACGCAACCTTTACGTGATCGATGAACACGGAAATGTCGAACGCGCCCTGCTCCGAGCAGGTCTTCGTTTCGATCTGGAAATTGAGGATGCCGGTGGTGGCGACCGGAGCGGTCGGGCTCGAGTCGCTATGGCATGCCGCCGTCAGTACAACTGCCAGCATCAGCAAAGCACGCTGCATACGACTCAAACCTGCTTCGGCTCAGCACCGAAATCAATGAAACCATGCGCCGGGTCCGTGGACAGAAGTTTCACACGCGTTCGATCCCCGACGTCGAGGCCCTTTTCACCCCGCATTACCCTCCCCTCAATAGGAGGTGTCACAACGCGAACATACGTCCCCTTGGGAGAGACGCCGGTGACAATGGCGTCGAAGCTTTCTCCGATTCGAGATACCATCGACGCCGCTGCGGCGTCTTTGCGAACTTGGCGCTCGACCTTTCGCGCCGCGTCTTCGCGCTCGGTACAGTGCGCGGCGATTTTCGTGAGTTCGTCCTGCGAGTACGGGCTCGGTTTTCCCGCGAGCACCGCCTTCAGCAGCCGCTGCGTGACGAGATCGGCGAACCGCCGGTTGGGCGCAGTGGCGTGCGTGTAGTCATGCGTCGCGAGGCCGAAGTGTCCGGTGTCCGGGGTGCCGGGCACGTGGAGTTCGTAGACGCCAGGGCCGATCAATTTCACAACCGAAAGCGAGAGATCCGGGTAGTGGTCGGGATCCGCGGCCTGACGCTTGACCAGAAATGCTTCGAGTGCGGCAGAATCTGGAGTCGCCGGCAGCTTTTCGCCGAGCGCGGCCGCGAGCGCCACGATGCGATCCCACCGTTCCGGCGTTCGCACCACGCGGCGGATCGACGGCGACTTGCGCTCGTCCAGAAATCGCGCCATCGCCACATTTGCGGCGATCATGAAGTCCTCAATGAGATGGCTCGCGCGCGTCTTCTCGACGAGTTCGATGCTCACGCTGTTGTCAGCGCGCAGCACGGTCTGCGCTTCAATTGTCTCGAGACTCAGCGCGCCGTGCAGGCCGCGACTGGCGCGCAGTTGCTGCGCGGTGGCGTCCTGCAGCCGAAGCTGATCCTGAATCGCCGTCGTCGCCGCAGGCGGCAGCGTTCCGCGGCCGTCGAGCCACGCGCCGACGCTCCGGTAGGCGAGCTTCGCCTTGTTCTCGGTGCGAGCGAGATACACATCGTGCGATTTCACATTGCCCGATGCGTCGACGACGAACTCGATCACGATCGCGGGCCGGTCTGCATTCTGCGCGAGTGAAGTGAGCTGTGTGGAGAGCCGGTCCGGCAGCATCGGATACGTGACGACGCCGGTGTACACGGAGCAGGAATTGATCGC
>JANYIJ010000247.1 GCA_025362095.1 Gemmatimonadota bacterium | reverse complement strand
TGGATGTGACTGACCCGAGCACCGGCGATGCTGTCTTTGATACGCATGAGGCCCGCGTATGCGCTTCCATTCCAAGACTGATCGGAGATCGGCCCTGGGGTCAACAGCGCGACCTTGAATGATTGCGCGGAATTCGGTGTGTCACTCGTCCCAGAGCAGCCGCCCAAGATTCCCACAGCGATGTTGAGAACAACGGCCACGGCGCAAAAACGACTCAAGATACTGTGTTTCAAGATATTATTTAACATGTAGTTGGACCGAAAATACAAACATACGATTACACAAAATAATATGTGTGGATCGCGAAAAATTTACGACAGCCGTGACCCGTTACTGGCCCGTTGCTGTCACGCGCCGGTCGCAATTCTAAGCGTTTCGGGCCGCGATGAGCGGGAAACGGCGCTCGAATCGCTCATTCGCACCACTCCGTTGATGCGCGCGCCCTCGAGCACGATGATCGACTTCGTCTCAATATCTCCGTTGACGATTGCCGTGGCTTGGAGCTCGAGTCGCTCCGCCGCGACAATCCCACCGTCAACAACTCCACCGACCACAAGCTCATCGGCGATCACGTTGCCGTGCACTGCTCCGCCGCGTCCGAGAAGCACCTGGCGCGCGCCGGTCACAGAGCCGTCGATGCGCCCGTCGATCTTCACGACGCCAGCGCACTCGAGATCGCCTGTAATTTTCATCCCGCTCGAAATGATCGACATCGGTGCTTCCGCGGCGGCGCTGTTGCGCGGCTCGGTGCGCGCGGATGCTGCGGCGTCCTTTCCAAACATCGTCATCGTTCCTCCTGCGTTCGTTATGGGTTGGCGCGCACAGCTGCGCCGTCGGGTTTCGTGGTCTTCGACGAAGCGGGCGCGCTCAACATTCGCTGCACCTGTTCGTACCGCGACTGCAGTTGCGTCAGCGTGCTCTGCAGCGAGTCGATGCGCTGCGCATCTTGTTCGAGATGCGTGATGCGCCAGTTGAGCAGCGGCACGCGCGCGGCTTGAACGGCGAAATAGCCCCAGCTTATCAATCCGCACGCGAGCGCGATCAGAAACCATTTCGACGTCAGCACCCGCAGCGCTTGAACCTGCCAGGGCCGGAGCACCATCGTGTGGTGCGCCAGGCCGTTCTCCCGCTGCACGTGCACGTACATCGAGCCGGCTTCGCGGGAGAAGATGTTCCCGTGACGCTGAGTGCGCGATTCCCTGTGTGAGCGTCCGGTCACAGTGATTCCCTCGAGTTGCCGAGCACAAGATCGAGCAGACGCTCGAGATCGTCCGCGGAATAGAAAGGAATCCTCAGCTCGCCGGCGTTCTTCGCAGAGAGATGAACCTTCGCGTCCGTTTGCAAACGACGGCGCAACTCTTCTTCGATTCGCGCGACCTCTGGCGGTCGTTTCACTTCGGGCCGCGGCGAAGCCGCGCGCGCGGCAGTGCGTTTAGTGCCTGCTTCCCGCACCCGGCGTTCGACTTCCCGAACGTTCAGCCCTTCGGCGACAATTAGTTTCGCCAACTCGATGATGCGATGATCGTCGCCGAGCGAGAGCAGGGCGCGCGCGTGGCCGATCGTGAGCTCGCCTTCGCGGACCATGCGGCGCACTTGAGTGGGAAGCGCGAGCAGGCGCAGCGTGTTGGCGACGGTCGAGCGATCCTTGCCGACCACATCGGCGACTTCTTGCTGGGAGAGCGAGAACTGCGAGATGAGCTGCTGAAATCCCTCGCCCTCTTCGATCGGATTGAGATCGCTGCGCTGCAGATTCTCGACGAGCGCGAGTGTAAGCAGCGATTTGTCGTCGACCTCAGTTTCGTCGCGCACGATCGCCGGAATCTCGCGCCAGCCCAAGCGCTGCACGGCGCGGAATCGCCGTTCGCCGGCGATCAGAAAGAATTCTTTTCCAGCTGCGTCCGCGCGCACGGTGACCGGTTGAAGCAAACCGTTTGATCGAATGCTCGACTCGAGATCGCGCAAATCCGACTCGGCGAACTCCTTTCTGGGTTGCAGTGGATTCGGCCGGATGTGTCCGATCGGGATCGAGCGCAGCGCGCTCCGCGGCGCCTCGACGCGGGCAATGCGCGGCTCACCATCCACCGGCCGGCCGGCCAACAGTGCTTCGAGTCCTCTTCCCAACCGTCGAGGTTTTTCAGTTGACATAATAATGTTGTGAATTATCTGCGTAAACCACTACACCACAACAAGTTACATAAATCATGTGCGCGAACGTGCAGCGATTGGACTCCGTTCGATCAATTCCTTCGCTACCCCCATATATGCCTTCGCACCCACGGAAGCGACGTCGTACAAGATGATCGGTTTTCCAAAACTCGGCGCTTCCGCCAAGCGAACGTTCCTCGGCACCACGCTCTGAAAGACCTTGCTCCCAAAGTACTCGCGGGCATCCGCCGCCACCTGGCGGGAGAGGTTGAGGCGCGCGTCGTACATCGTCAGCAAAACTCCGTCGATTCCCAAAGACGGGTTCACTCCCTGTTGCACAAGATGCACCGTATTGAGCAGCTGTGACAAACCCTCAAGCGCGTAGTACTCGCACTGTAGAGGAATCAGAACCGCGTCAGCGGCCGCAAGCATGTTCACCGTTATCAACCCAAGCGACGGCGGGCAGTCGATCAAAATGAAATCGTACGAATCGCGGATCTCGTCGAATGCCCTGCTCATCGAGAGCTCCCGATCGGCTTTGCTGACGAGTTCAACCTCTGCGCCAGCGAGATCAGGCGTTGCCGGAACCACATCTAGGTGACGGAACTGCACCTCATGGATAATCGCTTCCCGGATGGTGTTCGGGTCGTGCAAGACGTCGTAGACTGTAGTCTCGAAACTCTCCTTCTGGAGGCCGATTCCACTCGTGGCGTTGCCCTGAGGGTCGCCGTCCACAAGGAGCACGCGCTGCTCCGCAGCCGCTAAACTGGCCGCGAGGTTTACAGCTGTGGTAGTCTTACCGACGCCACCCTTTTGGTTGGCGATCGCAATGATCCGAGCCACGAGTTCCTGGTTTTTGGGCGAAGTGGTGCCACGACTTCCCCAACATAGACACAGCGTCGGCGGTTCGGCAAGGAGAATTGTTTCACGTGGAACAACTCCAGCTACGAACAACTCCGACTATCTTGCTGTAAATACCCAACGCCCAGAAACGGTAGCGGAAACGATGATTTGCCCGGGAGCAACCGGTGTTTGGTCGACCGCTCTAGCAGACATCGCACCCGCACCTGCCATCTCGACGGCGAGCGGCCTTTGGTAGGATGGTTGTGCACTTAGGTCGATCAGCGGTCCGAGAGTGCCGCCTGCAGCCTTCGCCATCGATTCCGCTTCGCCCCTGGCTCGCGCGACCGCCAGCTCGAGAGCTTGCCGGCGTGCGTCTTCCGCCTTCGATGAATTAAATGCGAGCGACCCGATCCCCGTCGCCTCTTTCGCGAGCGCGCCGTCTATCAGCGCGCCGATCATTCCGATGTCGCGCAACTCGACTCGCACTGTATTTCGAGCGACATATCCGGTAAGACGCGGAGCTTTCGCATCGTACGCAAACTCTGGGCTGATCTGAATGTTGGCCGTCGTCATCTGGTCTTGAGCTATGCCGAGCGCGCGAAGCGTGTCGAGAACCGCACGCTGCCGCCGCGCGGTTTCTGCTCCGGCGGTCGCCGCCGTCGGCCCGCGACTCTCGACGCTGAACGACAGTGTCGCGCGATCCGGTTTCAACTGCACCTCCGCAGTAGCCGAGGTGGCAATCTGGGGAGCGGCGGCTGGCACGCCGGCCTGCGCACCAAGCGCGAGAGGAAGAAACAGGGTGAATACAATCGCCTGATGTCGCATGTTCTACCTCCAAAGATAGTATCAATGTGCTACTAAATTATTCGATGATGCAAATGCTTATGGAGCGCGGACGCGCCACGACGCGACGAGCGAATCGCGCTTCAACGGCAGCCACTCGAACGCCGAATCCGCCGCCGCACCTTTCCTGCGCAACAAGAACAGCGCCCTCGCAGGATACGCCGCGGCCATCAGCGAATCGCGTGCCTGCAAATCGCGCGCATACACATTTCCACTCCCGCGCTCGAGCAAGAGCGGCGCGAGATGCGTGTACCCCAGCCGATCTTCGTTGATGCGCGCGATGCACGTCCGGTCGTACATCGCCCCCTTCAGTAATTTTTCTGTGCTGTCCGGCGACAACGGGCTCGACCGCAGTCGGGCTGAATCTGCGAGCAGCGGCTGAAGTTCCGCCTCCGCGGCAGCGCCGCGAACATCGCGCGACTCGATCTCCCGCAGTCCTTTGTCGAGTATGCACGCGTCCACGCCGTGATACAGCGCTGCAGCCGCGCTGCGTGAAACACCGCGCTCCCACATGCGCGCCGTGAGCTGCGCGCCCCAGCTCTCTCGCACGAAAACCAGCGCGTCCTTCACGCCTGCGCTGGCCGATTCGGCTGTGTAGTTCACGCGCATCGAGGTCAACCCGTTCTCATAGAGCATGAGACGGCCCGGCATCGAGAATACGATCGCCATGACTGCGCCCGTCGCGAGCGCTGCGTTCGTTCCTGCCCATACCCGGCCGCGCCCGAACCGCTCGCGCAACAGTCGCGGCAGTCGCGCCGCGAACAGCACCAGCACTGGCAGCCACGGAAACACAAAACGCGGTCCGAGGAAAAATCCGTCGTGCCAGTATGCGAAATAGAGCGCGCCGAGCAGCGCGGCGCTCGCCAGGAGATAGCGGTCGAGCGCAGAAAGTTTCTTCGTGAGCGCGAGCGCGGCGATGACCGGAAGCATCGAGGGAAACGGCGTCTCGAACAAATACGTCTGCAACCGGGTCACGTAGAGTGAGATCAGCTCGAGTCCGCGCGTCGGCGTGTGCGTCGCGCCCCACGGTGCCGAGTGGAATCCTAAGCCGTGCGCTTTTCCCCAGAGCACCTCATATCCAAACAGCAGCGGCGATCCGGTGCTCTGGGCGTTCACGAACATCATCGCGCCGAACGGAATCGCGACGCCGATGCCGGACGCAGCAACGTCCGCCCACCGCCGCTTGTCTCGCCACGCCAGCACGAAAAGCCAGATCGCGGCCGGAAGCGCAAATGCAAATGCATCGAGCGGACGAATGGCGGCCGCGGCACCGAGTCCGATTCCGTTGACGAACGCCCAGCGCATGCTGGGTTCGTCGTTCGCTGTGACCTTTGCGAGCGCGAACGCCGCGACGAGGAGCCAGAGAAGGGTCGTCGCATGGTTCATGTGCGACCCAAACATGAACGCGCCGAACGGCGCAACGGCGAAGAGCACCGTAGCGCCGAGATGAAACGCCGGCGACGCGCCCGGATCCGTGAACTTGAGAAGTCGTGAAAAAACGGCGACCGAAATCGCGCCGCAGGCGGGACCTACGATCCACGGTGCGCGCACGAGTTCTCCGAGCGCCAGCATTGCGGGGCCGCCGGGCGGGAACTGCGAGTACACCTTGTCGCCAGTGTCGACAACGTGAAGAATCGAAAAAAATTCGCGGTGCGCGGCGACCGGAAGCCAGAGGTGGCCCGACGTAAAAATGCGCGCCTGAAACAGCTGCACGACCTCGTCGATCAAGAGCGGCCTTCCCGAAAACACGACGCGCGCGATGATCACGTAGAGCGCAAATGCGCCAAACGGGACCAGCCGCTCAATCACACTGAGCCGTTGCGATCGGCTCGCCGCCGCCGCGATGGACTCCGGCTCGGCCGCAGCGCGGGCGTTGCGGCCCCACAGCATTGCAGCGACCACGGCGACACCCAGGCAAATCGCCGTGCCATATCCCCACTCAACAAATCGATGCGCGTACGCAGGATCGATTTCGCCGCCCGGAAGCCAATTGGCGATCGGGAGGAATCCGAGGATCGCCAATGCGATCGCGATCAGGAGCGCGATCGTTCGATCTCCAAAATGAGATTCTGCAAATCGGCCGGGCTCACGCCGGGAACGCTCGCCGCCTGCGCGAGGGAGAGCGGCTTGCGCGCAGCAAGTTTCTGTCGCGACTCAAGCGACAGGGTGCGCATGTGCTCGTACGGCGCGTCGTAAGGAAGCGCGTACTCGCTCATGCGCTTCAGCCGGTCGGCGGCCTTGCGCTCCTTTACGAAGTAGCCCGCGTACTTGAGTTCAAGTTCGGCGCTGACGAGCGCATCGCGCGAGAGCTCTTCGGTCACGCCGGTCGCTGCGAACAGATCGCGCAGCGACGCGCCCTGTCGTTTGGCGAGTTCCGCCACGCGCACAGGGTGCTGCAGCGACGCGGTTCCCGCGGCCGCCAATTGCGCATCCACGTGCTCCGGGCGGGCCTGCGTTTCTCGAGCGAGGTGCAGCACGCGCGCTTCATCAGCTGCGCGCCGGTCGATCGCGCGCCGTTCGTGCTCATCGAAAAGGTCGAGAGAAAGGCCGAGACTGGAAAGCCGGCGCAGCGCGTTGTCCTGCCGCACGGTGAGGCGGAACTCTGAGCGCGAGGTAAACAAGCGATACGGCTCATCCACGCCGCGCGTGACGAGGTCGTCGCAGAGGACGCCGATATAGGACGTCTCTCGTCCAAAGGTCACCGGCTCGCGATCGCTCGCGAGCAACCCTGCGTTGAGCCCGGCCACGACGCCCTGCGCGCCGGCTTCCTCGTATCCCGTGGTTCCGTTGATTTGTCCGGCGAAGAACAGACCGGCTATCGCGCGCACCTCCAACCACGGGAAAAGCTGTGTCGGAGGGTAGTAGTCGTACTCAATCGCGTAGCCCGGGCGTGTCATCTCGACGTGCGACAGTCCGGGAACGGAGCGCAGCATTTCGAGCTGCACCGCGGCTGGGAGCGACGTGGAAAGACCGTTCACGTACATCTCGCTCGTGCCGAGTCCTTCGGGCTCGAGAAAGAGCTGATGTCGTTCGGCGTCGGGGAAACGAAGAATCTTATCCTCAATCGACGGGCAATAGCGCGGTCCGCGCGCGCCGATCGCCCCGCCGTACATCGCCGATTCATTGAGATGCGTCGCCACGATCTCTTTCGTCGGCGCGCCCGCGAAAGTGATCCAGCACGGTTCCTGTCGCTGACGCTCGAAGGTCCGCGGCGCACGCCAGAACGCCGACCACTCGTAATCGAAGTCGTCGATCTCGGAATCCTGGCGCTGCAGAACCGAACGGTCGACGGTGTCGCCGTCGATCCGTGGCGGCGTTCCCGTCTTGAAACGGGCAGTGGTGATTCCCAGCTCGGCGATCTGCTCCGCGAGATGTGTCGTTGCTTCCTCGCCCGCGCGACCGCCGCCAATCTGCATGTCCATGCCGATATGAATGCGGCCGCGGAGGAATGTGCCCGTCGTGATCACGACCGACCGCGCGTGCAGCAGAACGCCGTCCATCGTCTCAACTCCGGCCACGCGCGGCTCTCCGCCAGCGAACACCAGCCGGCGCGCCGTTCCTTCGATCAGCGTGATTCCGCTCTGTGACTCCAGGAGGCGTCGAACCGCTTTGCGATATAAAGCGCGATCGCACTGGGCGCGCGGAGCCCAGACCGCCGGACCCTTGCCGCGATTCAGCATGCGAAACTGGATCGACGCCATGTCGGTCGCGCGCCCCATCACGCCGCCGAGCGCGTCGATCTCGCGAACTACCGTTCCTTTTGCGACACCGCCAATTGCTGGATTGCACGACATCTGCCCGATCGTCTCCAGCGAACTCGTGACGAGCGCGACGCGCGCACGCGGGTTCTTGGCGCCGAGCACGCGCGCGGCGGCCACTGCGGCCTCCGCGCCGGCGTGCCCGCCGCCCACGACTAGGACGTCGAACTCGAGATTGCCTGTTGCTTCGCTCATCGCCCGAAAGCTAGCCTTCTCCCATGCCACTTCCACTCTCAGCCGGCGCTCCGACCCTTCTGGTGAAGAAGGCTGCTTATGAACGCGCTGGCATCACACGCGCACAAATCGACCAGGCGCTGACGCTTACCGACGAGGAGTTTCGCGTTGAGCACGGTCTGGTTGCGATCGGCCCGATCTTTGACGATGCGGGGTTCGCTGCGCTCGTCGAGGCCTTCGAGACGAGCGGCCTTGTCTACTTCGAAGACTTCTTCGAAATGAGCGGCAATTGGCCTGAATGGCTCGCCGTGTTGGCGCTCTCGCGCGGGAGCTGAGCGGCCGCCGGAATAGGATGGAGCAATCCCTCCCATCCGCACACCGGGCACCAACTCGGGCGGAGCCGCGGGAATAGCCGCTGGAAAGCGCGACGCTGCACATGCATCGTCTCACCGCCGCAGGAAGGACACTCCGGCGCATCCGAGAGGAGCCACGCGTACACGAACGTCGCCGCGATCGCGCGCAGCACGAACAGGACTGCGAAAAACCAGAAAAACAGCGCGCTTTCGCTCATGGTCCTAAATACGACCTTCCACGACCTCCCAACGTTCCACGAACGCACGCGACAGCGCCCGCGGCCGTCGCACCGATGGCGGCGGTCACGCGGGCGATGTGCCTGTCAGCACCCCTGGGTCGAACTCGACGCTCGGCTTTCTCGACGGCGCGAACAACCCGACACCGTTGATCATAGGAGCACACCCACCGTCAGCACGGCGATGAGCGCGAGCCCGAGTACGACGGTCATGCTATTTCACGCCGAGATTCTTCTTGAGAAAGGCGATGGTCTTGGGCCAGCCGTCCTTCGTTGCGGTGAGATTCGCGGCCTCCTCGACCTCGTCGCGTGCCGGCGACTTCTGGTCATCCTGCGCGCGCAGGAATCCATGTGTTGCCCCTTCGTAGTTCCTGTAGTCGTAAGGCTTTTTCAGCGCCTGCATTGCGGAGTCGATGGTCGGCATGAGGGCGGTAATGCGAGCGTCCTTGGATCCGCTGAGCAGCATGATCGGCTTGTTGATCTTCGCCATAGAATCGGCGATCAGCGTCGCTGGCACGGCCGGAGTTCCTGCGGTCGCGCGCTGCCCACCGTTGGTGTACGGCGTTCCATAGAACGCAACGCCGCCGGAGAAACCCATGACGCCGCCGTTGACCGCGTGGCTCCATGTCGCGGAGCCTCCCCAGCAGTAGCCGATCACGGCGTACTTCTGCTCGGCCGCCGGCAACGTCATCGCGTAGTTCGCCGCCGCGTCGATGATCGCAGCCTGATCGGTCGTGTTGACGCCGCGGATCAGTTTGTTCGCCGAATCACCTGTCAGCTCAACGGACGATGGACCACCGCGCACCTTCGAGAGAAAGTCCGGCGCGATCGCGATGAAACCGTCAGCCGCGACCTGATCCGCAACACCGCGGACCCACGTCGAGAGGCCGAAGATCTCGTGGACGACCACGACGACCGGCGCTTTGCGGTTCGTCTTCGGATACACGATCCAAGCCATGATCGAATCCTTCGATCCCGCCGTCCACGCGATCTTCACCCACTCGCCGTGCCGAGGGCTCGCTGCCAGTCGCGCGGCAGCGGCGTTATTGCTCGGCGGGAGGCCAGCAATTCCCTGCGATGCGCTCGACGCGCCGATCGACGGCGCGCGCATATCCGCCGCGCTCATGTGCGACATGTGGTCGTCGAACGCGGTGGCACGCTCCGGCTGCCAGCGCTGGAGAGTGCACGCGGATAGAAAGATCGCGGCGAGAACGAGAGCTCGTGAACGCATCGGTGCAAACCTCATGTGAGAAAGGGTGCGGTCACTAACCTACGCACCCATGGCGACCTTTGCATCTGTTGCTTCTACAAGAAGCACGTCGATGTCGCCCTTGGTGGTGGTGAGCGCGAGCCGGGGTACGGATCGAATCGTCGCTGCATCCATTATAAAAGGCCGGCCTGGCTCAATGCCGCGCGGATACGCGGCCCACTCGCGCAGTTGCTCGCCAAGCTTGTCGAGTTTCGACCGCTCGCGTTCTATGCGGATTTCCCAGACACTCGGAAACACATCTATGAGAGGGCGCCGTCGGCGCGGCTTTCGTGGCCGGCCGCGTGACCGGGGCTGGCCGAACGCAAACGCGGCTGAAAGCGAAGCGTTCGCCGTCGAATGGAAGCGCTCAAGGTCGATTCGCAACGCGATAGCACCGTCTGACGTCGCCGCTATCCGAACTCGGTGAGGTTCCGCGGAGGTGTGCAACACGAGGTCGGCCACGCGGGCAGCTGACTTGAGCGGGAGCCCGAGCTCGTGATTCAGCATTCTGACCATACCCCACCAGCGAGCGCCGTTGGGAGTCCGATGCATTCGCCGGCCAAGAATTCGACGCGCGTTGTTCAGCCAGGTGGCGCTGGATCGCGTGGCGATGGCCATTTGACTGTATGTCATTTATTCAGATACTAACTACATATATTTTATGCGCAACAAAAAGCCCCGAGCAAGCCCGAATTCCGGCAATAACTCAGTTACCTGTAGCGAGCCAACGCACTACGCGGCTTTCCATGTAGTATTGCTGCGACCACGGCTGACCGGTGACCCACCCGACATGACCACCCTTCAGCGGAAAATCGACAAAAAGGAGCTGGTTTCGCCGGGCAATGTTTCTCACGGTCGACAAGATCGATTGCGGCAGGAAGGGGTCGTCCCACGCATTCATCAGAAGCGTCTGAACGCGGACATCGTCGAGAAAGTGAATGGAGCTGGAACGGGAGTAGTAGTCGTGCGCGCCCGCAAACCCATGCACCGGCCCGGTGAGGGCGTCGTCGAAATCGAAGAACGTGCGTGCCGCGCGCAACTTCGCGATGTCGCAAAGATCGGGATAGAGCTCGAGCTTCTTCAGTGTCTTCTTTACGAGCGTATCGAGGAAGTGACGCACATAAACTCGCGCGAACCCGTTTTCCATCAGTCGTGCGCCGGCTTCGAGATCGTACGGTACGCTCACGGCGGCGGCGCGTTTGACTTGTGCTGGAATGTGTTTCCCTTGCTCGCCGAGCCATTTGAGGAGGACGTTTCCACCGAGCGAGACGCCGCACATCACGAGATGCAAATCGGGGTGCTCATCTATCAACCGGCGGACGACGAGATCAAGATCCGTCGTCTCACCCGAGTGATAGAAACGTCGCGCCCGATTCACCTCTCCGTCGCAGGAGCGAAACATGAGCATGTCAGCGCTCCAGCCTAGTGCACGCGCCTCCGCAAACATTCCGTGCGCATATTTCGCGCTGATCCTCGCTTCAAGACCGTGCAGAATGAAAAGATGGGGGACTCCCGCGGTGATCTTTCCCATTCGTACGAGCGTGACGTGATCCGAGTCTGGCGTCTCCATCCGCTCGAGCCGATCGTGAACCGTCGGACGTCTGCGGACCATCTTCCCCCAGATGGTCGGAAGGTGAGGACCGGGAAGCCACCACGCAGGTTTGAACGTCGAGATCAGCTCTGGCATCGTCTGACGAAGGATGTAACTGACTCGTGCCGCGGGTCATATTATAGTAGCCGAATACGCAAACCTGCCGTCCACCGTCCGCCGTCTGCCTTCTATAGAGAACATGGACGTCCAGGTCTTTGGAACCCACAAACACGCTGACGTCCGAAAGGCACTGCGCTTTTTTAGCGAGCGGCGCGTGAACGTGCATTTCGTCGATCTCAAGGAGCGCGCAGCCAGCAAAGGCGAGCTGCAGCGCTTCGCGCAGAAGTTCGGCATCAGCGCCCTGATCGACAAAGACTCAAAGCGGTACGCCGAACTCGGGCTGGGAGTCGTGCGCTACGATGATAGACGGTGGATCGACAAACTCGTCGAGGAGCCGCTCGTCCTCCGCGTGCCCCTCGTGCGATGCCAGCACAAGGTGACGGTCGGCCTCGCAGAAGATGAGTGGGGCAGGTGGGTGGAGGCGTCGAAAGCGTGAGCGCACTCGCGATGTGGGGCGGATTCATTGCCCTTGTGCTGCTCATCCTCGCGCTCGACCTCGGCGTGTTCAACCGAAAACCGCATGCGCCTACGATCCGTCAGGCGATGGGATTCGCCGCCGGAACAGCCCTGCTCGCGCTGCTCTTCGCGGTGTTCGTGTACGAGGCGTACAGCAACCACTGGGGCGGACTCGGTCTCGCCGCAGACGCTGTGGACCACCACATGAACACCGGCCGCCTCGCGACCGTGAAGTTCCTCACAGGATACGTCATCGAGATGTCGCTCTCGATGGACAATGTGTTCGTCATCGCGCTGGTCTTCGAACACATTCGCGTTCCGCTCGCGCAGCAGCACCGCGTGCTCTTCTGGGGTGTGCTTGGCGCGCTGGTGATGAGAGGCGCCATGATCGCCGGCGGAGCCGCCCTCGTCGCGCGATACCACTGGGCGCTTTACGCGATGGGCGCGTTCCTCGTATTCACTGCCGTCAGGATGCTGATGCAGAAGGACTCAGAGGAGGCGCCCGAAGAATCATGGCTCGTGCGCTTTCTCAATCGAAACTTCCGGGTGACGAAGGACTTTCACGGCGGACGCTTTCGCATCACGCGTGATGGCAAGAATTGGATCACGCCCCTGTTCGTTGCCTTGGCGCTGATCGAGAGCACGGATCTGATCTTCGCGGTAGACAGCATTCCCGCGATTTTTGCGATCACCACAGACGCGTTTCTGGTTTTCACGTCAAACGTGTTCGCAATTCTTTGCCTGAGGTCGCTTTATTTCGGTCTAGCGCATCTGCTGACCAAGTTCCGCTATCTCAAGACGTCGCTCGCCTTGATACTCGGACTTGTCGGAGCCAAGATGTTGGCAGCGGAATGGACCGACGCGCTCTTGGGCGATGCGGTTAACTTCTGGATGCTGGGAACGGTGGCCGTAGTCTTAACGACAGGCGCAGCTGCAAGTGTCCTGGCGGACCGGAGATCGCAGCAATAATGGCGCAGCCTCTTGGAAACGTCGCGACCACGTCCGCCGAGTTTGGCGCCCGTCCGCGAGATGACGAGCTGGACCTCTTCGGCATCACCCACGTGGGGAAGGTGCGCCTCGAGAATCAGGATCATTTTCTTGTCGCGACGGTGCACCCGGAGCTGGTTATCCATGAAACGAGCCTGCCCACTCCGGCGGCCCTTCCGATTCACGGCACGCGGATCGCAACCGTTCTGCTGGTGGCCGATGGTGTCGGCGGAAGCACCGGCGGGCGCGAGGCGAGTCAGCTCGCGATCGAAACGATCATGCGGTATGTGTCGTCGTCGCTGCGCTGTTATCACGCGGCCGGCTCCTCGCAAGAAGACCAGTTCGTGAACGCGCTGCGCGATGCAGTGCTCGGAGCACACACCGCGGTGCGCGCTGAGTCAGCGATCCGCCCCGAGGCGCATCGCATGGCGACAACGCTCACGCTGTTCATCGCGGTGTGGCCGTGGGCGTATGTGGTTCAGGTCGGCGACAGCCGCGCGTATCACTATCACGGCGGCGCGCTGAAGCAGATGACTCGCGATCAGACGATCGCACAGGATCTGGTCGACCAGGGCGTGCTCGCGCCGGACCGGGTGGCGAAATCGCCGTTCAGCAACGTGCTTGCGAGCGCGATAGGTGCTGAGGCCGCGCTGCCCGAGGTGTCGCGAGTTAAAATGGATGGGCGCGGAGTCTTCTTGCTGTGCAGCGACGGGCTTACAAAGCACGTAAAGGATGACGAGATCGCAGCGGAACTCGGTTCCCTCAAGTCATCCGAGCAATCGTGCAGGAAACTCCTGGATCTTGCGCTCGACCGCGGCGGCACCGACAACGTCACGGTGATCATCGCGAGGGCGACGACCCTCGACTAGCTTCGGGTCCCGTCTTTCCGCGCACCACACCATTCGGAGAACTGAGATGATCCGTTCGCACCACCTCGCGATTGCTCTTTTCGCAGCCTCGGTCGCTTCCGCGACGCCCGTCGCGCCGGTTCAGGCGCAAGCCACGGAACGGCCGGTTCCGCTCGACACGCTGCGCAACCCAGAAATTCAAAACTTGGTCGCGCGGCTCGATCTCGAAAAGTTCAAGGCGACCGTCAAAGGGCTGACGCAGTTCGGCGACCGGCGGCAGGGCACCGCGCGCAATCGCGCCGCGGTGGACTGGATTGAGGCGCAACTCAAGAGTTATGGCTGCACGAACACGGAGCGAGTGATCTACACGTACACCACGCCACAGCGCGGTGCGCGTGCGGGAGGCGGCGGACGGAGCGACTGGGCGCAGGGCGGCGCGCGCTATCGCGGTGTGCGCGGCAGCACGGGAGTGAACAGCGACTCGCTCAAGCAGACCGACGCCAAGCTGCGCGCGTTGAATTCGGAACCCGCGACGGACGGCGAGCGTCAGGAAGTGTTCTGCACAAAAATCGGCACGACACACCCCGACGAGATGTACATCGTCGGCGGCCACATGGATGGACACGGCTGGGGTGAAGCGGCCAATGACGACGGGTCCGGCACGGCGCTCGTGATGGAACTCGCGCGTGTGTTCAGCAGCCCCGATGTACAAACCGACCGGTCCATCCGCTTCGTGCTCTGGAACAACGAGGAGACCGGAACGAATGGCGCGCGCGCATACATCGCGCAGCGACAGGCGCTGCAGGGAAAAGAGAATCCGGCCGGTTCAGGAAAATATCCGGAGCCGAAATGGCTCGGGATGATTCAGCATGACATGATGATGTTCGATCACGGCATGCCGCGCCCGGATGGAACGATGAGCCCCGATCAGCGTCCGGAAGCCGACGTGAACATCGAATTCGCCTCAACATCGAAGTTCGCCGATGGCGCAAACAAGCTCGCGTGGATCTTCGCGACTGCGAACGACAAATACGCCACCGATTATCCGGCGCAGGTCGGCCAGCACATGACGAACACCGACAGCGGCCCGTTCCAGGACATCATCCCCGCGATCAGTCTTCGCGAAGATGAACGCGGCCGCGACATCGGCGCGGGATGGGATCCTCAGTGGCATCAGGTCACGGATCTCTATGCGACATACAGCGACAAGGATTTCCGGCTGGGCCTGAACGCGGCGCAAACCACGCTCAGCGGTGTTGCGGCGCTGACCGGAGCGAAGCTGAAGAAATAGTGCGCAGCTCTCTCGCGCTGCGCTGCTATGGCTTCGCCGGCGATGCCGTGTTCTTCACGTTCACGTAGAAATTTTCGTCCACGCGAATCTCCGCGTTCGCCGCGGGCAGGCCCAGAAACTGCCACGTCGTGCTCGGGGTGATCCGCACATCCGCGCTCCCGTCCGACGAAACGCGCAGCGGCATGTCGAATCCCTGCACGACGTTTGCCCAGCGATACGAGAGCGTGGCGCCGTCGACCCGATACTCGAACACAGGGATCTGTGTCGTAC
The DNA here is from genome assembly GCA_025362095.1 of Gemmatimonadota bacterium. Lineage (GTDB taxonomy): Bacteria > Gemmatimonadota > Gemmatimonadetes > Gemmatimonadales > Gemmatimonadaceae > Fen-1231. The sequence goes on along the minus strand of JANYIJ010000247.1, from coordinate 11,647 downwards.
GCAGATATTGCTCGAACACTTTCGAGAGATTCACGCCGGATTCTCTCGAGATGTAGTCCTCAAGCTGGGTTCCCATGATCGTCTGGTGCCGGAACGTTTTCTGCGCGCCGCGAAGGATACTGCGCCATTTCTCGTCGTCGGCGACGATCTGGCGGATCGTGTGCAGCATGTTGCCGCCCTTGTAGTACTTGTCGCCCGAACCTTCATCGTTGACGCCGTACACGCCGACGATCGGCCGGTCATTCTTCACCAGCTGGCGCGTGCCCAGCTGGTACTCGGCGCCTGCCTTCGTTCCCTCCATGCATTCGGTGTAGAGGCTCTCGGAATAATTTGCAAAACTCTCGTGCACCCACATGTCGGCACCGTCTTTATCCGTGATGCTGTTGCCCCACCACTCGTGCGCGCTCTCGTGCACGATGATGAAATCCCATTTCAATCCATGCCCGGTTTTGGAGAGGTCGCGCCCGAGATAGCCGTTGCGATAGTGGTTGCCATACGCGACGGCGCTCTGGTGCTCCATGCCGAGGTGCGGCGCTTCGACGAGTTTGTAACCGTCCTCGTACCAGGGGTAGGGGCCGAACCAGTGCTCGAAGCAACCCATCATCGAAGTCGCCTGCTTGAACTGTTCTCTTGCCGCGTCGAGATGAAATGCGAGCGGCCAATAATCCATCGACAACTTGCCGGCTTCGCCGCTGAATGTTTCTGAGAAGTGCGCGTACGTGCCCGCGTTCACCGAGATGCTGTAGTTGTTGATCGGGCTCGTGACGAACCACTCGAACGTCGTCGTGCCATCACTGTTCTTTGTGGTGCTGCGCAGGCGGCCGTTCGAAACATCGACCATCGGGTTGGGAACGGTGATAGCGATGCGCTGGCTGTCGGGTTCCTCGGAGAGGTGATCCTTGTTTGGCCACCACACGCTCGCGCCGAGTCCTTCGTTAGCGGTGGACGTCCACGTGTTGCCGAGGCTGTCGCGGCGCCAGATGTAGCCGCCGTCCCACGGAGGGTTCTGCGCCGCGCGCGGATTGCCGTGGTAGTACACGGTGACGGTATTTCGATCGCCCACGCGCTGCGCCTTGGTGAGACTCACGAACAACGCGTTGCCGTCACGCCGATACGTGACGCGCCGGCTGTCTTGCGTCATGCTGTCGGCGACCATTGGTGTCTGCAGGTCAATCTGCATTTCCTGATGCGGACTCAGCACGCGATAGACTATGCCGTTGTAGCCGGCGATGCTGCTGTCGACCGGGTTCACGCGCACGTGCAGATCGTAGAACGTTGTCTTCCACCACGCGCGCGCGGGCCCGATGGATCCGCGGAGCGTGTCGGCGTGGGTGAACTTCAACGACTGCTGTGCCGATAGCGGTGTGAGTGGCGCGATAGCGCCGAGCAGCGCGAAAGCAAACAACAAATTGCGACGCATGAGAGGCTGGGTTCGTTCGAGAATGAAAGGCGAGTCGGTCGTGTTACGGCTTGCGTGAACGCAGCTGCTTGAGAATGGTGCCGAGCTGGTCGATTTCACGGCCGTAGGCGGACCAGTCGCCGGAGCGCTGCGCGGCGATCGCGCGATCGTAGTGCTGCTGCGCCTGAGCGATCAGGCCCGCGTCGAGCAATGGCGATGCATCTGCATTCAGGACCGCTGCAGCTGTTTGACGCGTCGCGGTTCCGGCGCCGAACAGCAGGTTGAGTCCTTCTTCAAGGGTTTCACCCATCGCAACACGATTCTCGTGAGCGACGACGACCCGCTTGAGCTCGGGGATCGTGCCGCCCTCCGCGCGCAGATAGATCGGCTGCACATAGATGAGCGATTCTTCAATCGGGATTACGAGAAGCTCGCCGCGAATGACCTGCGAGCCCTTCTGGTCCCAGAGAGTGAGCTGGCGCGAGATATCCGTGTCCTGATTGATCCGGTTCGCAATCTGCTTAGGTCCGTATACCAGGCTCTGCTTCGGAAACTTGTAGACGACGAGTTGGCCGTAGTGGTCGCCGTCCATCCGCGCGACCATCCACGCGGCGAGGTTGTCTTTCCCGCGCGGCGTGAACGGCGTCATGAAGATGTATTCGGGAGCCTTCTCTCCGGGCAGGCGCAGAATGATATGGCGCATGAACGGATTCGTCGTCGGTGCGCCCGCGGCGATTGACGGGTACTGCCACTGATCTTCCCGGTGATAAAACGCGTCGGGCTCGATCATGTGGTAGGTCGCGTGCATTTCCGTCTGGAGCCGGAAGAGATCGGCGGGATATCTCAAGTGACGGCGAACGTCGGGCGCCATCTCGGAGAGCGGCTTGAAAATCCCCGGGAAGATCGCGGCGTACGTCTGCACAACCGGATCGTCGGGATCGGCGAGATAGGCGTCGATCGTTCCGTCGTATGCATCGATCACGACTTTCACGCTGTTGCGCATGTAGTTCGTGCCGTCCCGCACGCGCTGCGAGTATGGATAGTTCTCGCTGGACGTGTACGCGTCGAGAATCCACTTCAGCTCACCCGCGTCCGTCACGATCAAATAGGGGTCGCCGTCGAAATCCAGAAATGAAAGTGCTGTCTTCGCGCGATCCGCCACGTTGCGGTGATACAAAATCCGCGCGCCCGGCGTGATGTACGATGAGAGGACGATATCGGGTGCATCGAACTGCCATGCATACAAACTGCGCCGCAGGATCGAGCCGACCGGCACGCCGCCGCGCCCGGAATAGTTCGTGTACGTGTTCGTCTCGCCGGCGGGATAGTCGAATTCCTTCTGTCCGGTTCCGACGAACACGTAGCTGTTGGTCATCTGGCCGTAGTAGATCTGCGGTCGCGTGACCTTCACCGACACCGACGACGTCGGCGGGACATCTTTGATGAACAGAACCGGCAGTCCCTCGGGTGTCACCTGATTCACCGGCGCCATCGTCACGCCCATGCCGTGGGTGAAGGTCAGCCGGTCGTTGATAAAGTTGCGCGTCGGCAGGGAGGCGGTGTTCAGCTCGCGCGCCGACAGGTGAATCTGGCGGTACCGGCCGTCGATCATGTAGCGATCGTCGTTTACCGAAAAGAAATCGTAGTACGTGCGAATCTCCTGAAGCTGGCCGAACGTTTGCTTCAGCAGATCGCGCTCCCAGAGCCGCACGTTGTCGATCGTCGGCGCGTTGGCTTTGATGTCCGCCATCGAAAGTTGCACGTCGCCCTCGAGCGCCCGCGTTTGAACGCTGTCGAGCCGCCACGCTCGTCGCGTGGCGGCGATATGCTGTGCGATGTATGGCCGCTCACGCGAAAGCTCGTTCGGCGCGACACCGAACTTCTGCACCACCGCAGGCGCGAGCACACGAAAGAGGACGCCGAAGCCGGCATACAGCACCGTGGAAAGAAACGCATACCAAATGAGCTGCCGGCGAATCACGCCGTAGATCACGGCGGCGGCGGCGATCATCGAGACGATTGCCGAGAAACGAATCGCCGGCAACCTCACGTGCACGTCGGTGTAACTCGCGCCCACGAGCGGTCCGGTGCCGGAATACAGCAACTCGGACGCGCCGACAACCCAGAGGCGAACGCCGAGCAATACGAACATGAACGCGAGAAGCGCGCCCAGGTGGCGCGCGGCCCCCGGCGCCGCCGACGTCTTTCTCGGCGGCAGCACGAGCTCGCCACGCAGGCCGTACACGATTGCCGTGCCGACCAGCGAGAGGCCCGTCAGCGCGATGAGCGTGTTCAGAATTTCGGACAGGGCCGGGAGTGTAAACAGATAGAAGCCGATGTCCCGGCCGAAGAGCGAGTCCACGGCTCCTACGGTCGCGCCGTGGAACGCCATCAACACGGTCATCCAAAGGACCGAGGCGGACACCGCCGTGACGAACGCAATGAGCACCGAGCCGAGCAGAAAAAGCCTCGGCACGAAGCGCGAGATATCGACCCGCACGCCGCCGCCGCGGTCGACGAAAAGCGCTGGAAAGCCGCTGAGGTCGGCGGTCGCCGCGCGAAGGTTGCCGTATACGTAGGCGAACGAAAATGCGGCAACACCCGCGAACAGCCCTGTTCGCCAGAGGAGCGAGGTGAGGAAGACGGGCTGGAAATGCACTTCTTTGAACCACAGATAGTCAGTGGCGAAGCTGCCGAACCAGGGAACGATGACGAACGTCAGAAAGGCCGCGCCCAGCACCGCGAGCAAGATCTTTCGCAGTGGTGGACGCGGCGCGCGGCCTGAGCCACGGAGCGGTATGGCGGGAGGGGTGGTCATGATCCTACCAACATGCCACTTTGCAAACCCCGGCACCAATCGTATCAGGGGTTATCTTGCATCTGCCTCTTTCGGAGATCCACGCGTTGGCAAAGAAGCCGAACTACAATCTCGAGAAGAACCGCCGGGAACAGGACCGCAAAAAGAAGAAGGAAGAAAAGCGCCTGCGGAAGCTCGAGAACAACTCGCGGAACGATTCAGATGAGCCATCGCAGACCGATCCGGACGAAGGAGAGGCGCCGGTCGCCGAGTAATTCCGGCCGGCGTTACTGCCAGCGTTTGCGGATGCGCACCGTCCGCTCGAGCTCGTCGGAACTCTGCAGCACTTTCTCGCGAAGATCTTTCGGCAGCTTCGGATGATCGGCGAGAAACTTCTTCACCGTTTGCATCGCGGCATCGCTCGTATGCCCGCCGATGAACGAGCCGAGCCAGCTGCCCAAGAAGAAGATTCTGCGGTTTGCCTGAATGAACGGGAGTGAGTCGAGCGCAGGTCGCAGATAGGGCAGCGTGAGCTCCTCGTGCTCGAGCGCGTTGAATTCTCCGAGACTCCCGCTTGCCCAATCTTCGTTGAGCGTCTTGTCGGCGAAATAGCGCGCGAAGTAGTCCGTCTTCACCGCCGCCGACTTCCGTGCCGCGCCTGCGACGAACGCGCGCCGCCTGCCGTCGGGCGTCGTATCCTTCGCGATCTGCGCGGCGAGCGATCGCTCAGCGTTCGTGGTGCCGAGCAGGATCATGCGGTTCACCACCGACCAGCGCGTAGGATCGCGCACTGGCTCACCTGCCGCGGAGTCGGCGGTGAGCAACGATTCAAGTTTCGCGACGCCGTCCGCGCTGGCGGCGAGTCCGATGAATGCGTCGAGGAATGCCTTTCGAATTCCGTACGGTTTCGATGCGTCGCGCGCGCCATCCCACAGCATTCGCTCGGCGCTCACGCGCGCGGCGACAGCTTTTGCGGGCGCCAGGTACGCGCGAATCGATCGTTCGAGGCGTCCGAGCAGCACAGGAACGATTTGCTCGTCCTTTTCACGCGGGATTTCTGCAAGGGCCAACTCGGCGAATCGGTCCGGCGCGAGCTGAGCATCGCGCACCTGATCCCAGAGCGCTCCCCAGAGCATCGTGCGCAGAAATCCGTCGGGCACGCGGCCGAGCTCGCCCCCAGTCAGCGATTGCACGCTGAGGCTGTCGAGCAGCGTGAGGAAATACCCATAGTCCTGATAGTTCGCGAAGACGAACGCGGGCGCCGGTTTTCCGCGCGCAGCGACGATCTCCGTCGTGATGGCGGAGAGCTCGACGGGAATTGTCTCCGGTTTCCGGCCACTCGCTTCGCTGTATGCCAGCAACAGTTGCGTTCGCATCGGCCACGCGCCGGTCCCTGAAAGCGCCTGCGCCGGTTTCTGCACGAGCTGTAGTCTGACGATCTTGCCGTCGCGAACGGAGAGCCGCTGCTGCACTTCGGGCATGCCCGGCCGCAGCATAAAGTTCTTGCCAAACGTCTCGAGCGATTTTCCACCGGCTTTTCCGATAGAGCCGAGCAAGTCCTGCCACGTTGCGTTCGCATAGGCGTGATCGCCCAGGAACTGATGCACGCCTGCCTGAAACGCGTTCTCGCCGACGAGATAGTTGAGCTGCTTCAACACGCTCGGCGCCTTGTTGTACACGATCGCGCCGTATGCGCTCTTAGCCTGATCGAGATTTGCGAGTTCCTGCCAGAGCGGGGTGGTGCCGGTGGTTTGATCGACTCCGTACGCGGTGGGCTTGTTGCCTTGATAAAACGTTTTCCATGCGTCGCTTGATGGTTCGAGATCGGCCATCGCTTTCGCCGCCATGTATGTAGCAAATCCTTCTTTCAGCCACAGATCGTCGAACCAGCGCATTGTGACAAGATCGCCGAACCACTGATGGGCGACTTCGTGCAGGATCGTCGAGAAGCGGCCAAGCCGCCGGGGAAGCGTCGGCCGTTCGCGGAATATGAAACGGTCTTCATTGAACATCACGACGCCGGGATGCTCCATGCCGCCGAACGGAAACGCCGGCGCGAGCATGAGATCGAATTTCTCGAACGGATACGGCCGGCCGAAGTATTGTTCCATCCACCCGATCGCGCGATGCGTGAGTGCGAGCAGCGTGTCGCTGTCGGCCTCTTTCGCGCGCGACTTGCGAATGAACACGCTGATCGACCGTCCCTTCACCACGGATGTCGCTCGCTGCCACGGGCCCGCAGCAAATGCAATTAGATATGTGGAGAGCGGGCGCGTTTCGGTGAAGTGTGAAGTAATGCGATCTGCGCTGGTATCGGCGCGCGTGATCGATCCGTTTGCCATCGCCGTCCAGGCTTTCGGCGCAGTCAACGAAAAAGTAACGCGTGCCTTGAGGTCCGGCTGGTCGAAGCAGGGAAAGAGTTGATCGGCGTCAGCGGGAACGAGCAGTGTGTATAGGTAATCGCTGCCGTCGGTCTGATCGTGCGTTCGAATTATGCTCGCGCCGCTTGGAGCGATATCGCTCACGAACCAGAGTTCGACGGCATTCTCGCCAGCCTCGAGGAATTTGGCGGGCACGCGTACGTGTGTGCCGTTGCCAGCACTCAGCGGCACCGGCTGGCCGTTCGACATGATCCGGGTGAGACGCCGGCCGCGCCAGTCGAGGATCGCGTCCGATGATCCGCTGCGAATGAACCGAACGGTGACGTGCCCAATGGCCGAATCGGGCGACATCACGTCGAGGCTCAGATCGTAGCGAACGTCCCTGAGTGTATTGGCGCGCCAGATCGCGAGCGGGTGCGAAACGCCGTGGCCGAGGTAAGCCGCGAGCGGATCGGCGGCTTTTGCGCCCTGCGCAGCGAGGTTTGCAGCCAGCAGAATCGCGAGAAACGTCGACGAATGAATGCGCACGTTGGGTAAGCTCGCTCGGGACGAAAGGACGGTGCGGTCAAGGGAACGTGCCGAGCGGCGGCGGCCGGTGCAACCGCTCTTACGGCTCTGGAGCAATGTGGTGAGATTCAGGCGCGAGGCTCTCTTCATCCATAGGGGAATGCATGGCGGCGCTGGACAAGCATCCGGGGAAAGCGGAGTTCATCGACGCGAGGCGTCGAGTTTCGGAGCATGCGTACCACACGCCGCTGCTCACATCGCGCACCTTGAGCGAAGCGACGGGATTTGACGTTCGGATCAAGGCGGAGAATTTTCAGCGCACGGGCTCGTACAAGATTCGCGGGCCTCTGAACAAGTTTCCGCAGCTGACGGAGGAGGAGCGTCGTCGCGGCGTGATTTGTTCATCGGCCGGAAATCACGCGCAAGGCGTGGCTCTCGCGGCGCGGATCCATGGGATGAAGGCGGTCGTGTGCATGGCGGAGAATGCGACGCCATCGAAGATCGAGGCGACGAAAGGGTACGGCGCCGAGGTGGTGTTGCACGGAATGATTTGGGACGAAGCGAACGAGAAGGCGAAGGAGCTGGTGGCGGAGCGGGGCTACACGTACATCCACCCGTTTGATGATTTGCAGTTGATTGCGGGCCAGGGGACGGTCGGGCTGGAGATCATGGAGGACTGGCCGGAGGTGGATGTGGTGGTGGTTCCGATCGGCGGGGGAGGTTTGATCTCCGGAGTGGCGCTCGCGATCAAGAGCATCAACCCGAAGGTTCGGATTATCGGGGTAGAGTCGTCGGGGGCTCCGGGGATGCAGAAGAGTGTGGAAGCTGGGCAGCTGGTGACGCTCGATGAGGTGGATTGTATCATCGATGGTCTGCGGGTGAAGCGTGTGGGTCAGCACAATCTGGATATCGTGCGGGAGGCGGTGGACGAGGTGGTAACTTTGCCGGACTCGGAGATTTTTGATGCGATGTTGTGGGTGATGCACCACAGCAAGCTCGTGATCGAGGGCGCTGCCGCAGCTCCAGTCGGGGCGTTGTTGAAGGGTCTAATCAAGGCACCAGCTGGATCGAAAGTGGTGAGCGTGGTGAGTGGCGGGAACGTGAATCTCGACCAGTTGAAAGGTTCGAAATGGAATTGATCGGAGATGGTTGATATATAATGAGTTATGTACGATATTCAGGATTCATAAATCATAGTTATTAATGCCAAAACAACCAACACTAAGACCAAGCGATCTCGTTGTCGCTTGCCAACTTGCGATAACTCCAGCAGCCCAATTCCTAGAACTGGCCAATTCTACTGGAATCAGCGCCGGCGAGTGCCACAATGCCGTGCGCCGCCTCCGCTTTGCGCGACTCGTTCTTGCCGGCGAGCGCCGCCCAGCCACCGAACTGCTCCACCTGTTTCTGGTAGAAGGGGCGCCTTTCGCCTTCCCCCCGGTCCCCGGCCCCCGAGCGATCGGCACGGCCACCGCACACTCGGCACCCGCATTCCAAGCGCTTGTCGAATCATCGGACGGCTTCGTCTGGGCCGACGCGTCCGGCGCCTCACGCGGACAGTCGCTGGTCCCGCTTTATCCCGGAGCGCCAGCGCTCCCCGCCCGAAACGAATCGCTGTACGAACTGCTCGCAATAGTAGACGCCCTGCGAGTCGGCAGTACGCGCGTGAGAAAAATCGCGGCCGAGTTGCTGCGCGAACGTCTCACCGCTTCTCGCTCGTGACTGCGATTCAGCCGGCGGCGCGACTCACCGCGGGTGAGCGAATCGCGGCCGCCGCCCGGGCGATCGAGCCAATTCTGAATCGGGTAGTTCTCGCCGGACCGCCGGTGGTGGACCTGCTCATGACCGACCCATCTCTGAACGGGCCGTTGCTCTCGTTCACGGCCGACCAAACCCTGCGCCTGCTCGCGACTTCAATGGTGGACCGGCTCGGCGTCGACCTCCAAAAGCTCGGACTCACCCGGACCGGCCGCGCCGGGAATTCGGATCGCTGGCAGGTCTCGCCGGATGTCGCAATCGAACTCATCCAGGTCCGCACGGATGACGGAGACCCCGCTCAGCTTTCGCTCGAATACGCGACGCTCGTCACCCTGCCCTTTCGTGTGACCAACGAACTCACCGTGCGAATCGCAGGCGCGCCCGCAATGCTCGCGATCGAGTGTGTCGCGTTCTCAGCGAGCGGCGAGCGCGCTCTCGACAGCGAGGAGCTCGAACGCGTGGTGCAGTTGATTGCCTGTCGCCAGGAAATCGAGAAAGAATTCGCGACGGCGCCAAACGAGCTGCGTGCGATCATCCAGCCGGTGCTCGCCGCGCTCGCGGGCAACGACTCTCTTGAACTCCTTGTTCAGCGAGCCCTTCCGGATGCCGCGGTCCTTCCCGTGCTGGCGCATCGCGCGCGGGACCGTATCGTCCGCATGGCATGCTGACTCTCGTTCTCGTCGCGCAGCTCGCGGTGACGACCGCAACCGACACGGCGACGTACTCGTCTCCTGCGTTGCGCCTGCTCGTCGGTGAAGCGGTGCGCGTCAACAATCGCGTCCCCGCAGGACTGGGATCGTACCGGGCGAAACTTGAAAGCGAGATTTCGATCGGGGAACGTGACGGCGGCGGGCACGAGAATTCTGAATCAATCGAGCAGGTCGCAAGTGAACTGCGCTGGAGCCGCACGGGTGATTTCGAGCAGCACGTAACGGGATACCGGTCGCAGTCGATCGGACTGCAGTTCGCGACGATCGGATTCTTTCGAAACGCCTGGGTCGTACCGTCCCTCTACGGAAACCGTCTTGCGCTCTTGTTCGGCGTCGATACCACCGGCCGCCGCCGGAACTCTGCGGGCATGCGGCCGCTTGGATCGATCGGCGACACGACGACGCGCACTTCGCTTATCGCGATCCACCCGCTGTCACTCGATCGCGAGAAGTTGTATCGCTTCAGCGGAGGCGACACGCTCGAATACCTGAGGATCGGCGACCGCGAGATTCGCATCGTGCGCGTGCTCGTAGAACCGAAAGCGAATCTCCCGTACCGCACCGTGGTGTTCAGCGGCGAGCTGGATCTCGACGCGGATCGCAAACATGTCGTGCGAATGCGCGGTTCATTCTCGTCCACCGCGAACGGACCGGAAAGCCCACTCAGTGGACTGCTCGGCAGCGCGCGACTGACCGGCACCGCGTTCGTCGAACTCGTGAACAGCGAGGTGAATCAGGAGTTCTGGCTGCCGTCGTATCAGCGCTTTGAAGCGCAGGCCATGGTGCCGCTGATGGGAAACGCGAAAGCGCTGTTTCGCATCGTCTCGAGGTTCAGCGACTTCGTGATCACGCCGCCGAGCGCCGTGGCGGTCGCAGCGGGCGCCCCGCTCGACACCCTGCGTCCGCGTCCACATGTGCTGAGTCTCGCCACACGCGATTCGCTCGCCGCGTTTAAGGCTTGGCGTGATGAGATCGGCGCCGAAACACAGCTCACCAACTCAACGGACTTCATGGACGTCGCGCCCGCGCGCTGGCGCCCAGACGGCACGCCGCTCGTGCAGGTGCAAACCGAACGTTTGAGCGACCTCCTGCGCTTCAACCGGATCGAGGGGTTGTTCACCGGAATCGGTGTGGTCGCCAAAATGCGCGATGCGGCGCCTGGCGTAACACTGCGCGTGCTTGGCGGATATGCGTGGAGCGAACGCACGGCGCGGGGGCGGGTCAGCGCGGAGCTCGAACGTGCAGAGTGGACGTTTGCGGCGAGAGCCGGACGATCGCTCGACATCACGAACGATTTTCGCGATCCACTCGACTCCGGCTCCACGATCGGCGCGCTCTTCGGCAATGACGACTACGACTACGTCGAGAGGTATAGCGCGGGCGGTTCCATTGCACGGGTGTTCGGAAAGACCGGGCTGAGCGCTCGTTTGGAAGCAGGGTGGGCGGACGACCGCGCCGTCGCGAACACACTCCGCCGCAATCCGTTTCACACCGAGTATCGTCCGAATCGCGGCGCCGACGAAGGAAATTATCTTCGCACCGCGCTCTCGCTCATGTGGCACGCGGATGCCAACGCGGAATACATGCGCCCCGGCTTCGGCGCCATGCTATCGTACCTCCGTGGTGATGGGCAGCTGGAGTTCCAGCGAATCGACCTGCGGTTGAGCTCGCGACGCAACGACGGCCGCTGGACCTTCGCGACGCGATTCGACGCCGGCGTCGTGCTCGGTTCGCCGCCGGCGCAGCAGCTGTACGAGCTCGGCAATTCGGAAGGGCTGCCTGGCTACGATTACAAGCAGTTCGCCGGTAATCAGGCCGCCGTTTTTCGAATGCTTGCGATGTACCGGTTGAACACGCTGACCGCGCCGATTCGGCTCACGCGCATCTACTGGCTCCCCGCACCCTCGCCGGCGCTCGCGCTCACCGTGCAATCGGGATGGACCGGCGCGTCGGACCCCTCGGCGAAACTCGCGATTCTCCGGCTCGCGGGAATTCAGCAGCCGGTGCCGACCGTCACCGGAACCGTCCGCTCGACAGTATCCGCAGGCGTTCGATTTTTCGGAGGGGCGATCGGAGTGTCGATCGCGCGCGCGAT
>JANYIJ010000235.1 GCA_025362095.1 Gemmatimonadota bacterium | reverse complement strand
CGCGACATCCAGCGAGCGCTTGGTGGCTGGCGCGAGTGGAATCTCGCTGACCACCGACACTTCGTCCTCGCCGGTGCGGAAGATCGCTTTGAGTGGAGCCCCCGCCCCGCCGAACATGCGCACGTCGACCTGCACCTTTCTCGCCGCCGACGCTCCCCGCAGCGCGGCGAAACTCGCGCGCGCCCGCTCGAGCAGCGCTGCGTGCGCAGTGCGCAGCACGCGCCATCCCGCGTTGACGCGCACGCGGCTCGCGATCGCCTGGCGTGTGATGCCGTCGCGCGAGCTGATCGTCTCGACGGCGCTGACCGCAAACCCGGTGCTCTGCGCGTGCGTCGCGCCGGCTGGCGGCTCAAAGCCGAGACCGTCGCCGACTTCAATAGGAATGCTGACGTCGACGATGATTTCGCCCTTCTCGAAGGCGACGACGACGCCGAGATCGAACCCGTGGTTGTCCGGCTGCGTGCGCGTGATGTAGTCGCGTCCCGCGCGGCCGCCGTACATGCCGCCGGTGAAGCCTCGACTGAAGATCTGCACGAGCGGCTCGACTTCCTCGAGCGAGGGTTTTGTGAACGTGCCGTGATCGACGCGATCCAGAAACTCGCGGTACCCTTTCGTTACGGTTGCGACGTACTCCGGCTTCTTCTTGCGGCCTTCGATCTTCAGGCAGCCGATGCCGGCGTCGGTGATTTCCTGCAGATGATCGTATGCTCCGAGGTCTTTCGCCGAGATGAGATAGCCGCGGTCGAGCTCTTCACCGCTGACGACATCTGTGAGCACGTAGTCTTTGCGGCATGACTGCGCGCACGAGCCGCGATTCGCGCTCCGCTCGGAAATCATGCCGGACATGAAGCACTGGCCGGAGTACGCGATACAAAGAGCACCATGAACGAATGACTCGAGCCCGAGATCAGGCACCGCGGCGTGAATCGCGCGGATATCCTCGAGCGTGTTCTCGCGCGCGAGCACCACTCGATCCACGCCGAGTTCTTTCATGACCGCCGCGCCGCTCGCGTCGTGCACGGTCATCTGTGTGGAGCCGTGGATTTCGAAATCCGGATAAACATGCTGAATGAGCCGCACGAGGCCGACGTCCTGCACGATCGCGGCGTCGATCCCCGCATCGATGCAGTGGCCCAGATGGGTGAGCGCATCCTCCATCTCGTTCGGCTTCACGAGGATGTTCAGCGTGAGATAGACGCGCACTCCGCCGCCGTGAGCAATGGCGCAGGCCTGCGCGAGCTCTGAGATCGTGAGCTGGGCGCCTTCGTCGCGGGCGTTGAACTTCTCGACTCCGAGGTAGACGGCGTCAGCGCCATTCGCGACGGCGGCGCGGACGGAGTCGAGTGAGCCGGCGGGGGCGAGGAGTTCGGGGCGGGACATGGGTCAAAGTTACGTGGCGGGGGAGGTGAGGAGTGAGGTGTGGCGGGGAGGTGAGGGGTGATGAGTGGCGGGGAGGTGAGGGGTTAGGGGTGAGGGGATTTGATACGCGGGAAATGTTTCGCAGGCGACATTTCGCGAATTGGATTCGAAATTCGTGCTATGAGCAATGAATCCGCCGACGTCACATTGATGGAGTGGGAGCGGCGGCAGCCCGCCTCAATCACCGGCGATCCCTTGTGGGGTTTGCTGTGTTATCGCGAGGCGATGTTTCTGCTCGAACAGACCCGCGAAGATGTGAAATCGTTTTCCGAGTCAAGCATTCAAGCTCCGGCGGTCGGTCAGCTCCTCCGGGCGGCCGGGTCGATTTCGGCGAACATCGCAGAGGGATACGGACGATCGACGATTGTCGACCGGATGCGCTATCTGACCTACGCGCTCGGGTCCGCGCGCGAATGCATCAGCTGGTACCAAGCATTGCGTCCGTCGGTCGAACATCCGAAGACCGACGAGCGCCTCGCGCGCTTGGAAAGAATCCGACGTCTTACACTCGGCTTGCTTACGCGCCTCCGCGCGAAGACCGGCAAAAAACACGATTCTTGGTAACACCCCTCACCCCTTACCTCCCCGACACCCCTCACCCCTCACCTCCCCGACACCCCTCACCTCCCC
>JANYIJ010000200.1 GCA_025362095.1 Gemmatimonadota bacterium | reverse complement strand
ATGGGCGATGTGGCAGGACAGTGGTTCAAGCCGTTCGCGCTGACCATCGCGTGCTCGGTGATGGTGTCGCTGCTCGTCTCGTTCTCACTCGACCCGATGCTCTCCGCGTACTGGGCCGATCCGCAGACCGAGGGACACGAGCGCAAGAATCCGATCGCCCGCGCGCTCGACCGCTTCAACGTGTGGTTCAACGTGCAGGCCGAGCGCTACACCAAGGTGATCGGCTGGGCGCTCGACCATCGCTGGTGGATGGCGACGCTCGCGCTCGGCGCGCTCGTTGGCGCGATCTTCCTTCAGATCCAGTTCGGCGGCTTCGGATTCGTGCCGACCTCCGATCGCAGCGAGATCACGATGCAGGTGGAGACGCCGCCCGGATCGAATCTCGCCTACACGAAGATGAAAACAGAGGAGGCCGCGCGCCTCGCCCGAAGCCACACAGATCTCGTCGAGTACACCTTCGCGGCCGTCGGCGGTTCGGGCGCGGGCCAGCAGCCGGGCGGCGCGATCGGGTCGGCGGACCTCGGATCCGTGTACGTGCGTATGGTGCCCAAGAAAACGCGAAGCATCTCGCAGAACGACTTCGGCGAGATGATTCGAAAGGAAGCGTCGCAGATCGGCGGCGCGAATGTGTACGTGTTCACCAGCGGATTCGGCGGCGCGCGCAAGCAGATTCAGGTCGAGTTGCGCGGCGCTGATGCCGTGCTGCTCAACAAGCTCGCCGATTCCGTGATGAAAATTGTGAAGACAGTTCCCGGCGCCGTGGATGTCGGGCTCTCCTCGAAGGGACAGAAGCCGGAGCTCGAGGTGAATCTCAACCGCGCGCTCGCCGGATCACTCGGCGTGACTGTCGGACAGGTCGCGCAATCATTGCGGCCGGCGTTTGCTGGAATCGATGCAGGCGACTGGGTCGATCCAGCCGGACAAAACAGAAAGGTTCGCATCCGGCTCACGCCGGAGGCGCGCACGAAGATTTCGGATATCGAGCGGCTGCCCATGATCGTCGGCAACGCGAACGGCGGACCCGGCACGGTGATGCCGCTCGGGCAGATTGCCACGGTGTCGGCCGGCCTCGGCCCTGCGATCATCAGCCACCTCGATCGCGACAACGTCGTGGTGGTGGAAGCGAACACGCAGGGACGCTCGCTCGGCGAAGTGAATACGGCCATCACGGCCAAGCTCGCCTCATTCCAGCTGCCCACCGGATATCGCTTCACAGCGGGCGGCGAAGTGCGCGATCAGCAGCAGGTCTTCAGCCGCATGTTCGCCGCGATGGGCATCGCGGTGCTCCTGATGTATCTCATTCTCGTGATGCAGTTCGGATCGTTTATCGAGCCGCTCGCGATCATGATTTCGCTTCCGCTTTCCCTGATCGGCGTGGTGCTCGCGCTGATCATCACGCACGACACGCTGAACATCATGTCGCTGATCGGCGTGATCCTGCTGATGGGCATCGTCGCCAAGAACGCGATTCTGCTCATCGATTTTGCGAAGTGGGGTCAGGAATCGGGGAAGGATCGCCGCACGGCGATCATCGAGGCCGGCCGCGTGCGACTGCGGCCGATCATGATGACGACACTCGCGCTGATCGCCGGCATGATACCGGTCGCGCTTGGCCGCGGCGAAGGCGCGGACTTCCGCGCACCGCTCGGCCGCGCAATCATTGGCGGCGTGATCACCTCCACGTTCCTGACGCTGCTCGTGATTCCGACGATCTACGAAATTCTCGACGAATGGCGGGAGAAGGCGATGTCGTTCATGAAGGTTCCGCAGCGGCCGGCGACGGACGAGTACGAGATCCCCGCTCACAACCGGAAGTCGCGCCCGTCGGGAGTTCAGTCTCAGTGATTGAGCTGCATTTTCCGCGGATTTGATGATTCGGGCGGATAAGCAACTACAACAAACTGCTTTACCACGGATTTCACGGAAGCGAACGGATATAGGACTGCAAAACGAACGGCAAAACTTTTTGGGGGTAAAAGCAGTTTGTTGCTGTTGCCTATCCGTTCAAATCATCAATCCGTGGCAATATTTTCGTTCTCACTTCCACCGAAACAACTTGAGCGCGGCGGCGTAGCACAGCACGATCCAAAACGCGGTCACCGCGAGTTGCGGCATCACGGCGGTGAGCGATGCACCCTGCAGCATATTTGCGCGCAGAGCATCGTTCACCGCCGTGAGCGGCAGTGCCCGCACGAACGGCTGCATCACGTCGGGGAAGTGGCTCGCCGAGAAAAACGTTCCGGAGAGCACCCACATCGGCAGCATGATCGCGTTCGCGAGCCCCGACACAGCTTCGATGGTTTTCGCGCGCGTGCCGACCAGAAGGCCGAGCCCGCTGAAGCTCAGCGCGCCGAACACCGCGATGAAAAAGAGAGACCAGACCGACCCGCGCAACGGCACATGAAAGACCAGCACGCCGAAGCCCACGAGTGCGATCACCTCGAACGAGAGCACGACTAGGCGCGACACCAAGAACGAAGTGAAGAACTGCGCGCGCGACATCGGCGTCGCGACGAGCCGCTTGAGCAGCCGTTTGCGACGGAGATCGACGAGCGCGAATCCGAGTCCCCACACACCGCTGCCGAGCAGGTTCATGCCGAGCAGGCCGGGCACGAGAAAATCGATGTAGCGGGATCCGAGCGCCGTCACGTAGTCGTCCGACGTCGCGACCGGCTCTACGCGGCCTGCCGCGCGCTGAAGCGCGTTGTCGACGATCAGCCGCGCGGTGCGCGATTCGTCGCGCGCGGGATCGTACCGATACGAGACCTTTCCCGCGGCACCCTCGATCGCGACGAGCGCCACCTTGGCCGTGCGGAGCGCTTCCATCGCCGAGTCGAGCTGCAGCGGGCGCACGGTGATGTTCTTCGACCGCGCGAGCAGCGCGGCAACCTCCGGCGGCGCGTGCGCATCGGGCGCAACGACCGCTACGACCGCTTTGTCTTCTTGCTTTCCGCGAAACGCGAGCCCGAGTCCCGCGGTGAGAAGCACCGGGAAGATGAAGACCCAGAACAGCGCCTCGGGCTCGCGCAGAAATTCCCGAAAGCGCACGAGCACCAGCTGAACGATTTGCGCGTCGCGCCAGGTGCGCGGCGTGCGAGGAATCTCACTCATCGCGGAGATGCCTCCCGGTGAGCGACACGAAAACGTCCTCAAGCGTGGCGGAGTGCGTCTTCAATTCCGTGAGCGGCGCGCCGCGCGCGGTGAGATGCGCGAGCAGCGCCGGCACCGCGAGATGCAGCTTGCTCGCCTGAAGCGAATACGTGCCGGCATCGAGGCGCGCGTCGATAATGCCGTCGAGTTTCTTCAGCTCCGCCAAGTCGATGGGCAGCGTGCCTGCGGAGGCGAACTCGATCATCTGTTCCGCGCCGAGTGACGCGATCAGCTCGGCCGGCGTTCCACGCGCGATCACCTTTCCGTGATCGACGATCGCGATGCGATCGCAGAGGCGCTCGGCTTCGTCCATGTAGTGCGTCGTCAGCACGATCGAGTGTCCACTCGCGCGGAACTTGTCGATCACATCCCACATCTGGCGGCGCGACTGCGGATCGAGGCCGGTGGTGGGCTCGTCGAGGAAGAGCAGATCGGGATCGCCGATCAGTGCGCAGGCCACCGCGAGGCGCTGCTTCTGGCCGCCGGAAAGGGTGCTGATGCGCGCGCCGGCTTTCTCCTCGAGCTGCACCTGTGCGAGCACGTGGTTCACGTCGTGCGGATGCTCGTAGAAACTGCGAAAGAGCGCGAGCGTCTCGCGCACGGTGAGCTTGTCAGAGAGCTGCGTTTCTTGAAGGGAGATGCCGATGCGCTGGCGCAGCGCGTGCGCGTCCTTCTCCCAGGTGCGGCCGAGCATCTCGACGTCGCCGGAATCGCGGTCTACCAACCCTTCACAAATCTCGATGGTCGAAGTCTTGCCGGCGCCGTTGGGGCCGAGGAGGCCGAAGCACTCCTGGGCGCCGACCTCGAGATCGAGGCCGTCGACGGCGAGGACATCGCCATAGGACTTATGAAGAGCGCGGACGACAAGGGCAGGAGGCATGCGGGGTACGTTAGTGGGGTACGAAACCAGAATGCCAGTCTTTCCGTATCAAATGCACGTTACGGGTAACAACTCGAGGAGACACTGCCGATGATGGTTCTGATTCCGATTGCGATCGCCTTTCAGGTGCAGGCGAGCATTAGCATCGGTTCCGACTCGGCGCAGCGGACGCGAGAGAAGCAGCAGCGTGCGGAGCGGGAGGCGCAGTTTGAGGCGGGCGCACCGCCGCGCCGGCCGCAGACCTTTCATCGCATTCCGCTCACCGACGCCATGCGCGTGAGCGCGTTCAAGGACGCGGCCGCCAAAAGTTTGCTGCTCCGCGCGCGCGCCGCGCGGCTCAAGCAGGACTCGGCGCTGGCGAGTTACGACGCGACCACCTACCAGCGCGTCTCCGTCGGCCTGGGCTTCAAGGCGTTCGGCCGCGACCGGCTCGCGATGCGCGCCGAGGAAGCGTCGCGTGTGCAGTGGGAGAAAGGGCGCGGCGCGCTCGTGGAAGTGAGAGGCGCTCGCGCGGTGGTGCCAATTGCGGGCAAGCAGAAAGACGCTCAGGCCGGCGCGTCGAACGGCGTGAACATTCAGGGAATGTCGCCGATTCCGTACTATCCGGGCCGCAACGATCTGTGGATCGGCGGCGGGCTCGCGCAGTCAGAAGTGGACGAAGCGCAGTTCGTGCACCCGATCGCCGAAGGCGCCGAAGCGTACTACACGTACCAGACGGGCGACTCGGTGATCATGACGCTGCCCGACGACAAAAAGATTGTGCTGCGTGAGCTGAAGATCGAAGCGCGCTGGCCCAAGTGGAATTTGAGCGTCGGCTCGTTCTGGTTCGATGAGGCGACCGCGCATCTCGTACGCGCGGTGTACCGGATTTCGATGCCGATGGATGTGTGGACGGAGGTAAAGGACGAAAATGCGATTCAAAAGGCGGACCGCGCCGCGCGTGACAGCGCAGCGAAGGCCGAGGGCCGCTCCATCGACACGACCGCGAACGCAGGACGCGGGCGGGGAGGCCGCGGCGGGCGCGTGCAGATCGGCCGCAGGAGCGGCAACAACAACGAGGACGAGCCGCCGGCGATGGTGAAAGCGATCGTCAACCCGCTCAAGGTCGACATTTCCGCGATCACGATGGAATACGGTCTCTATAACCAGCGCTTCTGGCTGCCGCGCACACAGGCGCTCGAGGGGCAGGCGCAGGTGATGTTCATCAAGGTGCCGGTCACGGTGGAGCAGAAGTTCAAATACGCGAGCGTCAATGAACTTCTCGCGCCGCTGCCGATTCCGCCGCGAGTGACCTCCGTGGTGGCCGCGCTGCGCGACAGCCTCGACAGCGCGAAGACGGACCGCACGCTGCGCGATTCGCTCGTGCGCGAGGCGGTTCGCAAACGCGGAAAAGAAATCTCGGCGCAACGCGAGAAGGACTGCGCCGCGACCGGCATGTACAGCACGATTCAGCGCAGATACGAGGGAACGCTTTCTGTTGCCACGCGGATTCCGTGCGACTCGGCCAAGCTCGCGAACTCACCGGATCTTCCACCGTCGATCTACGACAAGGGCGATGAAGTATTCGGCGGCGCGGAGCGTGATCTTCTGGTGAAAGCGCTCTCATTTGGATTGCAGCCGGCGTGGGGTCCGCAGGCTCCGAAAATCGAATGGGGACTTTCCAAGACTCGCTACAACAGAGTGGAAGGACTTGGCACTGGCGTGTCGATCACGAGCGCGCTCGGCGCCGGGTACACCGCCACGCTCGTTCCGCGCGCGTCGTGGGCCGACAAACAGCTCAACGGCGAGCTCTCGCTGTCGCGCACGAACGGCCGCAGCACGATTCAAGGCACGGTGTACCGTCGGCTCGAGGTGATGACGGACTTCGGCACGCCGCTTTCGTTTGGCGCGTCGCTCGCGTCGCTGCTCTATGGCCGCGACGAGGGCGCGTACTATCGCACGTGGGGCGCAGAGGTTTCCGGAACGACGCCGAAGTGGGGCACGCTCGAGTGGCGTCTGTTTGCGGAACAGCAGTGGAAGGCGGATGTGAACTCACGCTGGACACTGTTCGGCGGCGGAAACGATTCCCGATTCATCGAGAATCCTGCGGCGCAGGCTGCGAAGCAGTTCGGCGGCGCGCTGCGCCTGCATTCGAGCGTGGGGCTCGATCCGGACGGCTTCCGTTTGCTGAGCGACGTGCGCCTCGAGGGCGCGGGCGGTGACTTCTCGTACGCGCGCGGACTGGTCGATGAAACAATTTCGCATTCGATAGGCAACAAACTCGCCGGCGCGCTCACGGTGAGCGGCGGCTACTCCGGCGGCACGCTGCCGGTGCAGCGGATGTTCTATCTCGGCGGTCTGCAAACGGTGCGGGGCCAGACTGCGCTCACGGCGAGCGGCGAGGCGTTCTGGCTCGGACGCGCAGAGCTGGGCACCAACGATCCGGGATCGCGCTTCATCGTGTTCGGCGACGTCGGCTGGGCTGGACCGCGCGCGTCGTGGAACATGCCCGGCCGTCCCCTTTCAGGAGCGGGCGTGGGCTGGTCGCTGCTCGACGGGCTCCTGCGCTTTGACCTTTCGAGAGGGCTGTATCCGTCGAAGCAGTGGCGGTTCGACAGCTATCTGGAAGCGAAGTTTTAGGCGACGAGCGAGGATAAGGAGACGGCGGCGCGCGCCGGGCGCGCCGCCAGGGTTGCGAGGGGAAGGGCATCCGCGTCCATTGATCAAGTGGAATTCCTGTCGTGAACCCCGCTCCCGCCCCTCAGGCCGTGCCTGCAAGCGGAGACCTTTCCAATGCCGAGATTCTCCAATGGCAGGGGAAATTTCGGTGCGTCTTCGTGCTGCTCGTCGGGTTCGGCACGATCGCGCTCAAGTGGACCGGCGTCCTCCACTCCGATTCCGTGGTCGCCAGATCGATGGGCGCGCATCCGGCGCTGCTCGTGGGCGCAGGACTGATCGCTGTCTACTTAATTTTCGTGCAGCTGATGCTCGCGCTCCTCGCGCGCCGCGGCACTGCGGGACAGGACGCGGTGATCCTCGCGGTCGTCGCCGACATGGCGCTGCTGTTCGGCGCGGCATATGTGGTCACGCCGCCATCGGAGTACTCGCGCTGCTTGATCATCGCGATTTTCCCCGTGCAGTTCACACAGTTGTATTTCGGCCAGCGCGCCACCCTCTACAACCTCGCTTGCGTCACGGTGTTTTTCGCGGTGGCCGTGCTGGCGGCGGCGAATCACGGGATGATGCCCGACGTCGCCGAGCGCTTTTGGGATCTGTCGCTGTTCATGGTTGGCACGCTCTTGTTCGTGCTGCTGCAGGGACACATCGCGAATCGCCTTCGCCGCATCGTGCAGGTGTTCGAGAAAGCTCAGGAAGGCGACTTCTCGCTCGAGTACGACGAGACGGCCGACAAAATGCCCGACGCAATCACGGTCGTGGGACGCGCGTACAACAGAATGCGCGGGCACCTCGAAACGATCGTGCTCACGGATCCGCTCAGCGGGTGCTTCAACCGGCGCGGGTTCGATCAGCTCGCGACGCGTGAAGTTTCGCGCGCGATGCGCGGCAGCCATCCGATGTCCGTGCTCGCGCTCGACGTCGACCACTTCAAGCGCATCAACGACGAGTACGGTCATCTCACGGGCGACGAAGTGCTGCGCGAAATGGGACTGCTGCTGCGCGAAACGGCGCGACTCGGCGACGTGGTCGCGCGCTACGGCGGCGAGGAGTTCGAGATTCTCGCACCCGACACCGCGCAGGAAGGCGCGCAGATTCTCGCGGATCGAATCCAGCACGCCTTTCGCACGCGCGGATTCAAGGCTGTCGGCGTCGAGCGCGCGATCACGATCAGCATCGGGATCGCGTCGGATATCGCGCGCAATGATCAAATCGCGCAGGTCCTGATCGCGCGCGCCGACGAAGCGCTGTACGTCGCGAAGCGAAACGGGCGCGACCGCACGGAGATCTGGCATCCGGGCATGCGCGCGTTCGACGGATCGCTGCCGGGACGCCGTTCGATCGAACTCAACGCGCTTAGACTCGACGAGAGATAAAACAACTTTTTTGCCGCGAGTTTCCGCGGATACCCGCGGCGAAGTCCGGGTTTCAGACGGTGAGCGACCCTTCCGTCATCATCACCGCACTTCCTCCGACGCGAATCGCGGTGACCGCGCCCGCCGATTTATCGGCCTCAATCTCAATGCGGCTCGGACGTCCCATCTCGACGCCCTGATCGACGGTCCACACCAGCGTGCCGTCCTTCTGCGCGGCGCGCGCGCCCAGATAGCCGGCGAGACAAGCGTTCGCAGAACCCGTGGCGGGATCTTCAGGGACATTCACTCCGGGGCCGTACATGCGGGCGTGATAATGCGCATCGCCGCCCTCCGGTTTCTTGGCGAACAGAAAAATGTCGGGTGCCCACGCGGACTTGAGTGTCGTCTCCCACTTGTCCATCCGCACACGTGACCGGCTCACGGCATCGACCGAGCGCAGCGGCACGATCAAGAACGGCAGACCGCACGACACATTCTGCGGCGCCATTGGCGTCGCGAGAATGTCTTCAGCGTCGATCGAGAGAATCTCGGCCAGCACGCCGCGGCTCGGCGTGGCCGGTCCGACCTCGGCGAGTTTTGCAGTGGAGAATTGCGCGAACGCCGGTGCGCCCGCCGTTTTCTTCACCGTCACGGGGATCGGGCCGACGCCCTCTTCGAGCACGAGTTTCGACTCGCCGCCGGTCGCCGGACCTGCCAGGCCAAGCTCGACGAGCGCGATCGCCGTGCCGACCGTTGGATGGCCGGCGAACGGAATCTCACGGGCGGGTGTGAAGATTCGCACGCGCTTCGTGTTGGCCGAATTCGCCGGCGGATAGCAGAACGTCACCTCGGCGAAATTGAATTCGCGCGTGATGTTGAGCAGCGCATCCTCCGGAATCCCGCTCGCCTCGGGGAAGACCGCGAGCTGGTTCCCGCCGAACGCGGTCGCCGTGAAAACGTCGAGCGTGACGAACTTGTGGTTACTCGGCATCCATGAACGGATAGTGATGTTCGGTCGCGGGCACGAACGTTTCCTTGATCGTTCGTGCGTTCGCCCAGCGCATGAGGTTCATCTTCGATCCGGCCTTGTCGTTCGTGCCCGAGGCGCGCGCGCCCCCGAACGGCTGCTGTCCGACGATCGCGCCGGTCGGCTTGTCGTTCACGTAGAAGTTTCCGGCCGCGTTGCGCAAAATCGTGTGGGCTTCGTGAATCGCCGCGCGGTCGCGGGAGAACACCGCGCCAGTCAGCGCGTACGGAGAAGTGGAATCGACGATCTTCAAGGTTTCCGTCCACTTCGCGTCGTCGTAGACGTAAGCGGTCACAACCGGGCCAAAGATTTCTTCGCACATGAGACGGTACGCCGGATCTTCCGTCTGGATGAAAGTCGGCTCGACGAACCACCCGGTCTCGCCGTTCGCGACGCCCCCGGCGAGGATCTTCGCGTTCTTCTTTCCGTCGGCGAGATATCCGGTGATGCGATCGTGCGCCTTCTTGTCGATCACGGCGCCCATGAAGTTCTTGAAGTTGTTCACGTCGCCGACTTTGATGTCCTTGATCATCGCGATGACGCGGTCGCGCACCTCGGGCCAGAGCGACTTCGGGATATAAACGCGGCTCGCCGCGGAGCACTTCTGTCCCTGATACTCGAATCCGCCGCGCACGATCGCCGTCGCGAGTCCTGCGACGTCAGCAGACGGGTGCGCGATGATGAAGTCCTTTCCGCCGGTCTCGCCGACGATGCGCGGATACGATTTGTAGTTCGCGATGTTGTTGCCGACGGTCTTCCACATCGACTGAAAGACTGACGTGCTGCCCGTAAAGTGGATTCCGCCGAGGTCGGGATGGTTCAGCGCGACCTCGGAAATCATCACCGCATCGCCGGGGACGAAGTTGATCACCCCCGGCGGCATGCCCGCTTCGATCAGCAACTTCATCGTGTAATAGGATGACAGAATCGCGGCGTTCGACGGTTTCCAGAGTGCCGTGCCGCCCATCAGCGCCGGCGCCGTGGGGAGATTTCCGCCGATCGCCGTGAAGTTGAACGGCGTCACCGCGTAGACGAAGCCTTCGAGTCCGCGCAGATCGGTCTGATTCCACATTCCCGCCGACGACATCGGCTGCTCGTTGTAGAGCTCACCCGCGAACGCGACGTTCAGGCGCCAGAAATCAATGAGCTCGCAGGTCGCGTCGATCTCCGCCTGAAACGCCGTCTTCGACTGGCCGAGCATGGTCGCCGCGGCCATCGTGGGACGCCACGTGGTGGCGAGCAGTTCGGCGGCCTTGAGGAGGATCGCGGCGCGATCTTCCCAGCGCCAAGTGGACCAGTCGCGCTGTGCATCGGCATTGGATTTGATGGCGGCCTTCACATCTTCGGGGCGCGCCCTGTGCCATGTCGCGGTGACATGGCCGTGTTTGTGCGGCGACGTGGCTTTTGCGATGTCGCCCGTCCGGATTTCCTTTCCGCCGATCACGAGCGGAATTTCCGGACATTCTTTTTCCATCGCCGCGAGACGCGCTTTTAGCGCGGCGCGTTCCGGCGAGCCGGGTGCGTACGACCGAATGGGCTCGTTGAAGAGCGGCGGGAGGCGGCGGTTTCCGTCGAAGGGGGCGCTTGACATGGCAGGAGTCGGGAGTCGGGGACGAATCGAAGATGGTGAAAGATATACTATTCTCCCGTGATGTCCCGCGCCCTACTAATCGCCGGTTGCCTTGCGCTCGGCGCCTGCGCTCCCGATCCCGTGAAATGGGAGCAGGAGACTCGTCTGATCAGGCCGCTTCCCGACGGTGCGAGAATGATCCTTCGAGACCGCGACGTTCCCGGCTTCACCGCGGCGTGGACGCCGCCCGTGATGCCCTCGGG
Source organism: Gemmatimonadota bacterium (assembly GCA_025362095.1). Taxonomy (GTDB): domain Bacteria; phylum Gemmatimonadota; class Gemmatimonadetes; order Gemmatimonadales; family Gemmatimonadaceae; genus Fen-1231. Next base: position 5,217 of record JANYIJ010000200.1, on the reverse strand, counting down.
CACGCAGCAGTGCGCCGGCTCCCTCGTAGCGACCCGTGCGCGCAGCGACACCGCGTACGCCGCCTGGTGGGCGCCGCGCGCGGACAGCACGGCGCTGCTGGTGGTCGCGCGGTCCGCCGACGGCGGACGCACCTGGCGCGGCGCGGAAATCGCGGACTCCACCGATCACGGCCGCACCGGCTGCAATCGGCAGGCGCCCTTCATCGCTGCGGACTCGGCAAATGGTTACGTGCACCTCGTGTATTTCATGGTGGCCGCCGAGGGGCCCGGTATATTTTTTACGCACTCGATGGGCGGTGGCGAGATGTTCCACACACCGGTTCCGATCGTGTACGGCGAGCGCGCGACGCCTTCTGCGGTTGCTTGCAACGGAGATACGATCGCGGTCGCGTTCATCGATCCGAACTCGACGACGCCCCAATTGTGGCTCGCGCTCTCACGCACAACAGGCCACATTTTTGAGTCACGGGTGGAGGTTTCTCCCTCCACGGTGCAGGCTTCGCGGCCGTCGGTGGCAATTCATGGCCACCGTGTGGCGGTCGCGTGGCTCGAGACAAATCGCAGCGGTGGCACATCCGCAATGGTCGTGAAATCCGGTCGGTGGGAATGAACCTGCTTCTCGCAGATGACGATCCGACGATGCGCCTCCTGCTCTCCAAAATGGTGGAGCAGGCAGGTCACACGGTCGCGTTCGCCGCCGCCGACGGTGAGCAAGCATGGGAGTCGTACGTCACGAGCCCCGTGCCGATGCTGATTCTCGACTGGGAAATGCCGAAGATGGACGGGCTCGAACTCTGCCGCCGGATCCGCTCGTCGGATCGCGGCGACGAGGCCTTCATTCTCGTCATCACCGCGCGCGACAAGACTGAAGATCTCACGGCCGTGCTCGACGCCGGCGCCGACGACTACATGTCGAAACCGGTGACGCCGGACAACCTGATGGCGCGGCTGCGCATCGCTGAACGGCGGATCGAAGTGAACGCGGCGCGACGGAGCGCGGAGGAGAAATTGCGCAAAGCGCAGTATCTCGCCGGCATCGGGGAGACTTCTCTGGCGCTGCAGCACGAAATCAATAATCCGCTCGCCGCGCTGCTCTCGAACACGGCGCTCATCGAGGCGAAGATGCTGACCGATGAGGAGAAGGAGGAATCGTTGGTGACGATCGCGCAGATGGCGCGGCGGATCGCCGATGTCGTGAAGCGGCTGCGGCAATTGAACAACCCGAAGAGCGTCGAGTACCTGGGCGCTGCGCGAATGATCGATATCAACCCCGGTGATAAGCCGCCGATGCGGCCGTGAGCGCACGGTTTCTCGGCTCGCATCCGGCCGATGCTGGCGGGCCGGTGATGGCGGTGCGGCGCGCTGGCGCCGCGCAGATGCAGGCGCTCCAGCTCTTCACCGCGGTGCCGACGTACTACAACGAGAAAGTGCGCATCAAGCCGGAGCGCGCCGCGAAGTTCCGCGAAGCGCTCGACGCCGCTGGAATTAAGCCGGCGCGCGTGATGGTGCATGGCGCGTACGTGCTGAACACCGCGTCGGCAGAGGAGGAAAAAGCATCGCGTGCCAAAGCGGGCCTCGCCCGCGAGCTGGAGCGCTCGACCGCGCTCGGTGTTGGCGCGTGCTGCTTTCATCCCGGCTCCGCAGGCGATGGCGATCCGGGCGAGGCGTGCGACCGTGTGGGTGACGCGATCCGCCACGCGCTCGAGACCGTTCCAGAGGAGGCGAGCGGAACGCGCGTGCTGATCGAGAACACGGCTGGCGCAGGAAAAACGATGGGAAGATCAGCAGCGGAAATCGCGCGAATGCTCGCGCGCGTGCCGAAGGAACTGCGCCATCGCACGGGATATGGACTCGACAGCTGCCATCTTTTTGCGAGCGGGCACGACATCGGGAGCAGCGCGGCGGCACAGCGCGCAGTGCTCGATTCGTTCGAGCAGGCAATCGGCGAGCGGCCCGGATTCTTCCACCTGAACGACAGCAAGCACCCCTTCGGATCGAACAAGGACAGGCATGCGCTGATCGGCGAAGGCGAGATCGGCGTGGAGCCGTTTCGCTGGCTGCTCGCGGACCCTCGTACAGAGGGGATTTCGCTCGTTTTGGAGACGCCGCACGAGCGCGAAGAAGTGGCGGAGGACGACACATCAGCCGACCCGTTCGACCTGAAAATGATGGCGCTTCTCTCGACGCTGCTGCCACCCGCGCAGTGAGGCGGCGAACGCGCCGCAAACTTTTCAGAGGGGAACACCCTCTTGCGCTCTCAGAGAGCGGACTTACTTTCGAGTGGTCGGACCGATGTTCTTAGAGTGAATGTCGGATGGTTTCACACATTCCTATCGAGGAGACTCGTCGATGGCCGCCAAGAAAAAGGCAAAGAAGGCACCCGCGAAAAAGGCGAAGAAGGCCGGCAAGCGGAAGCCGAACGCAGCGTTCATGAAACCCGTGCAGCCCGACGCCGTGCTCGGCGCCGTCGTGGGATCGTCCCCGATGCCGCGCACTGAACTCACGAAGAAGATCTGGGCCTACATCAAGAAGAACGGTCTCCAGGACAAGAAGGTCCGGACCAACATCAATGCGGACGACAAGCTGAAGCCGGTCTTCGGCGGCAAGAAGACCGTGTCGATGTTCGAGATGACCAAGCTCGTCTCGGGTCACGTTTCCTAAGCTCAGTCCGTTTCAATTCTCGAACCGTCCCGGGATTTCCCCGCGGCGGTTTTTTTTGTGCCCATTCTGGCGGACGTGCATTCGGTGCAGCTGGCGATTACAGAGGCGTGCGATGGTGTCTTCCTTTATATCCACGGTAAGCGTGGCCGGGATGAAAGTGCCAAGGGCCCGATCTCGTCGCTGATGTGACAAGTTATAGCGCAAGAGGCGATGTGACTCTCCTTAACCCAGTGAATCCGTCGACATAAGGGCGGCAGAGGTGCCGCAAAGCCAAGGAAGGATGGAGATAATCTTATTGGACTTCTCAAGATTGTGCTTCAGGCAGAGTAACCGAATGTTCTCGGTGGTAATACTGCTACCACCTTTTGAGAAAGGAATGATGTGGTCAAAGTGGAGATTTTTTTCCGCGCCGCAAATGGCGCATTTCCCCTGATCGCGCTTCCAAACATCTATCTTCACGGCGGACGGAATAATCCGATGGTGGGCAATCTCTCTTGTGCCATGCCATGGCTTTTTTTCGACGGGACGAAGATGAAGTTTGAAAACCTTTCTTTGGCCGGCTTGCAAGTGGGCAGCGTTGACCAACTCGAAGTAGCCTTTGTTGCACCAGATGTTCTTCCGAATTTTCTCATAGACCCGAACCAGCTCAGGTTTTTCCCGGATTCCCGCGCGATAGTTGAGCGCGGCCTGAAAAAATTTCCCATTTTGAGTCCAAGTGCCAGCGGAGTCAGTAATGGTTGATCTAGCGTTCGTGGATCAGCGCCGCCTTTCTTTCGATCCTCATTGTGCCCCTCGTAGATTAATAGGCCCGCCTGTTCGTCGATCACGTCATCGTAATGCGCTCCGTCACTGACGGACATCAGGAGGATAGAATATTTTCGATCAGGGCGAAAATTCATTCCCTGCTGCAGGCTGCCTTTTTCCTCGGCCGTTATTTCGTGATAGCTGATTATGTCGTCGACCTTCATTTCGTTTTTGTTCTCAGCACTTCTCGGCGAGTGAGGCGTCGATGGCAGCGGAGCTGTCAGCGATTCATTCGCTCATAGTCCAAATCTTTGGCTCCACGTGTTTCGTTTGGTAGAATGCGGACTCTGACCGCAGTGTCATTTCTACAGTCAACAAGCGACACTCCGAAAGAGTTGGACTTGCGATCACCTAGCGGCGCGCCGGTTTCTAGTCGTCGTATAACGTCTAGCACTCGATATGGGCCGGTTGTTGAATTGCGGACCACGCGACCTTCCGTTGGAGAAAAACACTCATTCGCAACATTGCAGGTCAGGTAGCCGATAAAGATCGCTGCCGGTGAGCTCGCGAGTGTAGCTGCTCTCGTGGCGTCGAAGGAATCAAACAGTCGGGATGTTGCGCCGCCTACGGAAGTCATCGTCGCTCGTGATGTCGCGGCTAAGAGGACGGTTCTGAGATTAGATTCGAACAATTTCGGAAAGGCACTGAGCAGATTTCTTTCCGGCGTTGTGAGCGCCAACTTGAGAGTTTCGCCAATAGATGAAAAATCAGCAGCGCGATTGCTGCGATCACCATACCCAATTGCAAAATGCAGCGGATGCTTGGCTCCGGTTGCCGGGTCGCATACTTGATAATTGAAGGAAAATCCAAGACCCCCGGTTTCGATGCGTTTTCGGAGCGTGTGGCTGGATGCCAGTAAGTCGAATGCGATGCACCAGCTAGCGATCTCAGAATGACGACTGCTTCTGGGATGATACTGCCAACAAATCTTCGTTGGGCCGAATTGCGTGCCGGTGGACAATGCACGCGCGAGGATTTTGGGGCCGTATAAGCATGCTGAAAATGGGCTGAACGAAGAATCTACTGAGCCTCGTAAAATAGCGTGACGCGGGCCTTGAAAGCAGGGCGGACTTCAGTCCGCCTTTCAGGGTGCCGAAGGCGGGCTGAAGCCCGCCCTACCCCGGAGTTTTGCGTCACCGTATTTTGCGAGGCTCAGTAGGTAGGTCGCAAGGCCAACCAAGGCCAAGCAAGATTTTCTCTGGCTGACACGCAATCAAAGTCTGCCAATTCGTTAGTCGGGTGCCCCAGCGTCGCGCACATTTGCGGTTCGCTGATGCCCTACGCCCATCTTCCCAGCGACCACGCGCGCGGTTGATGCTACTCGTGGCGATTTTTTCTGGGAACTCATCTTCCCACTGATTTAGGCGATCGTTTTACTGCATGAGAAAATACTGCCGGCGGTGGACACTTGGTTCCCGGTGCTCGATACCATCGTTCCGCGGATTTTCTCCCGAGAGTGAATTGCGCGCTGGCGTTTACTGTTTCGGTTGCGGGCGGGGCACCAGCGAATCGATCCATGAACCGCCGTATTGTTTGTAAGCGGTCAACCGGTTCGAGTTGCCGAGGAGAGGGGTGACCCTGGTGATCGCTTCCTGTTGCAGGGCGGTGAGCTGTTGCGTGCGCTGCTCCGGGGTCAGGCCTGAGCCCGAGCTGTAGATTTCGGTGCGGCGGCGCTCGAACTCCTTCTGAGTATTCCAGAGGTTGACGGTGGTCTCCGGCGGCAGCTCGTAGCGGGTGACGAGCTGGTTCGTC
>JANYIJ010000198.1 GCA_025362095.1 Gemmatimonadota bacterium | reverse complement strand
GTCGGCCCCGAATCCGACGCCGGCATTATCGAGCTTCGCGACAAGTCCGCGCGCGGCGAAATTGTTGGACCGCGCATCTTCGCGTACCCGATGTTCGATCGCGGCGTTCCGATCCACACGCCGGCCGAAGCGCGCGCGCGCGTGCAGTCGCTGAAAAAACTCGGTGCCGACGGCATCAAGATTCTCGGAATCGAACGTGACATCATGCAGGCGATGGAAGACGAAGCGCACAAGGTCGGGTTGCGCATCGCGCACCATGTTGGAGTTGAAGAAACCAACGCGTGGGACGACATCAAGTTCGGCACGACCAGCATCGAGCACTGGTACGGAATTCCCGATGCCGCGATTCCCGACGGCCGCCAGCACTTTCCGAGCGAATACAACTATCTGAACGAAACGGATCGTTTCCGCTGGGCCGGGCGTCTTTGGCGTGAGGCAGATCCCAAGCTGCTCGACTCGGTGCTCGCATCGATGGTTCGCGCGAACGTCGCGTGGGTTCCGACGATGGATATTTATGAAGCGAGCCGAGATTTGCAGCGCGCGCAGACGCAGCCCTGGTTCCGCGATTACCTGCATCCCTCGCTCGAGAATTATTTCAAGCCTGATCCATCGAATCACGGTTCGTATTTCATCGGCTGGAGCAGCACCGACGAAGCGTACTGGAAGGAGAACTACCGCATCTGGATGGCCGCGCTCCGCGAGTTCGAACGCAAGGGCGGCACGATCGGCTGCGGCGACGACGCCGGGTTCATCTACGAGATGTACGGTTTCGGCCTGACGCGCGAGATGGAGCTGCACCAGGAAGCGGGCTTCAACCCGATCAAGATCATCCAGCACTGCACCGGCAACAACGCGAAGATCCTCGGCCAGGAAGACAAGCTCGGCAGAATCAAGATCGGCTGGACCGCCGATCTCATAGTGGTCGATGGCAACCCGCTGGAGAACATTAAGGTTCTCTACGCCGGCGGCACGGGCGCGATTCGCGACGGCAAGGAAGTCCGCACGATGGGCTCCGAGTGGATCATCAAGGACGGCATTCCGTACAACGGTCCGCAGCTGATGCGAGAAGTGAAGGAGATCGTCGACAAGGCGCGGGCGGCGAAGAAGTAGGCCGATCAAATGAGCGAGCTGCTCGCCGTCATTCGTTCGTTCATTGATGAACGCGCGCTCCCGGTGGAGCGCGAATTCCTGTCGCGTCCGTTTAACGAGATTGAACCGCAGCTAAACGAACTGCGGGCGGAGGTGAAGCGGCTCAAGCTCTGGGCTCCGCATCTTCCAACGGAGCTCGGCGGGCGCGGACTCTCACTTACAGAGTTCGCTCACATTTCGGCGCTGCTCGGCGAGACGCCGATAGGCCACTATCTGTTCAACGCGCAGGCGCCGGATATCGGGAACTGCGAGCTGCTCCATTCTCATGGAAGCGCCGAGCAGAAGAAAGCGTGGCTGGGTCCGCTCTCGCGCGGCGAGATTCGCAGCTGCTTCGCCATGACCGAACCGGAGTTCGCGGGATCGAATCCCGTCTGGATGGCGACGACCGCGCGGCGCGACGGAAATGACTATGTGATCGACGGGCACAAGTGGTTCACGTCGAGTGCGGACGGCGCGGCATTCACGATAGTGATGGCCGTGACCGCACCAGGTGCGAAACCGCACGAGCGCGCGAGCCAGATCATCGTGCCGATGGACGCCCCGGGTTTGGAGCTGGTGCGCAACATCCCTGTGATGGGCGACCTTGGCAGCGGCTACTCGAGTCACGCGGAGCTGCGGTTCACGAATGTTCGCGTGCCGGTTGCAAATCGCATCGGTGCGGAAGGCGCGGGTTTCGCGCTCGCGCAGGAACGGCTCGGACCGGGGCGCATCCACCATTGCATGCGGTGGATCGGAATCTGCGAACGCGCATTCCGGCTGATGTGCGAACGGGCGGTGAGTCGCGAACTATCGCCCGGTCATGCGTTGGGTGAGCAGCAGGCGGTGCAGCATTGGATCGCGGAGTCGCGCGCGGAGATCGACGCGGCGCGACTGCTGGTGCTCGATACCGCGAAACAAATCGAGACCGTCGGCGCACACGCTGCGCGCGACCGCATTTCACTGATCAAGTTTCACGTGGCCGGTGTGCTTCAGCGCGTGCTCGACCGCGCACTGCAGGTTCACGGCTCGCTCGGCATGACCGACTACACGCCGCTCGCGTACTGGTATCGGCATGAGCGCGGCGCGCGGATTTACGACGGACCGGATGAAGTGCACAAGTCGGCCGTCGCGAAACGCATCCTCAAGGGGTTCGGCCTCAAGAGCTCGTGAGCGAAACGCGGCCGGTGCGCGCGGGCGAAGAGATCGAGCTGGGTGCGCTGAACACGTGGATCGCGGAAAACGCAGCGGAAGTCGGCGTCGTGAATGCCGTCGAACAATTCCCCGGCGGTTTTTCCAATCTCACCTATCTGCTTAAGTCCGATCGCGGCGAGTTCGTGCTGCGCCGTCCGCCGGCCGGAGTCGGGAAGGGTCCTGCGCACGATATGGCGCGCGAGTTTCGAATTCTTTCGGCGCTGGCGACGCGCTCCATTCCTGCGCCGCGCCCGATTGCACTCTGCGAAAGCACTGAAGTGATCGGCGTGCCGTTTTATCTGATGGAGCGCGTGCGCGGGTTGATCCTCCGCGGCACCGGTGGTGTCGCACCATCTCCGGATGTCATGCGTCGACTCAGCGAATCGTTCGTGGAGACGTTCGCAGCGATTCACTCGGTGACCGCATCGGATCCGGCGATTGCCGCGCTTGGAAAACCAGACGGCTACATCGCGCGACAGATCGCCGGCTGGACCAAACGGTGGGAGATTTCGCGCACCGAGGACGTGCCCGAGATGGATCGAGTGGCCGCGTGGCTCGCGTCGCATCAGCCCGAGTCGAGCGGCGTGTG
>JANYIJ010000159.1 GCA_025362095.1 Gemmatimonadota bacterium | reverse complement strand
CATGCCGGCCCACGCGCAAAAGGCGTCGCCTCTCCCCGACTCGATGCTCGTTCGCGCGCTGACGTTCCGCTCGATCGGCCCGGCGTCGATGGGCGGACGAATCGCCGATATCGCCGTGGCTGAAAATCCGAAAGCCGTTCGAGGCGGACGGCTCGGCACCGTCATCTATATAGCTGCCGCCACCGGCGGAATATTCAAGTCGACGAACGCTGGCACCAGTTGGACCTCGGTGTTCGATTCCGTTCGCACGGGATCCATCGGCGCGGTTGCCGTCTCGCCGTCGAATTCGGATGTCGTCTGGGTGGGCACCGGCGAAGCGAACAACATGCGCAGCTCGTCATGGGGCACCGGCGTGTACAAATCGTCCGACGGCGGCAGAACATGGTCGGGCGCCATGCTGCCCAAGTCGCAGCACATCGGAAGAATCGTCGTCGACCCGCGTGATCCGAATGTCGTGTATGTCGCCGCGATGGGCCCGCTCTGGTCGAGCGGCGGCGAGCGCGGACTCTTCAAAACGACTGACGGCGGCAAGACCTGGACGAACACGAAGAATATCAGCGCCAACACCGGGTTCACCGAACTCGTGATGGATCCGCTGAACCCCGACGTGCTCTATGCCGCGTCGCTCGAGCGTGAACGCCGCGAGTACGGATTTCTTCCAGCTGGCCCCGAGAGCGGAATCTGGAAAACGCGCGACGCGGGCCGCACGTGGACACAGCTCGGAGGCGGACTTCCAACCGGCGAGCTCGGCCGCATCGGTCTCGCCGTGTGCCGCTCGAAACCATCGACGCTGTACTCTGTAATTCACGCGAAGGGCGCGGCCAACGGCATCTACCGCTCCGACGACACCGGGTCCACCTGGCGTCAGGTGAACGGCGTGAACGGAACGGCGTGGTATTACAGCCAGGTGCGCTGCGATCCCAGCGATCCCGAACATGTCGTCAGCCTCAGCGCCACGTCACGCGAATCGTTCGACGGCGGAAAGACGTGGGCAAACTTCGCGCAGGGCAACGGTGTGCACGGCGATCACCACGCGCTCTGGTTCAATCCGGAGACGCCGGAGCAGATGATCCTCGGCACCGACGGCGGGCTGAATATTTCCTGGGATCACGGCCGCACATGGAGTCACGTCGAAAATATCGTTGCTGCGCAATTCTACGCTGTTGCTGTCGACGACGCGCTTCCGTTCTACAACGTGTACGGCGGACTGCAGGACAATCAGCAGTGGGGCGGTCCGAGCCGCACGCGCAACACGTTCGGCCCGACGAACGCCGACTGGTTCCGCATGCACGGCGGCGATGGTTTTTACGCGGTGCCGGATCCGTGGGATTACAACCTCGTGTACGCCGAGATGCAGGGCGGCGGCGTGGTGCGCTACGACCAGCGCACCGGGCAGGCGAAGAACATCAAGCCCGTGCCGAAAGACAAAGAAACACACCGATTTAACTGGAGCGCGCCGATCGTGCCGTCGCGACATGATGCGAAGACGCTGTACATGGCCGCGAATTATTTGTTCAGAAGTCCGGATCGCGGCGACAGCTGGGTAACCATTTCTCCGGATCTCACGCGCGGTATAGATCGGAACAAACTTCCGCTGCGCGGCGGCGTTCCCGATTCCGCCGTACTCGGCCGCAACGAAGGCACGGCGGAATTCAGCAACATCTCGAGTGTCGATGAATCGCCGCTGAAGGCCGGCGTGCTCGTAGTGGGAACAGACGACGGACTGATTCAGGTCACGCGCGACAGGGGGAAAACATGGTCGAAGACCGATCACTTTCCCGGTGTGCCGGATACATCGTACGTGAGCCGCGTGATTTTTTCGAAGGCGAACGAAGGCACGATCTACGCGACGTTCGACGGTCATCGCAGCAATGACTTCAAGCCGTACGTGCTGAAGAGCACGGACTTCGGCAAAACGTGGACGTCGATCGCTTCGGATCTTCCCGATGGCGGCAGTGTGCAGGTGATTCGCGAACATCCGCGGCAGCCGAACCTTTTGTTCGTCGGCACGGAGTTCGGCGTGTACTTCACGGTCGACGGCGGCGCGCACTGGACGCAGCTCAAGAGTGGAATTCCTGGCGTGCCGGTTCACGATTTGCAGATTCAGGCGCGCTGGAACGATCTCGTCGTGGGAACGCATGGTCGCGGAATTTTCATTCTCGACGATCTCGCGCCGCTGGAGCATTTCGCGCAGGCGAAGCAGACGCAGGTCGCGTTCATGTTTCCGATTCGCGATGAACTCGAGATTCAGCCGAACGCCACGCGCAGCTCGGGCATGGGCACGAGCGGATTCACCGGCCAGAATCCGGAACTTGGCGCACGCATCGCGTATCTGCTGAACGACATTCCGGCCGACGCGAAGGCGACGATTTCAATTGTCGATGCGTCGGGAACCGTGATCAGGCAAATGGCGGCGAACAACAAGCCGGGGATGTTCCGGCAGTATTGGGACATGCGCGCGGGACCGCCGCTCACGGGAGTTGTGACTGACACGCTGCCGCCGGGAACTGTCGTCGCCGGCGGACGCGGCGGACGTGGCGGCGCGCCTGGCGCCGGTGGCGCGGGTGGCGGCGGTGGCGGCGCGGGCGGTCCCGGTGGTGGACGAGGCGGCGGCGACGCGCTCTTCCCTGCACTTCCGGGCACCTACAAAGCGCGGCTCACACTGACATCGGCGAAAGGAGCGCCGACGGTGGTGGAGCAGTCGTTCACGCTGCGGAAAGATCCGATGATCACGCTCGCGGATGCGGAACTCAAACAGCTCTATGCGTTCCGGCTGAACGTGGCGTTGTTCCAGAAAACGCTGCGCGAGAAACAGGCTCAGGCCGATACGGCTCAGCGGAAATTTGCCGAAGTGCGTCGCGTGGCGGATTCGTCTGCGTCGAAACTGACACCGGACGCGAAAGCGAAACTCAGCGCGCTTGCGAAAGAAATGACTGAGATCATCGCGCAGATCGGCGCGCCTCCGGGAGCGGGCCCCGGAGGATTCGGCGGTGGCGCGCCGGGCGGAGGAGGTGGAGCTGGCCGAGCCGGTGGAGGTGGCAGAGGCGGGCCGCCGGCAGTGGGCGCGCCGTTGGCGACACCAGTGGTCGACGATCAGAACGCGCTGCCGCCTAGCCAGGCGGTGACAACCGTGCAGGCGAAATTCAATTCGCTGACCGAAATGCTGAACATCTCGTTCGCCGTCAGCGAGGAGCAGAGGAAGACTCTGCAGGCATTGCCTGCCGATCTGCAGAAGCAGGTGGACCGCGTGAGCAAGGTGGTGAGCGACGGGCTGCCGGCGCTGATCAAGGCGCTGAAAGACTCCGGGATCGAGGTGAAAGCGGGCGGCAACAACTAGCGGACTAATGGATCATGGCGGCTGGCTGTCGGGTGGTGAGAGATGGACGGGGACCACCGCCGCCAGAGAGTGTATGATGTAATGTGAAACACGACGACGAAAATCTGGACGACGAGTTCCCCGAAGGCGACGGCACCGCGCAGACCGAAGCGACCGTCATCTGTCCGTATTGCGCGGAGGAAATCGAAATCGCAATCGATCCCGGCAGCGGTCCGCAGCAGTTATACGTGGAAGACTGCGAGGTCTGCTGTCAGCCGTGGCGGGTGAGCGTGCACTACGACGAAGCGGGACAAGCGGAGGTCGTCGTTTCTGTGCTCGACGAGTAACGCTAACCAACGAAACAATGCACTTCGAACTCACTCACGGCGCCGCCGTTCTCGCACGCACTCCTGCGACACTGCGCGCGATGCTGGCTGAGCTTGGCCCTGAATGGATCGCCGCCACCGAAGGCCCCGAGACGTGGAGCCCTTGGGTGGTCGTCGGCCACCTCTGTCACGCGGAGCGCGCCGACTGGATTCCGCGCTCGCAGGTAATCCTCAC